>OMUY01000073.1 GCA_900314355.1 uncultured Eubacteriales bacterium | reverse complement strand
CAGTAGCTCAGTCGGCAGAGCACCTGCCTTTTAAGCAGGGTGTCCGGGGTTCGAATCCCCGCTGAGTCACCAGAAAAAAGCTGTCTGTATTCAGGCAGCTTTTTCATTTATTCAGAAGTTGATTTCAAATGTAAATTTAATATTAAAATTTATATCAAATAATTTTATATTGGTCTGATTAAGAATAAACAAAATAAGAATATAAATATATGAAGAAAAAAAATATAAAATAATAATAGACCTGATAATGGTGCTTCTAATGCCCGTTATGATGTCGTACGAGCTTGCAGGCGTAGTACTGCACGAAATATTCGGAATAATAGTTTTCGCTCTTTTCATTTCTCATCATGTTTTAAATAAAGAGCAGATAAAAGCTGTAACAAAAGGCAGATACAACTATTTTAGAACATTAAATCTTGTTATAAATATTCTTCTGTCCGTAATAATGATATTTCTTCCGGTAAGCGGAATTATTATTTCCGAGCATGTTTTCAAATTTCTTCATATCACATTTGCAACAGGTTCAGCGAGAATTATTCATCTTCTTTTTTCCTATTGGGGATTTGTTCTGATGAGTATTCATGCCGGTCTTCATTTAAAAACAGTGAAAAGTTATATTACGAAGAAAAAATTACCTGAATCAAAATCATTGATATTAATGTCAATAATTATTCAGGTATTTGTATTTATTTACGGAGGATATGAATTTTATAAAATGCGGTTTTCCGACTACATGTTCTTGCGGAGTCAATTTGTGATTTTCGATTACTCGAAACCGCTCGCGCTGACTCTTTTCAATTTTTTTATGATAATGGCAATGTTTACTGCAATAGGATACGATTTAGGCGCCGTAAAAAAACAAGCGAAAAAATAATATTACAAATTTATCGGTCTCCGTTTTCGGAACCGATTTTTTATATATAATTTAATGATTTTATACACAAAAATTTCCGTCCGAAAAAATCCGGACGGAAAAATCAATATTTAATCAGATTTCTTTTTCGCAGACTATCTTATTATCCTTGACAAAGGCTTTTATTCTGCTTACGCCGTCATGCCGTGTCTCTATTATGATATTCGCAATAGGATCTTCTAATTCTTTTCTGACAGCAATTCTGATATCTCTCGCGCCTCTTACGCCGTCTGCCGCAGTGGACGCGATAAGCTCGCTCACGTCGTCGTCAACATCAAGAGTAATCGCTTTATCTTCAAGATTCGTCTTCAACTCGTTAATCTGAAGTTTTGCAATGTCTTTATAGTTTTCTTTTGTAAGCTGATTGAAAACCACTACATCATCGACTCTTCCGATAAACTCGGGTCTTAAAAACTGTCTTAAACCTTTTAATGCTTTTTCTTTAGATACATCCTGTTCAGACCTGCCGAAGCCCATGGCATTATCGATCGTGCTGCCGGCATTGGACGTCATAATGATAACTGTATTTGAAAAATCAACTACCCTGCCCTGAGCATCGCTCGTCTTTCCTTCGTCGAGAATTTGAAGAAGAATATTCATAACATCCGGGTGCGCTTTTTCAATTTCATCGAAGAGGATGACAGAATAAGGCTTTCTTCTGACTTTTTCTGTAAGCTGACCCGCTTCATCATAGCCTACATATCCCGGAGGAGACCCTATAATTCTCGAGACGCTGAATTTTTCCATAAATTCAGACATATCAAGCCTTATTAGAGTTTCAGGCGAATCGAAAAGCTCGTTCGCAAGCTGTTTGACAAGTTCCGTTTTACCTACTCCCGTCGGACCAACGAAGATGAAAGACGAAGGCCTTTTCTGAGGATTTATCTGGATCCTGTTGCGTCTTATCGCAGCGCATACGGCTTCAATAGCTTCATCCTGTCCGATGATTTTGGCTTTCAGATGGCTTTCCATATCGGCAAGTTTGTCAAGGTCGGAGTCTATAATTTTGCTTGTCGGAACGCCTGTCCAAAGATTTATCACCTTTGCTATATCGTCTTCCGTTACAGCGTTATCCGAAGCTTTTTCTCTGAGTTCCGGAAGTTTCTGTTCTATCGCCATTTTCTGAGAACGAACCTCCGCTAAAGCCTCGTAGTCCGGTTCCTCTCCCTCGTCGGTATTCATCATATCCTGCTCCTGAGCTATCAAATCGGCATATTTGTTTTCTGCCGCTTCACAGTCGCTGATAGCTTTGTTGCGCAGGTTCGCGCATGTGCAAGCCTCATCCAAAAGGTCGATAGCCTTGTCAGGCAAAAATCTGTCTGTTATATACCTTTCGGAAAGCGTGACGGTTTTATACAGAAGAGAATCGGATATTTTTACCCTATGGAAATCCTCATAATACGATTTAATGCCCTGCAGCATCTTATATGTATCGTTAATTGAAGGTTCCTCGATTTTAACCGGCTGAAATCTTCTTTCAAGAGCGGCGTCTTTTTCGATATATTTTCTATATTCATTAAATGTTGTCGCTCCGATAACCTGTATTTCACCTCTCGAAAGAGCAGGTTTTAAAATATTGGCAGCGTTCATTGAGCCTTCCGAATCTCCGGCTCCTACGAGATTATGAACCTCGTCAATAAAAAGAATTATATTTCCCTCTTTTTTTACCTCTTCGATGAGACCTTTTATTCTGCTTTCAAATTGTCCTCTGAACTGAGTTCCCGCAACAAGAGCAGTTAAGTCAAGGAGCTGAATTTCTTTATTCTGAAGTTTCGCCGGAACAGAGCCCTCGGCAATTCTCTGGGCAAGACCCTCTGCAATAGCTGTTTTTCCGACGCCCGGCTCACCGATAAGGCATGGATTGTTTTTAGTTCTTCTGCACAAAATTTCCGTAACTCTGTAAATTTCATCGTCTCTGCCGATGATTTTATCGAGTTTGCCATCTCTTGCCTGTTTTGTCAAATCGGTACAATACTGATTGATAAATCTTCTTTCAGATTTATTTTCTTTATCTTTATTTCTTTTTTCCCATCTGTGTACTTTTTCGGATGAGTTATTTGACGAATTGTTATTAGATTTGTTTTTATCGCTGTTATTTTGGTTATTGCCGTTATTCTGATTGAATAATCCGCTCATAAACGGAAACGGCTGAGCACCTCCGATTTGAAAACCGTCCTGCCCGCTCAAAGAACCCATTACATCCTCTATTTGGTCGCTGACGTCGTCAATATCATCTTCGGTAATTCCCATTTTTTCCATCATATTTCTGATGGGGCCTATATTCAGCTCATATGCACATTTAAGGCAATATCCCTCTTGTTTCTGATTATCGCCGTCAATTCTTGAAACATAGACAACCGCAGGGCGTTTGCCGCATCTTACGCATAAACCACCTGTGTTGTTATTTGCATTATTGTTGTTATTATCTTCCGGCATTTATTTTCTCCTCTAATATTTTATTAAGCAAACCGACTTTTTGATCGGCAAAATTTCCGATAAACAATTTTATCATATGCTCTTTGACCAAAATTGACCTTTGTTAGTAATGATAATAGCAATAAAAATTAATTGAACATTTAAAAATAAGAATTTTTTTAATTTTTTTGATTTTTATCTTTATCTTAAGAAAGATTTTCCGCAAGCTTTCTTATTTCATCGGACGAAAAATGATATTTCTTTCCACAGAAATGGCATGTCACTTCCGTCTCTTTATCGAAAGCCATTTTTAAAAGTTCTTTTTTCCCGAGGGTTATAAGCGCATTTTCAACCTTTTCTCTTGAACAATCGCATTTGTAAATCGGGAAAGATCTTCCTATTTCGGTAAATTCCGTTGACGGAAGAATTTTTTTGCATATCTGTTCCGGAGAAAGTCCGTCGGCGAGCATTTTTGTAACCGGCTCAATATTTTTAATGTCATTTTCTACAGTTTCAATAATTTCTTCCGTGGCATTTGGAAGGAGCTGAATCATAAAACCTCCGGAAACAATTACGTCTCCCGTGTCTGGAGTCACAAGAACTCCGAGACCGCAGACTGTAGGTATCTGTTCGCTCTGTGCGTAGTAATATGTCACGTCATCTGCAATTTCACCGGAATATATCGGAACCTGTCCGACATAAGGCTTTTCAAGCCCGAGATCCTCTATGACAGTCAAAAAACCGTTTTTTCCTACAGCCGCGCCTACATTTAAATGACCGTCATTTCTTAACGGAAGTTTAACTGAAGGATTGGCGATATCTCCCTTTACATGTCCGTTTGAATGAGCGACGGCAGTAACAGTTCCGGTTTCTCCGCCTCCGTTTATTTTCAAGGTGATACTGTCATCATCGCCTTTCAACGTGCTTGCCATAATTGCGCTTGCGGTCAGAAGCCTGCCGAGCGCCGCCGTACAGACATGGCTGGTATTATGAATTTCTTTCGCTTTGGCAACGATATCGCCTGAATCAATAGCCATTACCGAAATCATTCCGTCTTTTGAAATATATCTTATTAATTTTCCCATTTTGTATTTATTTCACTTTTTTAGCTTCAAAATAAATCCGCAGACTTTTATCATCCGGGGCGTCTGTCATATTGTCGCCGAATAAACCGATTACCTCAAAACCTGTATCCTCAAGCAATTCGGTCAGTCTGTCTATATCATATGCTCTTTCGGAAAAAGAATCGGTTTCTCTGCGATATTTTCCGTCATTTTCTTTGATGAAAATATCAAGAGTGATATCCGTCATCATTCTTTTCCTTAAAAATCTATTCTGCCACACACAGTATACGCCGTCAACATCATATACAAAAGTGTTGTCGGCGAGGACATACGCGTGCTTGTAACCGGTGTTTACGTCAAATATAAATATTCCGTCTTTTTCGGTAAATAAAGATATTTTTGAAAACGCTTTTTTTACGTCATCATATGTCAGCAGATGATTAATGCTGTCAAGAGTTGATACACATGATTTGACAGTGCCGAAAAGATCAAGTTCCGTCATCGATTGGCAAATTGTCAAAGCGTCCGGATTTTTTTCTCTCGCTGAATTAAGCATTAATTCGGATGAATCCGCCAAAATCATATCGTAACCGTAATCGGAAAGATATTTTGACAATGTTCCCGTTCCGCATGCGCAGTCAAGAATAATGCCGTCTTGAATGGAATTTTCACACAGGCACTTTCTGATAAACGCGGCATAAGATTTGTAATCAACATTTTTTGTAAGTTTGTCATAAACTTCGGCAAAAGAAGTATATCCCATCAGTCATCTTCCAAACCGTCAAAAATATTAAGTTTTTCGTAATTTCGCATACATCTTTTGACGCGGCTGATAATCGCCGGCGACGCGCCTGTAATCTCGCCGATTTCCTCATACTTTTTGCCGTTATGAATCATCTCGGCAATCACAAAACGCTGGGCGAATGTATTTTTTTCAGCTTCAGTCCATAAATCAGAAAAAAACATTTCGCATTCCTCAAAATTTTTCAAATTGAGAATAGCCTTGTACATTTTAAGTTTATTCTCTTCAACAATGCTGTTTTTCATTTTGTATCACCTAATCCAATAACTTATAAAGTCCGGCTTGAATAATATCAAAGCGTTTTAAAATATTCTTTTATTTCAGCTGATTTGCCGCATGACAGCCTGCCTTCCGGGCAATGGGACGTATAACATCCGGGACCGAATAGAGAGAAAATTTCAGGTTCTTCTCTTCTTAAAAGCTTTAACATAGTTATCGCGTAGTCTCTTATCTCCCACTGGGCTCTTTGACAAGTCCTTAAAGACATAAAAAGATATAGCTCTCTGCCGTTCATTGTGGTCTCAATATCTACAGCATTTCCACTGAGAAGACAATAAACCAATACTTCATCGCAAACTCCCTGAGACGAAAGCTTATAAAAGAGGTCGTTGATTTCACAATAACACTTGAGATATAAATTTAAAAGAGTTTCGTCCGCTTTAATGCTTTCCGGCACTATATATCTATGTCTGTCTGTGTTTTTAAGCGGCGGAACTATAAGGCTCTGAAGTCTGTGCCGTGAAAAATGCGTGACTGTCGAAAGAGACACGCCGTTTATTCTGAAGGAACAATTTATTGTTTCGAGAGGTCTCGGTCTTGATGACTTTAAAACTTTTGCTACTATTTTTTCAACATTTTCTTTATCGGATAAAATTTCCGAAACAGAATCAACCGAAAATCTGCCGTCGGAAATCAAAGCAGCCCGGGCAACTTTTTTCGCGGCGTCCGGAGTAAAAGATATAAGTTTGACATCTTTATTCATAGGGTTGCGTTTAATCGGAACAAACTCCGAATAATCCGCATCATCGCTTTCGGTATAGCTGTGTCTTATATCGAAATCTGCCATAATTCCGGGCAGTTTTTCGGTTAAAATATCGTAAAGCTGTCTGCCGAGGCGATAAATTTCGGAATATTTTTTTCCTCTGCCGTAAATCATAGCGGAAAGTATATGAAGAATTTCTCTCGCATTCGCGCTCATATAGAAATTACTTCTGAAAGAATACGGAAGAACAAATCTCGCATCCTCCTTAGGAATGCCGGCGTCTACGAAATTCGCATAGGAGTCAAAGAAAAAATCCATTTTTTCCGAATAGATTTTCTTCTGTTCTTCATTTAATTCCGGAGGAATATAATAACCGCTGTTTTCAAAATTCACATATCTTCTTGACTTTACTGTGAAAGACGCAAGCCTGAACTCTATCATAAACTGTTCGACACATACGGATACGTTGTTAAATGCGAGATTTATAAACGTATGTTCAATTACAGAATTATGACCAGAATTTGTAACTTTTTTAATAAGCGAGGCGTTTTTTGTCTCATCCGAAGAGCGGTTGAATATCTCTTCCGCATCGCCTTCCTGCGTTGAAATTCTGCCGGACGACGCCGGAATTTTTTCCCCGGTGTCACTCATGCCGAGGAAAATTATTTTTCCCATATTTTCTGAATTTTCTGTCATAATGTATTATTCTGCCGAAAATAAGTAACAAGTCTCGGATGTATATTCCTGTCCCGCGTCAAAAAGACATGAAGGAAACGAGGGATTATTAGGCGTGTCAGGATAATACTGCGTTTCAAAGCAGAATCCCGTTCTTTTTTTCATCGGTTTGCCGTCTTTTCCTATTGTTCCGTTTAAAAAATTACCTGTATAAAACTGAACTCCGGGCAGCGTAGTGAAAACCTCGAGTTTTATGCCTGATTTTTCATCAACAGCCTCAGCGCATTTTCTTAGAGAGCCGTCGTAATTATTAATGCAGAAATTATGATCGTATCCGTGAGTATTTTTAAGCTGCCTGCAGTCGTTTTCTATCCTCTCGCCTATTTTGTGAAATTCTCTGAAATCGAACGCTTTGCCCTCGACCTCTTTTAATTTTCCCTTAGGTATACTGAATTCATCGACAGGAGTAAAATAATCAGCGTCGATTTTAATTTTTGTATCAAGTATGGAACCGCCTGCAAACCCGGACAAATTAAAATAGGAATGGTTTGTAAGATTGATATATGTTTTTTTATCGGAAACGGCTCTATATTCAATTTTTATTTTATTATCATCTGTTAAAGTGAATTTAACTGTAAAATTCATATTCCCCGGGTAGCCGCCGACGCCGTCGCGCCTGTCGGTCGTGAAGGAAACATAATTTTCGCCCGATGAATCGTATTTCCAGACTTTATGGCTCAATTCTCCGTTTGAATGAAGAGAAGTGACGCCTTTTTCATTTGCCGTGAGATTATATTCCCTCCCGTCAATCGAGAATTTCGCGCCGCCTATTCTGTTTGCGTACGGGCCTACCGTCATGCCCTGATAGTCGCTTCTTTCGACAAAGCCGTCAAGATCGTCAAAACCTACGAGCACGTCGACAAATTTTCCGTTTTTATCGGGAGCGAAAATGTTGGTTAACGTTGCGCCGTATTCGATGACCGAAAAAGACATTCCGCGACAGTTTTTAATTGTATATTTGTTTACATCGGTTCCGTTATAAGAACCGAAAAGTGATTTTTCTGTTGACATAATTTTTCTGCCTTTCCGATGGATACCTTTGAAATTTATTTTGTAATATTATATTACTTGTTTTGATTTTCGTCAATACTACAACTGTTCAAAGTAATATAGTCTTGTTCCGTCCGGACAGCTAAAACATATTATCAATCTTGACGCGCAGTTAATTTACTATTATAATTTAAATGTTATTTAATATTTATTATCGGAGTTTTTTATGGAAACAATAGTATATAACAGCTTTTATCTTCAGGCGATTTTATTCGCCCTTCTTGCTGTTGTCCTCCTTATATGTGCGTTGTCGGTTTTTATCAAACCCGCAAAAAGAATTATCAGGGCAAGTCTTGTTGACGCAAAATCCGGACACATTTTTGATATAAGCCACGCAGAGACGTCAATAGGCAGATCACGTTCGTGCGACATCGTGCTTGAAGATATTTCGGTTTCACGTTTCCACGCCGTTTTATCTATGAGGTCGAAAAGCTGGATGATTTTTGACACAAATTCCACCGGAGGAGTCTTTGTAAACGGAAAACGTATTGACAAAAAACAGGATTTAAAAGATGGAGACAGAATCAAGTTCGGAAATACCTTAGAATATATTTTTTATTCTACCGCCGTCACTACGAGAAAGAAAAAGAAAACTCCCGTTTATAATTATCGTGAAGATTTTGACGATTCCGATATCGATTACAATCCGCGCCCGTCAAATTCAGGCTACAACAGTTCTTATAAAAACAACATAAACGATACAGACGAAAATCTTGATTTCAAGGATTTCAGCTGACAAAATTCGATTTTCAAAATTCGCATAAAAAAAGAGAAGTATTATATGGAAACAACAAAAAACACCAGGATGTATTTCGGAAGACCCGGAAATTTTTACGGGTTCATAACTTTCGTGGTAATGATTGCTCTGACCGCATATCAGATAATTATGAGCTATCTTGTTTTAAAACAGGAAAAAGATGATTTCGCAAAACTTTTAATCTTTTTCGTATCATATATGTTTATTGAGTGGATATATTTTATTGTCGTCGGCGTAATCAAGAACAGACAGATAAGCCTTGAAATAATTGCGTTTGCGTTATCGTCAATAAGTTTATTCATAACAGCGAGCATAAACCCGTCATCCGCGTTAACTCAATTTGCGTCAATAGTACTCGGACTTTTTGTCTTTATTTTTATGATAGAATTTATGAAAGACACGACAAGAACGAGTTTTATGAGAATGCCCATGGCTCTTGCGGCTCTTGGGCTGCTTGCAATAACAATTTTATTGGCGTCGTATAAAAACGGTGCGAAAAACTGGATTTACATCGGAGGAGTTTCTATTCAGCCTTCCGAATTTGCAAAAATAGCGTTTGTTTATGTCGGTGCCGCTACGCTTGATAAACTTCAATCCACAAGGTCGCTGACTATGTATGTCCTTTTTGCGGTAGCATGCGTCGGGCTTCTCGGACTTATGAGCGATTTCGGCGCCGCTCTAATATATTTCGCAACGTTTATTATCATGGCGTTTATGCGTTCGGGAGATTTCAGAACAATAATCATGGTCTGCGCCGCAGCGTTAATTGGCGGAATAATAATACTTACCATGAGACCGTACATTCTGACACGTTTTAAAACTTACAGGCACATTTGGGAATATATTGATGAAGGCGGATTTCAGCAGACGAGGTCGCTTATATATGCTGCAAGCGGCGGATTTTTCGGAGTAGGAATAGGAAACGGTTATTTGAGAGACGTGTTTGCCGCATCGGAGGATCTTGTCTTCTGCCTCGTATGCGAAGAGCTCGGAATGCTTACAGGTTTTTTAATATTGATAACTATTGCGCTTATGGCTCTGGGAACAGCTTACAACGCCCGCTATTCGAGGTCGTCTTTTTTCACAATAGCATCATGCGCGGCAGCGGGAATGATTATAGTTCAAACGTCATTAAATGTTTTCGGTGTGACCGACTTTATACCTATGACCGGCGTAACTCTTCCTTTTATAAGCCAGGGAGGTTCCAGCATGATTTCCTGCTGGGGACTTCTCGCCTTCATTAAAGCGGCTGATGCGAGGACTTACGGATTATCTCTTTCTCATACAAAAGAAAGGAGACAGCTCAGATGAGAACCGTAAATAAAAGAATAGTATTTCTTGTTGTCATAGCGATAATATTCTTCGTATTTGTGGATATTTTGATGTTCTCAATGTTTTCACACTCCGAAGAATACGCGATGAATTCAAAAAACTCACATCTTTTTTCAAATGGGGTGCTTGTCAATGCCGGTACAATAAAAGATACAAATGGCGTCGCTCTCGCATCGTCAAAAAACGGCAAAAGATATTATTCGAGCGACTCTGTTGTCAGAGAGGCAATGCTTCACGCTCTTGGAGACGACAAAGGATATATTTCCGGCGGCGTTGAAAACACTTTCCGCAAAGAATTATGCGGATACAACATAGTGACAGGCGTGACGTCGACTTCAAATCCCACGTTGTATCTGACTCTTGACTCTCAGATTTCGGCGGACGCTTATGAAAAACTGGGCGAACACAAAGGATGCATAATAGTCGCAAACTATAAAACAGGCAAAATTATTGCCATGGCAACTTCACCTTCATATGATATTTACAATGTACCCGATGACATTGAGGACAATGAAAAATATGAAGGAGTTTACATTGACAGAATATTCAAAGGTCTTTACACGCCGGGTTCCACATTCAAAACAGTGACGTCTCTTGCGGCGATAGAAAATATTTCTGATATCTATGACCAGACTTTCACCTGCAACGGAAGCTATAAATATGACGACGGAGAAATAATCTGCATGGATACTCACGGCACATTGACGTTTCAGCAGGCTCTGAACAGGTCTTGCAACGTCGCATTCGCGCAGATAGCCAATGAAGTCGGAGCTTCAAAGCTTGAAAGCGCATTCAATGAATCCGGACTCGCAAATTCATACGAAACGCCTGACCGCATTACTACTCAGGCAAGCTCATTCGGTGATATAGACAAATCCTCAAAATCTCAAGTCGGCTGGACCGGAATAGGACAGTATAAAACGCTTGTAAATCCTTATGCTTATCTTATATACATGTGTGCAATAGCGAACGGCGGCACTGCCTACAAGCCTTATTATGTGGATTACAGCAAAACATCGGGCGGCAGATATCTTTATCAGGCTCAGGGAGTTGATTCAGGCGTTAAAATTAACTCAGACTACGCAAAACAGTTGAAAGAATTGATGAGGTCGGATGTAAGAGATTACTACGGAGATTACATGTTCGGCAACGTCACTATGTGCGGCAAATCCGGCACAGCGCAGGTAGAGGGACAGGATAACTCCAACTCCCTTTTTGTCGGTTTTTCTTATGACGACAGTTTCCCGTACGCATCTGTCGCTGTTGTCGAGAACGCCGGCGCGGGTCTTAAATATGCCGGACAACTGACAGCCGATATTATGAATGAAATTTACAATAAAAGTAATTAAAAATTAATTCAAGCTATTATTCTACTACTTTATTTCGGAGGACAAGATGAGTTTTATTGAAGCCAGGTCTGTTTACAAGACTTATGATATGGGCGAAATTAAAATCGACGCTTTAAACGACGTTTCTTTTGACATAAACGAAGGAGAACTTTGCATGATAGTCGGCGATTCCGGCGCAGGAAAAACCACAATGCTAAACATTCTAGGCGGAATAGACGAATGTACAGAGGGAACAGTCAAAATTGCAGGTGAATTTATAAACCAGTTCAATGCGAAAAAACTGACGGAATACAGAAGATACGACGTCGGCTTTGTTTTTCAGTTTTACAATCTAATACCTAATCTCACGGCTCTTGAAAATGTAGAACTTGCCTCGCAGATTTGCGACAGAGCTTCAAATCCCGTAGAAGTCCTCGAAAGCGTCGGGCTCGGCGATAAAATGAACAACTTCCCTTCTCAGCTTTCGGGAGGCGAACAGCAGAGAGTGGCTATTGCAAGGGCTCTTGCGAAAAATCCAAAGCTGCTTTTGTGCGACGAGCCTACAGGTGCTCTCGATTCAAGAACAGGCAAACAGATTATGGAACTTCTTCAATCGACATGCATCCAGAGAAAAATGACAGAAGTTATTATTACGCACAACCTTGCTCTGCAGGATATGGCAGACAGAATAATAACTATGAAAAACGGTCAGATTTCAAAAATTGAGATAAACAGAAATCCGCTTAAAGCAAGCTATATAAATTGGTAAATAAATTTAAGATTTTCTATTACGGTGGCAAATAAATGAGTCAGGCTTTACTTATAGATATATTGCGTTCGATAAAAAGAAGCGTCAGTCGGTTTATTTCTCTGATCATTATTATCGCACTCGGCGCTGGATTTTTTGTCGGAATGAACTCTACCGGTCCTTCAATGAAAAAGACGGCGAAGGAATATTTTTCGGGCAATAATCTGATGGATTTAAGAGTTCAGTCCTCTATCGGAATAACAGACGACGATATTAAAGCACTTTCATCTGTTGACGGGGTTGAATATGTTCAGGGCGAAAAATTCGTAGACGCTTTGGTATGGGTAAACGGATCGCCCGAAATAGATATTGACGGTTCTCAGATAAGTGTCAGGGCTTTCGGGCTTGACGTAAATAAATTTGTTTCGTTTATGAACGGCTCAAACGACAGTTCTTTTATAAACAGACCTACCCTGATAGAGGGCACATACCCGAGAAGCGCAAATGAATGTCTTGTTGACGCAAGCAAACTTTCAACACCTGATTCTTATAAAATCGGAAATAAGATAAAACTGAAAGTTGACAGCGGAGTAAATCTCGATTCTGTCAAAGAAACTGAATTTAAAATTGTCGGAATAGTGAGGTCTCCGTACTATGTTTCTTACGAAAGAGGAAATTCACTCGTAGGAAGCGGAAAAATCGGAACATACATCTATATACCAAATGAGGCTTTCAGCTCTGATTATTATTCAGAAGCATATATCACATTAAAAGACTCGTCAAAATATGAATTATATTCCGATGAATACGAAAAATACGTAGACGGCATTAAAAACGAAATAGAGATTAAATTGGACGATTCTGTAAGAGCGAGATCAGACAGACTGAAAATCAATCTGCCCATACAGATAACGGCAGCTCAAAAAATTTACGATAAGGCCGAGGAAAAAATAAAAGCGTCTCTTTCCGCCGCAAAAGAAAAACTTGACGAATATCAGAAAATCGTCGATGATCCCGAAGGCGCATACAATGAAGCAGCTGCAGAAGTTGCAAAATCATTGGGACTCGCAGAGAATACTTTTACAGCGTCTAATTCAGATTATCAGAAAGCGATAACAGAATACAATACTAATTTATCAAATTATCAGAACGCAAATGCCGCTCTGGAAAATTCAAAAGAAGAACTTGATTCCGCTAAAGAAACATACAACAAAATCGAGTCAGCTATAGACAGTTTGAAACAAGCCATTGACACTAATACTAATCTTGTAGACCAGACAAACAGCGTCGTTGAGCAGACTCAGCAGATACTTGACGAATTATCGGCATACCAGCAGGGCAAAATAACAGATGAACAGCTTAAGCAGGCTATGACTTCGCTTAGGGCGATTAACCCCGAACTTTATGACTCCATAGCTTCGATGTCTGCCGTTTCGCTCGCATTGGAGGCCGTCAATATCGTCACTCCGTATTTAGATCAGGAAAAATCGCTTCTTGCAAATTATAAGGCGACGCTTAATCAACATAAAGATAAGCTAAATGAATACAGCAGCCAGCTCAATATAGCAAAATCTGCGCTTGACGCAAAGGAAAATGAATATCAAAATGCAAAAGCCGCTCTTCAGACAGCTTATAATCAATTAAGCAAATATTACGACACACTGTCAGGCACAAAAGACGCTTTGACTATGGGGCAGGTTGAACTCATGTTAAAAGAACAGGAGGCCTCACAAAAGCTTCAGCAGCTCCAGGAAGAGCTGAACAACGCGCCGGCAGAACTTGAAAAAGCAAAATCAGAATATAATTCCTCAAAACAGGACGCCGAGGATCAGCTGAACCAAATAAAGGCTAAAATAGATCAGGCTAAGAACACCCTTGAAAATCTTGACAATTTAACTATGCATGTCTACACAAGGGAAGATACGCCAGGATTCACTTCATATAAAGACGCTATCACTACTGTTGACAATCTCTCAATAATTTTCCCGGCGATTTTCTTCTTGGTCGCAATACTTGTCTGCTTTATGACTATGACAAGAATGGCTGAGGAAGAGAGAACGCAGATGGGCACGCTGAAAGGTCTGGGATATTCCGACAATACCATAATGTCAAAATATATTTTGTACGGAGTTTTCGCAAGTCTGATTGGCAGCGGATTGGGAATTATTTCCGGTATGTTCGGTATTCCGTTTGCAATCAATAAAGCGTATTCAATTATGTTCTCAATGCCGAGCCTTAAATTCGACTTCCCTGTAAGATATATATTAGCGGGAATTGTAATATCTGTCGGCACTTCGATTTTAGCTTCGGCTTTGGTATCGGGCAGACAGTTAAAGGAAAAGACAGCGGAACTTATGCGTCCTAAAGCGCCTAAGCCCGGAAAACGCGTTTTGCTTGAAAAAATACCGTCGATTTGGAATAAACTCAGCTTTACAGGAAAAGTTACAATCAGAAACCTTTTCAGAAGAAAGGGCAAAATGGTAATGACTATAATAGGAATAGCAGGGTGCTGCGCGCTTATTTTGGCAAGTATAGGTCTGTACTCTTCTGTAAACGGCGTAATGGAAAAGCAATACGGCTCAAACGGAATTTCAGAATACGACGCTCTGATTGCGTTCAGGTCTTCTCAAAATTCCGATTCCGAACTTATTGAAAATCTGAAATCCGACACAAGAATAACAGACCTTATGAGAACATCAATGATGTCTGTTTCGGGAGGAAAAGACGAAAATTCAAAGCTGGAAGATATCTATCTTTTAGTTCCGGAAAATAACAATCTCTCAAAATATATAAAGCTTATTGACGCCGACACAGGTGCGAATGTCGGATTAAATGACGGAGGAGCTTTAATCACTGACAAATTCGCAAAAGAATTTGATTTGAAAAAAGGCGACAATATCTATCTTTTGTCATCGGACGACAAGTCTGTTTCAATCCCGATATCCGGAATTGTGGAAAATTATACGTTTAACTACGTATATTTAACAGAAAATACCTACCAGTATTACTATCAAAAGGCCGCATCTTATGATTACGCTATGATAAATATTCAGGACGCCGTTTTAAACAACACATCAGATGATAACGCGCGAAAGACATTTACAGACAACATGATGTCTACAAGCGGCATAAACGCGGTTTCTTACACATCTGATACGGTCAACACATTAAATAATGTCATTAACGTATTAAGCTATGTTATCGCAATCTTTATTATTTCTGCCGCGTCGCTCGCATTTATCGTACTTTACAACCTTAACAATACAAACATCACAGAGAGGACGAGAGAAATAGCGACTATCAAGGTTCTCGGCTTTAAGAAAAAAGAGATTCATTCCTATGTATACCGTGAAAATATTTTCCTTACGATTATCGGAATAATTGTCGGCATTATAGCTGGTATATTCCTTCACCTTACAGTAATCAACGCGCTTGACATTTCGACAGTCAATTTCCTGGAAAATCTGACGTGGTACGACTATGTAATAGCCGTTGTAAGCACATCTGTATTCTCATGGGCGTCAAACCAGATAATGAAAGGCAAAATCAATAAGATCGATATGGCGACGTCATTGAAATCAGTTGAATAATCAATAGTAACATTGCAAAGTCCCCGATAAATACGGGGCTTTGTTTTTATAATAAAAATCTTGCATTTCGCCTTATTACAATATATAATTTTTTCATAGTTAATAACTGAATAATACAGATTCGGAGGTAATAATCTTTGCTAAACGAACCGCAAATAGGTAAAATTATCGGAAAAATGAACGTTTTAGCCAAAGTTCTTGAACCGCATATTTTCGATTCAAAGGACGAAATTGACTTTAAAGCGTACAAAACAGAGGAAAGCCTTTACTCATGTCCTGATTCTTCACTTTTTTCAGAAATAAAAAGAGGCGATTCATGGTACGGAAAAAATTCGTACCTTTGGCTTTCGACTACATATACAGTGCCCGATTTTCTCGACGGAAAAGATATATTCATAAAACCTCACATCGGCGGGTATGAAGGTCTTTTATTCGTGAACGGACATGCAAACGGAACTTTCGCGACAAAAATAGTATACACAGAACACGGAAATCACTATTGCTCAATGATAAAAAGCAATGTTAAAGCCGGAGAAAAAATCAGAATAACTATAGAATATTACGGCGGGCACGACAATCCGGGCTGCAATCCGCTGTCGGATGACTCTATTAAGAATTACAATTTCTTATATAACGGCGCCGAAATATGCACTAAAAACCACGAAATATCGGATTTTTATTTTGACCTTGTAACTGTAACCGAACTCGCCGAAACTCTGCCGCAGGATTCGTTTATGAGAGGTAAAGCCGTTAACGCGCTTTATAACGTCCATAAAAGAGTGTATTACATGGAAAATGACGCGACAGAATACGAATTTATGGACGGGATAAGAAAAGCTTCTCCGTACTTAAAAGAAGTACTATCCATAAAATCATCAGAGGAGGAGCCACAGGTCGGATTGATAGGCCACTCTCATATGGATACCGCATGGCTTTGGCATGTAGGCGAAACTAAAAAGAAAGTTGCGAGGACTTATTCCAACGCATTAAATTTGATGGATCAGTATCCCGAATATATGTTCTTCCAGTCCTCTGCCCTTCATTCCGATTTCATAAGAGAAAATTATCCTGAACTTTTCGAGAGAATAAAGGAAAAAGTAAAAGAAGGAAGATATGAACCAAACGGCGGCGTTTGGGTAGAATGCGACTGCAATATCACTTCGGGAGAATCGATGATAAGGCAGTTTTTATGGGGTCAGAGATTTACAAGAAAATATTTCGGTTACACATCAGACTGTTTCTGGCTTCCGGACACATTCGGTTATTCGGCTGCTATTCCTCAGATTATGGCAGGATGCGACGTCAAATATTTCCTTACTACAAAAATCGACTGGAATGACACTAATAAATTCCCTTATGATACGTTCTATTGGGAAGGAATAGACGGAACGAAAGTCTTTACTCATTTCAACAGAACACACATATTCCCCGACGCCAAAAACATATACGATATTACAAGAAACGGAATAAAGCAGAAATCAGTATCAAATAAAAGACTTTGCTCATACGGATTCGGAGACGGAGGCGGCGGACCGCAGTTTGAAATGATTGAACTTGCGAGAAGAGTAAAGGATTTGGCTGAAATCGGAAAATCAAAACACGAGACTGTATCGGAATTTATGTCAAATCTTGAAAAAACGGCGTTAAATCCAAATGTTTATTCCGGCGAGCTGTACCTTGAGCTTCACAGAGGAACTCTTACAAATCAGCATACAATAAAGAGAAACAACAGAAAATCGGAGCTTATCCTCAGAAATCTTGAAATGCTCACGGTAAACGAGGCAGTAAAGAATAACATACCATCTTCTGAAGAAAATATTTCAAAATATTACAGAGTTCTTCTTCAAAATCAATTCCATGACATTCTTCCGGGCACGGCTATCAACAGAGCACATGAAGAAAGCAGAAAAGAAACATGGAAACTTATTTCAGATGCGTCTAAAGATATCGAAAACATCGTATCATCCGATGACGAAAACCTGATTACGCTTACAAATACGCTTTCTTTTGACAGAACAGATCCTATTTTTATAAAGAATACAGACTCGGATACCGTACTCGATGCAGACTGCCTGCAGCAGAGATATAAGGATCTGGACGGAAACAGCGTTTTAATCGTCACCGGGCTTAAAATACCGGCGCTTTCGTCCGTCACGTTTAAGCTGAAAAAACAAAAGATAGAAGACAACTGTAAAATTTCATTTAATGATGATATAATCGAAACCGAATTCTTAAAAGCCGAATTTGAGCCGAACGGAACCATCTCATCATTAGTAGACAAAAGAGCGTCAAGAGAGGTAAGAGGAACCGGCTACCCTATCAATACATTCATAATGGCCGAAGATATGCCGTACGCATGGGATAACTGGGACATAGACGCCGATTTGCAGGATAAATTCAAGGACGTGTCTAATCTTATTTCAAGAGAAGTCGTTTCTTCAGGAGAAGCCGCTCTGATAATAAGGTCCGAGTACAAAATTTCAGAAAAGTCGACTGTTAAACAGGATATGATTTTCTTTAATGACATTCCGATTATTTATTTTGACACAGCGATCGACTGGCAGGACAACCACAGATTCCTTAAAACTACTTTCGATGTAAATGTCAGATCCAATTTTGCAAAAAACGAAATTCAGTTCGGCTACCTTGAAAGACCTACGACAAGAAACAATTCGCTTGAACAGGCAAAATTTGAGGTTGTCAACCACAAATATACAGACCTTTCCGAAACCAGATACGGTGTGTCCGTATTGAATGACTGCAAATACGGAATAAGCGTAGAAGGCGGAAATATCAGGCTTTCTCTTCATAAAGGCGGAAATCATCCGGACATCGCAGGAGATCATGACGGAACAATTCACAGATGTCTTTACGCTTACTCTCTTCACAACTGCGGATTTTCGTCGGATGCCGTCGTTAAACCCGCCTATGAGATAAATGTTCCCGTGATCGCTTCAAAAGGAAGATATTCCCTTTCGCGTCTCGCCTATGCAGACAAACCGAATATAATAATAGAGACTATTAAACCTTGCGAAGATAAAGGAAAATCATACATTGTAAGAATGTACGAATGCGAAGGCACGAGAACAAATACAAAGTTAAGTTTTCCTTCGGATAACGTGGAAATTACAAATATGCTCGAGGAGCATATATCAAGCCTGAAAAATAAAAATGTTACATTCAGACCGTTTGAGATAAAAACTTTCAAAGTAAATTACTGACACTGAAAAATCCGTCCCGAATAAAAATTTTGGACGGATTTATTTTAAATAAAAAGGAGAAGATATGAAGTTACTTGAATCGGAGACAGTGGATTTAAGCAAGATAGACGTAGCCAATGTTGAGGAAAACGTGAAAAACGCTGATAAAATCGCGAATACGATTTGGATTACTGTTAAGCAATTTATCGCAGACGAAGGAATAAAAATAATAGTCGCGGTAATAATATTAATCGTAGGATTAAAGCTAATCAGCGTAATCACAAAAGGCGTCAAAAAAAGTATATATTTTAATAAACTGGACAAATCAATGCAGACGTTTTTGTCGAGCGTACTAAAAATATCACTTGACATACTGCTTGTTGTAATTGTTCTTACAACGTTAGGCGTACCGATGACATCTATTACGGCAGTAATTGCGTCAGCCGGTGTTGCGATAGCGTTAGCAATTCAAAATTCACTTTCAAACATCGCAAGCGGTTTGATACTGGCAACAAGCAAGCCGTTCGTCGTAGGAGATTGGATAAAAACCGGAGAGGTAGAAGGAAAAGTTACTGAAATCAACATATTATTCACTAAAATAGTCACAGCGCAAAACACAGTAGTCTCTATACCAAATTCAGTTGTCGCAAGCAACAGAGTAGACGACTATACTTCAAAAGGAACAAGGAGAATAGATATTTCAATCGGCGCGTCTTATGACAACGATGTAAATGAAGTCAAAGATACGTTAATCAATATATGCACAGGAAACGATAAAATTATGAACGAACCAGCTCCGGATGCAGTTGTATCATCATATGATGACAGTTCGGTAACATATACTCTAATGGTATGGGTTAAATCAGAAAATTATCTTCAGGTTAAAAATCAGATAATGAATGAAATTAAAGAAGAATTTAATAATAAAGGCATATCAATACCTTATCCGCAGATGGATGTTCATGTAAAAAAAGACTGAAAAAGTTTAATGAAAAATAAATTATAAATAATAGACCGGAACTCTGAAAAGGAATATACTTTACAGACAATACGGTCTATTTTTATACAAAAAACAAATTAACATCTTGTAAAGAAGATATCTTGTCAATGTTTAAAACTCTGTTCAAAAAGTTTAAAAATACATCAATTTCGTGTCATAACAGAATAAAAAGTTCAAAAACCGTAAATATATTGACTTTACAAACAGATAAAATCCGATTATTTTGGTTTTAATAAGCAAAATTAGTATTCATGTATATACATTTTCATAAATATCCTTATATTAATGACAATTTTGGTATATTATGTCATTAATACCAGTGTAATAATGATATTTTCTTGTAATATCGTTATTTTTTGTATTTATCATGTATATTTCATTTCATTATTAAAGTGAATATTCAATAATTTTTATTATTCTTATTATTAACAATAAAATTGAAAATCAGAGTTTAAAGTAAATTACTTTACAATAAAAATGACCGAATAATTCGGTCGTTTTTATTATTTCAGAAATTAAATAATCTCTATTCCCCTTCTGCTGGGTTCGCAAACCCATACATTTTTAAATTTCTGTTTAAGCTCGTCAAATGCAGACTCGGCGTTTTCTCTGTTTTCAAAAAGACCGTACACAACAGAACCAGAACCGGTCATCATTGTAATTTTTGAATCGTTTTTTCTCATGACAGATTTTATTTTCACTCTGTCCGATATTTCTACCGTCTGTTCAAATACATTTTCGGCTTTTGACGTCATCAGATCAAAATCGCCCGACGCTGCGGCTTTTAAAAATCCTTCTCTGTCCGGATGCCTGATGCCATCAGCTTTATCGTACAATTCATACGCTTGTTTTGTGCTTACACCGTCTTTAGGTTTAACTACCGTGAAATAACATCCTTTTTTTAATGGTGGCAGTTTTGCTGTTATCTCTCCCCTGTTCAGGCAAAGCCTGAGCCCGCCTTTATAGCAGAACGGCACATCCGCTCCGACTTGATTGCATAAAGAAAGCATTTCGTCTTCATCAAATCTTTTGTTGAACATTTCATTAAGACCGAAAAATACTGCGGCGGCGTCCGCGCTTCCGCCTCCCATTCCGGCCTGAGACGGAATTTTTTTTTCTATATAGATCTTCACTCCGCAGTCAAGAGATGCCTTTATTAAATATTTTTCCGCAGCTTTATATGCTGTATTTCTTGAATCTGTCGGAATATTTTTTTTAGAACAGTCGAGAATTATACTATTTTCTTCAATTGTTTCCAAGGTAATTATATCATATAAATTTACAGACTGCATAACAGTGTAAATCGAGTGATAGCCGTCGTCCATTTTTGATGAAAGATCGAGGAACAGATTGAGCTTTGAATTTGCTTTTATTTTTATTTTCATAGTTTAACTCCTTTCACTCTTATATTTTAACAGAAAATGAATTCCATTCAATGTTTTCATAAAAAAAAGTTGTAATATTAAATTTGATATGATAGAATAAAATCTGTTTATATCGGGGTTCGGAGGGTATTGTTAAGATGTATAAATATGAAAAAATTACCGATATGCATACTCATACCGATAATTCTTTTGACGGAAATCATTCAGCTGTTCATATGTGCGAATCGGCTATAAACAAAGGCGTTAAAGCAATCGCGTTTACAGATCACTGTGAAGTTGACGCCTTTGAAAAAGGCAATTATGAAAGAAGCGTCAGACAAGCCTTTTTTGAAGTTTCAAAAGCGAGAAGCGCATTTATCGGAGACCTGCTGGTTTTGAACGGAATAGAGCTAGGACAGCCTCACTATGATGTTGCGACTTCTGAAAAAATTATTTCTTCGCAGCCGTTTGATGTAATAATCGGCTCGGTTCATAATCTCAGAAACAGAGAAGACCCGTATTACATCAAAGACTTTTCAAACATGGATGTTAACGCTTTTTTGAGAGAATACTTTGAAGAAATCAGAAAAATGGTTATGTGGGGAAATTTCGATATTTTAGCGCATTTGACATATCCGTTCAGATATTTATATTCCAGAAACAAAATATCGGTAGATATAAATGAATATAAAGATCAGGTAGACAGAATACTTCGTGCGGCGGCCGAGAAAGATATCGCGCTCGAGATTAACACTGCCGGACTAAGACAGCCTATAAAGAAGCTTTCTCCCGAAGCGGAAACAGTAAAAAGATTTAAAGAACTCGGCGGCAAATACATAACAATCGGCTCCGACGCTCATTATGCACAGGATATAGCGTCAGGTTTCGCCGAAGCGGCTGAAGCGGCGAAATACGCAGGATTTAATCATACGGTAATATTCCAGAGAAGACAGCCGATTGAAATACCTTTATCATAATTTTCTTAGGAGACAAAAAATATATGTTTGAAGCAGACGAATATCTTGATAAAGTAAAAAGAATACATTTCATCGGAATAGGCGGTTCGGGAATGTGTCCTCTTGCGGAAATTCTTCATTCAAAGGGATATGAATTGTCCGGTTCCGACAACAATGAAACAGATACTCTTAAAAGAATAAGATCACTCGGAATCCCTGTTCAAATGGGTCAGAGAGCCGAAAATATCAAGGGCGCCGAAATGATTGTATATACTGCCGCAATTATGGCTGACAATCCGGAGCTTATCGCCGCAAAAGAAAGCGGAATACCGACGTTTGAAAGGTCAAAGCTTCTCGGCGCAGTATCGAGAAAATTTAAAAAAACCGTCGGAATAAGTGGGACGCACGGAAAAACGACCACTACCTCCATGCTGACTGAAATTTTAATTGAAGAAGGAATGGAGCCGAACGCAGTAATCGGCGGAAAACTGAAATCGACGGGAACAAACGGAATTACAGGCAAATCGGATATATTCGTCTGCGAGGCTTGCGAATTTTCAAATACTTTTCTTGAGCTGACACCGTCTTGCAGCGTAATACTGAATGTAGATAATGACCACCTTGAATTTTTCGGCAGTATGGAAAATCTGGAAAAATCGTTCACAAAATTCTGCAACCTCGCTTCTGATACGGTAATATACAACGGCGACGACGCGAATACAAAGAAAGTTATTAATAATGCCGACAAAAATAAAAAATTCATAACTTTCGGATTGAGAAAAGAGAACGACTGGCGCGCCGGAGACATCAAATTAGTACACGGCGCATATTCCGAGTTCGATGTATATAAAAATAACGAAAAACTGGGAAGAGTAACACTGTCTATACCGGGAGAACACAACGTTTATAACGCTTTAGCTGCTTTCGCGTCAGCCGATTTTCTCGGAGCGGATATTAATAAAGCGTTTGAAATTGTCGGCAGATTTTCAGGCGCGGGAAGAAGATTTGAAAAACTTGCCGAAATTGGCGGAATAACAATAATAGACGACTACGCTCATCATCCAACAGAGCTTGAGGCTACTCTTAAAACGGCGAAAGAACTGGATTTCAATCACGTCATCGCTGTTTTTCAGCCGTTCACTTATTCAAGAACATATAAACTTCTCGATGATTTCGCAAGAGTTCTGAAAATTCCAGACAAAGTTATTATGACCGAGATAATGGGCTCAAGAGAAAAAAATATTTACAATATCCATACTTCGGATTTAGCCGAAAAGATACCGGGCAGCGAATGGTTCAAAACTTTTGACGAGGTCGCAAAAAGAGCCGAGGAAGCAGCAAAACCGGGCGATATGATTATAACATTGGGATGCGGAGATATTTACAAAGCCGCCAAAATAATGATAAAAGACCTTAAAGAAAAATATCACGAATAAAAACGAATAATAAAACAAAAAGCCTTCTTCGAAAAAAATCGGAGAAGGCATTTTTTAAGAAAGCTTCATAAACATTTTAAGAATTCTGCCAACGCAAAGCTCAAGATCGGCTCTTGTGATAACGCCGTCTTCAAGTCCTTTTTTTAAGTCGTTGTTGTAGCCGGAAGGCATTTTCAGATCATTGCCTGCTCTGACCTCCGCCACCGGATCATTTTTTACTCCCCAGTCAGTTTCGACCATTCCGTCATAACCCCATTCGTTCCTGAGTATTCCGGTAAGCAATTCCCAGCTTTCAGACGTGTGCTGACCGTTTATCAGATTATAAGACGACATTACAGTCCACGGCTTCCCTTCTCTGACGCAGATTTCAAATCCTTTAAGATATATTTCTCTCAAAGCTCTTTCAGAAAGTCTCGAATCCGATTCAAACCTGTCGGCTTCTTTATTGTTGCACGCGAAATGCTTTACCGATACCGCCGCTTTTTCAGACTGAACTCCTCTTACAAATGCAGCGGCGATTTTTCCGACAACTGTTGGATCCTCGGAATAATATTCAAAATTTCTTCCCGTGAGAGGATTTCTGTGAATATTCATAGCGGGCGCCAAAAATACACCGAGATTATTTTCCCTCATTTCGGCTCCCACGGCGGCGCCCATTTTCGAGACAAGTTCGGTATTCCAAGTGCATGCAAGCAAAGTTGCGCACGGCAGCGCCGTAGTGTATACGCCCGTATCGGTATCAAGCCTTATTCCGGCAGGCCCGTCGGCTGTAGGAACAGCAGGCACTCCCAAACGTTTTAAGCCTCCGAAACATCCGGTATTTGCAACGCCGGTCGGCGCGTGTCCTCCGACGAAATCGATAAGCTCATCTTCCGTGAACTGCCTTACAAACTCATCCAATGAAATGTCTTCTCCGACTTTGTCAAACATAACGGCTTTGTCCGGAGCTTTTACTTTTTTAAGCTCGTTTTTCCCGTAGATATAATCTCTGTCGGTAGTTTCCAATTTTTCATAACTGCCATCAGACGTAAGCCTTTTGTCAATTTTTCTCGGTTTGCAATAGTCTGTAAGTTTTTGAACAACAATGTCGTCCGATATATCAAGCTCAAAATCAGTTTTTTGAACATCTCTCAGGCTCGTTCCGACATAAAATTTATATTTTCCGTGTTCAAGGACATAAGCGCTTTTTTCGATTTTTCCCAAATCGTCAAAGCTTGAAAGATAATATTTATCAAACGACAAAGTAAGAAGTTCGCTCTCGCCGGATTCGAGAAGTTTTGTTTTACTAAACGCGCCAAGCTCAATACTCGGTTTTCCGAGTTTTCCCTGCGGACAGGAGTAATAAAGCTCCACGACTTCTTTTCCTGCAAAATTACCTGTATTTTTAACATTTACAACAGCGATGATTTTATCGTCAGTTTCGAAACATTTTATTCCGGAGAGTTCAAATTCAGTATAAGAAAGACCGAATCCGAACGGATAGCGAACGCAAGTTTTTTTGCCCGGTATAGTTTCAAAATATCTGTAGCCTACATAAATATCGTCGTGATAATTGACGAATTTAAAGTTTTCCGTAAAATCATCTTTATTTTCATAGCAGTCGTAAGATTTTGTTATCGTATCGGAAAGTTTCCCGGACGGGTTCACATCGCCGCATAAAATATCGGCTATCGCAAGACCGCCTTCCATGCCGCCCTGCCACGCAAAAAGTATTCCCTGAACTTTGTCATTATCTGCGACATATTCGAGGTCTATCTGAGCGCCGGAATCGACAACGATAATGACCTTTGAAAAATTTTCCGTCAGTTTGTCAATGAGGCGTTTTTCTGTATCGGAAAGATAATAGTCGCCCGGGACAGGTCGTCTGTCAACACCCTCCGCAGAAAATCTGCTGATTGTAAAAACAGCCGTATCTGAATTTTCCGCTGCGGATTTTATTAGTTCATCGGGGACTTCGGCTTCTTTAACATGCATACTTGCGAACGTATCATATGTCATGTCGTCTCTTTTTTGGCAGAAATCCATATTATTCACTATATCCCAAGTTGCGTTTATCTGCTCTTTTGTCGGGATATATTTTTCGTTTTCCCTGATATAGTTTTTATAAAACTCGATTAAAGGAAGGTAAACAAAGACCTTTCCTTCTTTTTCCTTTTCAAGAAAACCTTCGTAAATATTTCTGACATATGAGGAATATACTTCTCCGCTTCCTCCTCCGCCTTTGATATATTCAATCGAAGCTTTGCCGAATAAAGCGATTTTTTCTCCGCTCTTTAAAGGAAGAACGTTATCTTTATTTTTTAACAAAACCATTCCTTCATCAGCGCACTGCCTCGATATATCTATATGTTCTTTTGACGATGTAACCGCTTTACCGTCTTTTCCGAGAGGAAGACACGGCTGATAAAAAAATCTCGCATACTTTTTCATTGAAATCACCTGATAATACTTATTTTTAGCAATACAATTATATCAAACCGCACATAATTTTCAACAATAAAATGAAATAATTCACAATATTTATAAAAAATAAAGCTCCCTGAAATAGGGAGCAAATATTAGATTGACGTTATTTTTTTAATGTCTTGTTAATCCAGTCAAGCACGTCGTTATATACGTCAAGTCTGTCCTGCTCATTTAATATCTCGTGTCTGTCGCCCGGATAGAGCTTCATCTCGACATTTTCGTGTTTGGAATCTTTAAGTCCGTCGCAGACTTGTTTGACGCCTTTTCCGTAATTTCCTACGGGATCCTCTTCGCCTGAAATGAGAAGCATGGGCAGATCAAGTCTGACGGACGTATACCATTCAAGTCTGTTGATTACTTTAAGCAATTTAAGAAGATCTCTGTATCCGTTTGTTGTAAACAAAAATCCGCACAGAGGGTCGGCAATATATTTATCGACGTTTTCTTTATTCGTTGAAAGCCAGTCAAAATCAGTACGGGCAGGCTTGATTCTCTTATTATACGATCCGAATGCAAGTTTATTTATTAACTGTGATCTGTAATGGTCTCCTTTTGCCGCAGTAACCGCTTTTATAACCGCAAGACCCATATCAACTGCCGGATTCGCTCCCGATGTTCCGCAGAAAATCGCCCCATCCACTGTGTTGCCGTATTTTTCAACATAGAACCTTGAAAGGAATGAGCCCATGCTGTGACCGAATAAAATCACAGGCAGACCGGGATACTGCTCTCTAGCGATATCGTTTACCTTTTTCATATCGTCTATAAGATAAATATATCCGTCCCTTTTTCCGAAATATCCGAGCTCGTCATAATTTGCTATTGATTTGCCGTGGCCGAGATGATCATTTATAAAGACAACATACCCGTTAGTATTTAAAAATCTCGCAAACGGTGCATATCTTGACTGATGCTCTGCCATGCCGTGAGATATCTGAACTATACCCTTTATTTCCACTTCCGGATCCGGCACATAGCTTTCAACAAACATATTGCAGAGACCGGACGTAGACTTAAATGCGTATTCTTTTTTTAAATCATTCATTAAAAAACTTCCTTTCAAAAAAAAGAATAGATCATGATAAAATATTTTTTTTATTATACCATATTCAAAGAAAAAAGGCACCTGTATTTTATAATTTTGTAGAAATAAACAATATTGACAAAAAAAATTTATGTACAGTGTACAAACAAGCTGATAATTTGTGATAAATACAATATCTAAAAAAGGACGGATGAACCGTCCTCTTTAATATAATTTTTATTTATATTCTTTTTCTATTTTATAGCCCTTTTTATTAAGAAAGTGTTCAATTTTATCTCCGGGGCTTAAAAGAGAACTCAAAGATTTGTCGTTATTCAAAGTATCTATAATCAAAGCTACAAATTTTGACATATCAACGCTGAAATACCATTTTCTTTGCAGCAGCTCTTCGGACTGATAAATAAGGTTTGTAGTAAATACGCCGTTGAGTATTCCGTCCTCATAGTACTTGTCGAATTTTTCAATGCTCGAATTTCCGCAGAAAAGACCAAATGCCGCACAGACGAAAATTCTGTTCGCTTTTAGCTCTTTGAGTTTTTTGCAGACCTCAAGCATCGACTCGCCTGACGCTATCATATCGTCTACGACTATCACATCTTTGCCTTCAACATTATCGCCGAGAAATTCATGCGAAATAATCGGATTTCTGCCGTCAATTACAATAGAATAATCTCTTCTCTTATAGAACATTCCGAGTTCTATGCCGAGAATAGACGAATAGAAAATACATCTCTGCAGTCCGCCTTCGTCAGGTGAAATTACCATAAGGTGGTTTTTGTCGATTTTGAAATTAGGAACATCATTTACAAGAGCCTTAATCATCTGGTATGTGGTCTGAACATTCTCAAAGCCTTTAAGAGGAATTGCATTCTGTACTCTTGCGTCGTGGGCGTCGAAAGTGATAATGTTGTCCACTCCCATGCCGAAACAAAGTTCCTGAAGCGCTATAGCGCAGTCGAGTGACTCCCTCGCGCTTCTTCTGTGCTGTCTTCCTTCGTACAGCATTGGCATAATAACCGTAAGTCTTTTCGCCTTGCCCGCGCAAGCGGCGATAGCTCTTTTCAAATTGGCGTAATGTTCATCCGGCATCATAGGGACATCAACGCCGTAAACATTGTTTGTCATTCCGTGGTTAAAGCAATCAACTACGAGGTAGATATCATAGTCTCTTACACTTGAATGAATAACGCATTTTGACTCGCCGGAACCGAATTTCGGAAATACCGCGTCTATAAGATATGTATCTCTCTGATATCCCGCGAAAGCTATTGTTCCCTTATGTTCGCTAATCTGTTCTCTTCTCCAAGTGACGATATAGTCGTCAACTTTCTTTGCGAGACTTTCACAGCCGGGCAGCGCTATTATACCAAGCGGTCCGACAGGAATAGTCGTAAACTCTTCTTTTAAATCAGGCATTTGAAACCTCCCAGATTTTATAAATACATTTTAACTTTAAATAAAACTTTTTTCAATAGTAAAAGGTATAAAATAAAAAAAATATTATAAACCGAATTTTTCTTCTGAACCCGATAAAATTTTGAAATTTTAAGCAACAAGTTATTTATATATGTATTATAACTTATAAATTTAATAAAGTGAACTATTGATTTTATATCAAAAACATGTTAATATTTTAACAATATAATATAAGAAAAGGAAGTGGTATCATGGCTTCCGAATCAGTCGGAAAAATCCTTGAAGCCGAAAAACAAAACGATATACTTATTGCGAAATCCAAATCGGACGCGGACGCGAAAATAAAAAACGCCTCCGCAAAAGCTAAACAGGAAGAGACTGAAACTATTGAAAAGGCAAAGAAAGAAGCTTCTTATATTATCTCCGAAGCCGAGAAAAAAGCTTCAGAAATTTTAAAAGACAGCGAGAATAAAGACCGAGAGCTTTTAAATGTGCCTTATGATCCGGCAAAATACAAAAAAGCCGTAGACGAGGCGTTGAAAATAGCCATAGGTCTAGGGAAGGAGGAAAAATAAAGTTTGGCTAAGCTCGATATAAATAAAATTGAGATTGCCGCCAGGCTCGAGGACCTCGATTCGATTATTAAACTTCTTCAGAAAAAAGGCGCCGTTGAAATAAGCAAGCCCAAGGAGTATTTGAATAAGTACGGATTAAAATCGCCTGATGAGACGACAGGCATCGAGGCGATTGACAGAAACATCGCTTTACTCGATTCCGCTTATTCCGTTTTAACGCCTTACAAGCCTAAAACTAAAACATCTTTGTTTTCCGCGAGACCTATAATTTCAGAAGCGGAATATATCAAAAGGTCATCTGATATTTCAAAAATTCTTGACGCCGCCGAAAAAGCAATAAATTTCGATAAAAAGATAAATGAGGACTTATCGAAACAGTCGGCAGACGAGACTAAAATATCTCAGCTTTCTCTTTGGATAAATTACGATCTTCCTCTGGATTACGCCGGAGATAAAAGGTTTTCTATTCTTTTGGGTTCTGTTCCGCGCGAAGAAAACAGGGACAATATTTTATCCTTAATCAAAAACGACCTGCCGAATACCGACGCTTTTGAATGCGACATTATTTCGGCTACTGCCGAAATGACTACTCTCGCGGTTTACTGTATTTCGTCGGACAGAGATAAAATCGAGGCCTCATTAAGAAATTACGGTTTTTCTCTGATTCAAAATCCTGTTCCGAGGACGGCAAAGGAAGAAATTGATTTACTGAATGAAGAAATCAATAACCTTTCCGAAGATATAGACAAAAACAAATCAGAGCTTTCTGAATTAGGCAAAAATTATTTTTCGGACATTGAATTAATCTACGACCATTTTCTCTTGCAGAGAGAACGGCTTTCCGCTGTGGCTCAAACAGCTCAGTCGGGAAAAATATTCATTCTGTCTGGATTTGCCGTAGCGTCTAAATCCGAAAAATTAAAAAAAGAAATCGAGTCAAAATATTCGGCGGCAGTCGAGTTGTCAATACCTTCCGAGGAGGACGATCCGCCTGTTGAACTTAAAAACAACGGTTTTTCAAGTCCTCTTGAATGGATTACGGAAATGTATTCTTATCCGGGAAAAAATGACGTAGATCCGACTCCCATATACGCGTTTTTCTACTATTTCTTCTTTGGAATGATGTTTTCCGACGCAGGATACGGATTAATCATGACTATCGCCTGCGCTGTCCTGCTGATAAAAGGCAACCTCGAAGACGACTTTAAACAAAAAGTCAAGATGTTCATGTACTGCGGTATATCCACTGTATTCTGGGGCGCGATGTACGGCAGCTGGTTCGGAGATTTACCCGTAGTTATTGCAACGACATTCGGAGGGGCAAAACAGTTCAGCATGGCGCTGTGGATGGATCCGCTATCAAACCTACTGAAAGTGCTTGTCGTATGTTTTATTTTCGGTCTTGTTCATCTTTTCACAGGTGTTTTCGTCAACGGATACAATCTTTTAAAGCACGGTCATAAGTTTGACGCCTTCTGCGAAACAATTCCTCAATTTGTTTTCGTCATCGGAATAGCTCCCATATTCTTCGGACTTTTCACGGAAGTCCCCGAGTGGATGACTAAAGCGGGAACGCCTCTTATAATAATCGGCGCGCTTCTCGTCGTACTTACCGCCGGCAGAAAATCAAAATCAATCGGCGGAAAATTGGGCGAAGGATTATACGCCTTGTACAACTTGATAAGCGGCTATCTCGGTGACGTGCTTTCCTATGCGAGACTTCTTGCGCTCGGTCTTTCAACAGGCGTCATAGCACAGGTTATAAATATGCTCGGCACACTTCCGAAATCAATGCCGATGAAAGCAGTACTTCTTACGATTGTAGCAATTTTCGGACATATCGCAAACCTTCTTATAAATGTCATCGGCGCGTATGTTCACACAAACAGACTTCAATATGTCGAATTTTTCGGCAAGTTTTATGAAGGCGGAGGAAGAAAAATCTCTCCCTTAAAATATAACACAAAATATTATAGAATCATGGAGGAAAAAAAATCATGAGTTCAGGTCTTATTTTTGTAATCATCGGAGCCGCTCTTGCGGCGGCATTGCCTGGTATCGGCAGCGCAAGAGGCACAGGAATGGTCGGTCAGGCGGCCGCAGGCGTTATCACGGAAGATCCTTCAAAATTCGGAAAAGTCCTTATTATGCAGGTTCTTCCCGGAACACAGGGTCTTTACGGATTTCTTACGGCTATCCTTCTTCTGAACAACACAGGCGTTTTGGGCGGCGGATTTGATCCTTCCGTTATCACTGTTGAAAAAGGTATAGCATATTTCTGCGCATGTCTTCCCATGATATTGGTTGGATATTTTTCAGCCATCGCTCAGGCTAAAACAGCTGCTGCCGGTGTAAACATGATAGCCAAAAGACCCGATCAGTCAGGTAAGGGAATCATCTTCGCGGCAATGGTTGAAACTTACGCCGTTCTTTCCCTTCTCACATCTCTTCTTGCGATTATTCAGATCGGAAACGTAACACTCTGATATGTCGTGGTCATGCCTAATAAAAAAGGAGTGATATCATGGCAGGAATAGACAAACTGATTGAAAGTCTCGCTTGCGACAAAGACAACAAGATTTCAGAAATTAACGCAAACGCCGAAAAGCAGGCAGAAGAAATTCTCGATAAATCCGCCAAAGAGGCTGAATCAAAAGCAGCGGCCATAATCTCAGAAGCGAAAAAAAAGGCTGTTGAAAAAGTAAACCTCGCAGAAAAAACAGCCGAGATGAAATCAAGGCAGGCTTCTCTTCAAGGCAGGGTAAATGTTTTGAACAATGTTTTGACCGATACTCTGAAATATTTAAATAATCTCTCCGAGGAGGAATATTTCGGAGTATTGAAGCTTCTTTGCATCAATAACGCTCAGCCGGGAGACGGAAAAATTCTTTTGAGCGGAATAGACTTTGACTCTCTTCCTTCAAATTTTGAATCAAGCGTCAATTCTGCCGTAAGCGGCAGTCTAAAATGCGAAAAAAGCGATTTTGTAAAAGAAAGAGGAGTTATTTTGGCTTACGGCGAAATTGAAATAAATCTTCTCTTTTCAAAATTGATAAGTTCCAATGCGGAAGAAATAAAGTCAAAAGCAAAAGACATTATTTTCAGTTAACTTAATTTCAATGAAAAATATTTATTTTCTTCAAGAAAAGAGGTGACAGTTGAAAATGAGCTGTACTTTAGATGAGGTATTTGACGAAAACAGAAAAAAATCCGGGATGAAACTGCAAGAATCTGATTACATATACGCTACCGGAAGAATTAGGTCAAAAGAAACAGAACTTTTGACAAGCCAAGATGTTTCAAGACTAATTTCTTGCAAAACATACGAGGAAACTGCCAGATATCTTAATTCAAAGGGTTACAATATAAAAGGATTAAAATATATTGACGCTTTAAAAGAAAGAGAAAATTCTTCTTGGACTCTTATGACGGAGCTTATTGATAATATCCGTTTTCTTGACTGCTTCGTACTTAAAAACGATTTTCACAATCTGAAAACAGGAATTAAAGCCGGAGTAGCTCAAATCGACGGCGCCGGATATTTGACGTCTCCTTCCGTATTTAACCCTAAGACCGTATATGAAAGCGCGGCGAAACATTCTTTTTCCGATTTACCGGATATTTTAAGAAAAGCGGGCGAAGAATCTTACGAAGTTTTGGCAAAGACAGGTCAATCCCAGCTGTCCGATGCGATAATTGACAGATATTGCATTGAAGCTGAAATCCAAAAAGCCGAAGAGACAGGATGTGAAATGTTTATCTCACTTTCTTATCTTGATGCGCGAATGAAAAACATAAAAATCGCATACAGGTGCGCTCTTGCAGAGAAAGATTTGAATTTCACAACAAGAGTTCTCGCCGAATGTGAAGGTATAGATAAGCAGTCTCTTGCGAAAGCTTCTTCGGAAGGAACGGACAATTTGCTTTCTTATCTTGAAAATTCAGGTTTCGGCGATGAAGCGGCTAAACTCAAAGAAAGTTCCGCTTCCTTTGAAAAATACTGCGACGACAAGATAATGAATCTTTTGCGTACAGCAAAAACCATTACATACGGTATAGAACCGCCGGCCTCATTTTTCCTTGCCGTGGAAGCGGAAATTTTGACTGTCAGAATAATTCTTTCCGGAAAACTTAACGGCGAAGATGAAAAGAAGTTAGATGAAAGGGTGAGGGTTCTTTATGAGCAGTAAAGTCGGCGCAATAGGCGACAAGGACTCTGTATTCGGATTTAAATCTATAGGTCTGGACGTCGTTTTCGCAAACACACCCGAAGAAATTCAAAAAACGATACGCGAAATGGCGGATGACGATTACGCTGTAATTTTTATTACTGAAAAAGCGGCGTCTCTCGCAGAAAGCGAAATCGATAAATACAGATTTAAACCGTCTCCGGCGATAATTCCTATACCCGGAATTACAGGAAATACAGGCGAAGGAATGAAAAACGTTTCTCTTTCAGTCGAAAAAGCCGTAGGTTCGGATATTTTAAAAGATAAATAACAATAATCATGAAAGGAAGAGTACACTCATATGAGCACAGGTACTATTCTTAAAGTAGCCGGGCCTCTCGTAATAGCGGGAGGAATGAGAGATGCTAAAATGTCTGACGTTGTCAGAGTCTCGGACGAACGTCTCATAGGCGAAATAATAGAAATGCACGGCGACAGAGCCTCTATTCAAGTATATGAGGAAACATCCGGAATCGGCACCGGTGAACCCGTATACGATACGGGAGAGCCGATGAGCGTAGAATTGGGCCCCGGACTTATAGGCTCAATATTTGACGGAATACAGCGTCCTCTAGACGAGATTATGAAAAAGACGGGATCCAACAACCTTCAAAGAGGAGTTGAAGTTCCGTCTCTTGACAGAAATAAAAAATGGCATTTTACTCCGACTGTCTCAAAGGGAGACAAAGTTAAAGCCGGAGACATATTGGGAACCGTTCAGGAAACCGAAGTTGTTTTGCATAAAATAATGGTTCCGTACGGCGGGGACGGTCAGGTCGCGTCGATTAACGAAGGCGATTTTACCGTAACCGACAAAATCGGGTCAATCAACACAGATAAAGGCTCAAAGCTCGATTTGACTCTTATTCAGAAATGGCCTGTCAGAAAAGAAAGACCTTATGCCAAAAAACTTTCCCCGGACCGTCCGTTAATCACAGGTCAGAGGGTTATTGACGCATTATTCCCGATTGCGAAAGGCGGCGTTGCGGCAATTCCCGGTCCTTTCGGTTCCGGAAAAACCGTAACTCAGCATCAGCTTGCCAAATGGGCTGATGCAGATATAGTAGTATACATAGGTTGCGGCGAGCGCGGAAACGAAATGACTGACGTTTTAAATGAATTTCCCGAGCTTATAGATCCGCATACAGGTTCGTCTCTTATGAAACGAACAGTTCTTATCGCAAATACTTCCGATATGCCCGTTTCGGCAAGAGAGGCGTCTATTTACACAGGAATAACGATAGCCGAATACTTTAGAGATATGGGATATAACGTTGCTCTTATGGCCGATTCCACTTCAAGATGGGCTGAGGCATTGAGAGAAATGTCCGGACGACTTGAGGAAATGCCCGGCGAGGAAGGATATCCTGCTTACTTAGGTTCAAGGCTTGCACAGTTCTATGAAAGAGCAGGAAGAGTAATAGCTCTCGGATCTGACAACAGAGAAGGTACGCTTTCCGCCATTGGTGCGGTATCTCCTCCCGGAGGCGATATTTCAGAACCTGTTTCACAGGCAACATTGAGAATTGTAAAGGTGTTCTGGGGTCTTGACGCGTCTCTCGCATACAAAAGGCACTTCCCTGCAATCAACTGGCTTACATCATATTCGCTGTACACAGACCAGCTGAGTTCTTGGTTTAATAAAAATGTCAGTGAGGACTGGATGAATAAAAGAGCAAGACTTATGTCGTTGCTTTCCGACGAAGCTTCACTCGATGAAATAGTAAGACTCGTCGGTGAAGACGCTTTGTCTCCGACCGACAGACTCAAAATGGAGGCCGCGAGATCTATAAGAGAAGACTTCCTTCATCAGCTCGCGTTCCATGAGGTTGATACTTACACGTCACTCCACAAACAGTACGTAATGATGTCGCTGATTCTCTCCTACTATGACAAGTGTCTTGACGCATTGAAGAACGGTGCCGATATAGAGACGCTCAGCGCGCTGCCTTCAAGGGAAAATATAGGCAGATTCAAATATGTCGAAGAAAAAGATGTAGATACAGAAGAAAAAGAAGTTGAAAAACTTCTTGAAAATGATATAGAAAAAGCTATTGAAGCCGGAAAGGAAGAGGACTAATGCCAAAAGAGTACAGAACAATACAGGAAATAGCCGGTCCTCTTATGCTTGTAAGAGACGTTGATGGTGTAAAATACGACGAACTCGGAGAGATAGAACTTCCCGACGGCGAGACAAGAAGATGCAAAGTTCTCGAAGTTGACGGCTCAAATGTCTTGGTTCAGCTTTTTGAACCGGCAATGGGAATAGACCTCGCGGACAGCAAGGTCAGATTTCTCGGAAGGTCTATGGAACTCGGCGTTTCGAGAGATATGCTCGGCAGAGTTTTTGACGGATTGGGCAGACCTATTGACGGAGGTCCTGAAATAATCCCGGACAAAAGACTTGACATTAACGGCAGACCTATGAATCCTGCCGCAAGAGCATACCCGCAGGAATTTATTCAAACTGGAATTTCCGCTATAGACGGACTGAACACGCTTGTAAGAGGTCAAAAACTTCCCATATTCTCTGCTTCCGGACTTCCTCACGCTCAGCTTGCGGCTCAGATTGTTAAGCAGGCAAAAGTCAGAGGAACATCAGATGAATTTGCCGTAGTATTCGCGGCGATGGGAATCACATTTGAAGAGGCCAATTTCTTTATCGAGTCATTCAAGGAAAACGGCGCTATTGACAGAACAGTGGTGTTTACAAACCTCGCGAACGACCCCGCTGTAGAAAGAATAGCTACGCCGAGAATGGCATTGACGGCAGCCGAATATCTCGCATTCGACCTTGATATGCATGTACTTGTAATAATGACCGACATCACAAACTACGCAGACGCCCTTCGTGAAGTTTCTGCCGCAAGAAAAGAAGTTCCCGGCAGAAGAGGATATCCCGGTTATATGTATACCGATTTAGCTCAGATTTACGAGAGAGCAGGCAGAATGAAGGGCAAAAAAGGTTCCATTACAATGATACCTATTCTCACAATGCCCGAGGACGACAAAACCCATCCCATTCCCGACCTGACCGGATATATTACAGAGGGACAGATAATTCTTTCAAGAGAGCTTTACAGACAGTCAATTAATCCTCCTATAGATGTTCTTCCTTCTCTTTCAAGACTTAAAGATAAAGGAATCGGCGAGGGCAAGACAAGAGAAGACCATTCCAGCACTATGAACCAGCTTTTCTCCGCTTATTCAAGGGGAAAAGACGCAAAGGAACTGATGGTGGTTTTAGGCGAAGCCGCGCTGACTGACATGGACAAAAAATATGCCGAGTTTGCTGATGAATTTGAGAAAAGATATGTTTCTCAGGGATTCAATACCGACAGAAGCATTGAGGAAACGCTTGACATCGGCTGGGATCTTCTCAGAATACTGCCGAGAAGCGAACTTAAACGTATTTCCAACGAGATGCTCGACAAATACTACGACGCAGATAAAAGCGAAAAGTAATTAAGGAGGTTCCTGTTACTATGGCGGTAATGAATATAAATCCGACCAGAATGGAGCTGAACAACCTGAAAAAAAAGCTTGTGACAGCGAGAAGAGGTCACAAACTTTTAAAGGATAAATGCGATGAGCTGATGCGTCAATTTATGTCTCTTGTAAAAGAGAACAAAGACTTGAGACGTACAGTTGAGCAAAAACTGAAAGAGGCAAATCAGCATATGGCTCTTGCCGGCTCTGTAATGAGCGATGAGGAGCTGAATACCGCACTTATGGTTCCGATGCAGCAGATGACTGTTGACGTCAAAGAAAAGAATGTAATGAGCGTAAAAATTCCTAAATTTGACATCAAATACAGAACATCTGACGAATCGGATATCTACCCTTATGGTTTTGCGTATACATCAGGCGATCTTGACATTGCCGTAAAGGATTTCAGCGATATTCTACGTGATATGATGAAGCTTGCGGAAATTGAAAAATCATGCCAGCTTATGGCGTCGGAAATTGAAAGCACAAGAAGACGTGTAAATGCGCTTGAATATACGATGATTCCTCAGTACGAGGACACAATAAGATACATTACAATGAAGCTTGACGAAAATGAGCGGTCTTCAACAACAAGACTTATGAAAGTGAAAGATATGATGCTTTCGGAAAAACACAATTACGACGATCCGTCCGGTTTCATGCAAAGTTAAGTTCAGAAAAAAACAGCCGTTTTTGCGGCTGTTTTTTATTTTAAAAACTTCGTCATTATTATTCCGTCTTCTTCCGGGTTTGAATAATAATTTTTTCGGACGCCTTGTTTTTCAAATCCGAATTTTTTGTATAATCCTATCGCCTTAATATTTGATTTTCTGACTTCAAGCGAAATAAATTCCGCTCCGCTTTCTTTGGCGTATGAAAAGAGATTTAATAATATGTCAGATGCGAGATGATGCCTTCTGTAATTTTTCGATACGGCTACCCTGTTAATAAAAATATCGCCTGACATATCCTGAGCTAAAATATATCCGGCGTTTACCCCAAGGTATTCGCAGATAAATGATACTTCACATCCAGATTCAAACTCTCCTTTTATGTTCTCAAATGAATACGGATTTAAAAAACACTCTTTTTCGAGACCGGCAATAATACCTATATCTTCTTTTCCGGCTCTTCTTGTTTTTGCGAAATAATCTTCGGCAATCATTTCATCAAGTTTTTCCGATAATTCAAAAGATATATCAAGATAAGAATCAAGGTCGTCCCCAGCCGGATTTTGAATTTCTCCCGGAATCACAACTGCTTTATCTGTGTAGGAATCGAGAATCAATTTTTGAGTTTCAGTCATGCAGACTATTATATCAGCGGAATCAATATCATCGGCTGTCAAAGATTTTGAACGATGATTTGAGATATCGATACCGATTTTTTCAGCTGCGGCAACTGAAAGTAAATCAGCCGAAATCCCCTCCTCCGCAGAAATTCCCCGGCTTGAAATTATAAGATTGCCTTTATATTTTTCTGTCTTTTTTCTGAATAAAGCCTCGGCGAGAGGAGATCTGCACGTATTGCCGGAACATACAAATATTATTTTCATCCTTTCGCCTCATACCATGTTTTTCCGGTTTGAACATCGGCGGTCAGCTTGACTTTTAGAGAAACGGCGTTTTCCATCTCGCTTTTAAGGATTTTTGCGACCTCATCCTTTTTATTATCCGGACATTCGACAATCAGCTCATCATGCACCTGCATTATAAGCTTGGCTTCGGGGACTTCTTTCTTCAACGTATTATAGACATTTATCATGGCGATTTTGATTATATCGGCGGCAGTTCCCTGAATAGGCGCATTTCTCGCCACTCTTTCGCCGAACGCTCTTTGAACGGCGTTTGACGACTTCAATTCCGGAATATAACGTCTTCTGCCGAACAATGTGGTGACAAAGCCGTCTTCCTTCGCCTTTTTTACAATTTCCTTCATATATCTGTCTATTCCGGAAAACGTCTTAAGGTAATTGTCGATATATCTTCTTGCCTCGCTTACAGATACATTTATATCCTTTGAAAGCGAATAAGCTCCTATTCCGTATACTATTCCAAAATTTACGGCTTTTGCCCTTGAACGCATCTTTGAAGAGACCATTTCAATCGGAATACCGAAAACCTGCGACGCTGTCAATGCGTGAATATCCACACCGTTGTTAAATGCGTTTTGCATATTTGCATCATCGGCCACACAAGATAATACCCTCAGCTCTATCTGCGAATAGTCGGCGTCTACTAGAGTTTTTCCGGAGTCTGCTGTGAAAAATTTTCTCATCTCGGCGCCGAGTTCAGTCCTTACGGGAATATTTTGTAAATTAGGTTCTGTCGATGACAGTCGGCCTGTCCTCGTCTCAGTCTGTTTAAAAGTAGAATGAACGCGTCCGTCCTCCTTTACAGCCTTTAAAAGTCCGTCGCAATAAGTTGATTTTAATTTGGTGAGAGACCTGTATTCAAGAACAAGATCTATTATTGGATGGTCGTCTCTTAAACTTTCCAAGACCTCCACATTTGTGGAAAAACCGCTCTTTGTTTTCTTTTTCGGTGGAAGTTTCAACTCTTCAAATAATACTGCGGCAAGCTGTTTCGGTGAATTGATTTTAAACTCGTGGCCGGCATAATCATATATTTCACGTGTCAGGACTGAAATTCTGTCATTGAGCTCAATTCCGAACTCCGCAATACTGACACGGTCAATTTTAAAACCTATATTTTCCATAGACGACAGAACTTCCGCGAGAGGTATTTCAACGTCATATAATAATGACGTTTCTCCGTATTCGTCTAAAAAAGAAAGAAGCTTGTCCTTGAGTTGAGACAAAAGCGCCGCATTTCTGATAAGTTTGTCATCTGTTTCAATATCAACGAAAACCTTATAAGTATCGGCAAGTGTTTCCACGGAATAATCTGATGAATTGGCGTTTAAAAGGTAACCGGCAAGAGTAGAGTCAAAACTAATATTTTTTATTTCATAACCGTTTTCAATCTGATTTTTGTAAAGAGATTTGCTGTCATCAACGCATTTTTTCAGTTTTTCGTCCGCGAGCAGAGGCTTGATTTCATCCATTGAATATTCGCCTGCTTTACCGGAACAGCAGACAGCGCATCTTTCAAATTTTTCATCGAAACAAAGAAAGATTTCATCTTCATCGGATAAAAGATTTTCCGCCGGTTCTTTCGACAGAGAGATTTTAGCATTTGTCCTGTCGGTATTTACAATTACTACGTCTTTAAGTCCAAGCTTTTCTATAAAAGATGTCATTTCAAGATCAGCAAGTAATTTTTTAAGCTCCTGCTTGTCTATTTCTTTGGGAACATAAGATCTGTAGTCAGTTTCTATCGGAACATCTGTTCTGATAGTTCCGAGCGTTTTAGAAATATAAGCGCTGTCTTTTCCCGCAGAGAGTTTTGTCCTGACGGAATTTTTTATTTCTTCGCTGTCTATGTTAGAATAAACGTTGTCAAGCGTGCCGAACTTCTGTATTAAAGACGTAGCAGTCTTTTCACCTATTCCGGGAACCCCGGGTATATTATCGGATGCGTCACCCATTAAAGCTTTTACATCAATAAGCTGATGAGGTTTGACGCCTTTTGTTTCAGTGACATATTCGGGCGTATATTCAACTGTCTGTGTCTGGCCTGCCTTCGGGGACGCGAGCAAAACTGTGACTTTGTCGTCTACAAGCTGAAGAGAATCTCTGTCGCCTGTGGCTATATAGCAGCAGTCGCCTGATTTGCATGATTTCGCAAGAGTTCCGAGAATATCGTCTGCTTCCCATCCCTCCTTTTCGATAATTTTAATGCCCATAGATTTAAGTATATCTTTTATTTCAGGCATCTGAACTCTGAGTTCGTCATCCATTCCCTTTCTGTTGCCCTTATATTTGTCATATAATTTATGTCTGAATGTGGGCGCATGAACATCGAATGCGGCCGCGACAGCATCGGGTTTATAATTATTTTCAAGAGACAATAGAATATTCAAAAAACCGAAAACGGCGTTTGTTGGTCTTCCGTCGCCTGTGGTTAAAGTTCTGATTCCGTAATATGCTCTGTTTGCGATAGAATTTCCATCCAAAATCATTAATTTCATAAAATCACCGCTTTTATTATATCAATTCCATGATGTATTTTCAATGTTTGAAATTTTTGCCAAAAAAAACAGGACGGAATAAACCGTCCCATTTGGTGCCGCTGATCGGACTTGAACCGATATGGTGTTGCCACCGAGGGATTTTAAGTCCCTTGCGTCTGCCAATTCCGCCACAGCGGCATAACAAAATATATTATATCAAAAATTAAAATGTTGTCAATACCTTTTATCCATATATAATAAATCTCAAAAAAAACATATGTTTAAAACACTTCCGAAAATTTAATATAGAAAATAAACAAATTAATATAAAATTGTCAAACAACAGTTGACATCTAATCATATTTATGATATAATTTTAATATAAAAATTAATAAATTATTAATATTTCTTAGTAATTATTGCAAAAATGTGAAATTGCAAATAAATATTTTTATAAATACGGAGATGAAATATAAAATGACAGATATTGAGTTAGTTAATAAATTATCTGATATACTTAAAAATTATACACTCGTCGATTCTATAATCACATCCGACACAAAACTTGTAGATGATGTAGGGCTGAATTCGCTTGAGCTGATGAGTATTTCGGGAGATCTTGAGGACGAATTCAATATTGAAATTCCGGAGAAAATTTCCTCGACGTTCAGAACAGTTGGAGACGTTGTCAACTATCTGAAAAAAAATATAAATGATTAAAAAACGTTCTCAATAAAAAAACATCCGCATGTGATAATGCGGATGTTTTTTATTAATTCATACATTTACCGTTATATATAATTTTTATATCACGCAAATCCCCGTTAATCTTATAACCCGTAAGTTTTTTATCCTTCCATGTTATATCGACCGTAACGTTTCCTCTTGCGGCGAGACCCTTGACATATCCTGATGTCCAGTCATCAGGCAATGCGGGAAGAAGAATTATTTTTTCGCCGTCTGACTGCATAAGCATTTCTTCAACGGCGGATGCGGCGCCGAAATTGCCGTCAATCTGAAAAGGAGGACAGGAATTAAAGAAATTCGGATATGTTTTTCCGGAATTTAATCCTTTGACATATCTGTTGCCGATAGGTTTAAGCTGAAGAGTCAGAAGTTTTTTCGCGTGATTTCCGTCTCTGAGTTTCGCATAAAGATTCGCCTTCCATGCTATTGACCAGCCTGTACCGTCATCGCCTCTGAATTCAAGCGATTTCTTTACAGCCTCGCAGAGTTCCGGGGTTTTATCATAATCAATAAGGTTAGACGGAAAAAGTCCGTACAGATGCGAAACATGCCTGTGTTCAGGTTCGGGATATTTGACTTCATCGTAAAATTCCATCAAATCTCCTGTGGAATTGAATTTATATGGGAGAAGTTTATCTATCTTGGCTCTGATTTCTTCCGTAACATTATCTTTTATGCCTAAAACCTCCGAAGCTTTTAAAACATTACGGAAAAGCTCCCTTGTAATTGACATTGTCATAGTAGAGGTCTCAGAAACGTCTACCTGCCTGCCGTGCCAGAAAAATTTATTTTCAGGCGATGTAGACGGACAGATAATATAATATCCGTCTTTATCGATTATAAGCATATCAAGAAGGAACAGAGCGGCTTTTTCCATTATTGGGTATGCCGTTTTACTCAGATAATCTTTGTCGAGAGTATACTCATAATATTCGTACAAATCGTGGCAGAACCACGCGCCCGACATATACCAGAAAGACCATTGGCTTTTCCCCTGTACAGGCGTTGACAATCCCCATATATCAACGTTGTGATGAGCGCAGAAGCCTCTCGCGTGATAACATTTGTCGGCTGTTTTTTCGCCCGTATCCGCTATTTTTTTTACTAATTCAATAAGCGGTTTTTTCATTTCCGGAAGAGCCATTTCCATTGTAGGAAAATAGTTCATCTCAGTATTGATATTAACCGTGTAGTTCGATGCCCACGGCGGATTTACGGAATCATTCCATATTCCCTGAAGATTAGTCGCTTCACTTCCCTGCCTTGACGAAGAGATTGTCAGATATTTTCCGAAATTGAAAAGCAAAGTAAAAAGTCCCACATCGTTTTTTCCGCTGAAAGATGCAAGTCTTTTATCAAGAGGAACATTGTCTTTGTAATCAGTTCCGAGGAAAAGTTCGGTTCTGTCATAAAAAGCCGTAAAATCTTTTACATGACATTCTTTAACTTCTTCATATGTTTTGTTGTAAACTTTTTCAAGAGTCTCAAGCGGAGGATTTTCATAATCCTTTCCATCTAAATACGGATGTCTTTTGTACCCGTTATAGCTCGACTCAACTGCGAAATAAATGATTATTTTTTTGGCATTCTTTATATGAATGTCGTCTGATTTAAATTTTGGTCTTCCGTCAGTTTTTATTCTGACGGCTCCGCGGAACAACATTCCTTTTTCTTTGTCATTATCTGAATAAAGATCCATATCATATTTGAAAAATTTCTTGTTGTTCGGCGAATACGACGGACACTGCCCGTCAAGAATATAATCATATCCTATTGTTTTTATCTCGCTTTTGAGAGGAGAAGAAAGCTTTATTTTAGAATTGAAAACAGAATCTGCTTCTATATTTAGCACAAAAACATTATCAGGCGCTGACACAAACGACTCTTCTTTGAAACTAACGCCGCTTTTTTTAAACTCGACAGTATGAACACCTGTTTCAAGGTCGAGACACCTTCTGTATTCTCTTACTTTGCCGGAACCTGTGTCAACTGTCAAATCGCCGAACGGCATATAAGCTTCTGAGTTCAGTCCCTCAAAAGATGATTCAAGAATGTTTTCCGCTTCATAATATTTTCCCTGAAGAGCGAGAACACGGGCTCTGTCAAAGTTTTTATATTTGCACATGTCTGTGTAGTCTCTCGGGTAGCCTGTCCAAAGTTCGTCGTAGTTCAGCGACACCTTTTCTTTTTCCGGGTCACCGTAGATCATCGCGCCGATTTTGCCGTTGCCCAGAGGAAGAGCTTCATTAAAATTTTTCGCCTTATGATCGTAGTATAAAAAATTTCCGTCTTTCATTTTAAAAACCTACTATAATTTAATAATTTTTAAAAACCTTTTATAACATTATATAACAATTTAGCGCTATATTTCAAGACTAAAAAGCAGCTCTATGTTATTAATTTAATGAAATCTAAAATCATAAAAATACTAACAATAATTTATAAAAACAGGTTGTGAAATTTTTATGTTTTTTCGATTGACACATTTCTGTCATTTCATTAAAATAATAATTAATAATTACAGTGTCACGGAGAAATTAAATGAAACTTTCATTCAGATGGTACGGAAAAGACGATGAGATAACTTTAGAAAAAATAAGGCAGATACCCGGCATGTACTCAATAGTCACTGCCGTATACGACGTTCCTGTAGGTGAGGTATGGCCTCAGAAATCAATTGACGAGCTGAAAAAAATGACTGAAGACGCCGGATTGAAATTCGAAGTAATCGAATCAGTTCCGGTTCATGAGGATATTAAACTCGGCAAGCCCGACAGAGACAGACTGATTGAGAATTACTGCGAAAACGTAAGAAGACTCGGCAAGGCCGGAATTAAATGTATATGCTATAATTTTATGCCTGTTTTCGACTGGACAAGGACTCAGCTTGATCACGCAAACAGCGACGGCTCTAAATCACTTGTATATTATCAAGAACAAGTCGACAAAGTAAATCCGCTTAATTCCAACTCTGATTTGACTCTTCCCGGTTGGGATGCAAGTTATTCAAGACAGGAGCTGTCGGAGGTTGTTGGCGAATACAATAAAATGACAGCCGAGGATTTATGGATTAATCTTGAATATTTTCTGAAAAAGGTTATTCCGGTATGCGCCGAATATGACGTCTATATGGCTATTCATGAAGACGATCCGAGCTGGCCGATTTTTGGTCTGCCGAGAATAATATCAACTGAAGACGACCTTGACAGACTTTTGAGAACTGTTGACGACAAACACAACGGAATAACGCTCTGCACAGGTTCTTTAGGATGCAATCCAAAAAATGACGTTGTAAAAATGGCCGCCAAATACGCGAAAATGGGAAGAATACATTTTGCGCATTTAAGAAACGTAAAAATTCTTCCAAACGGATTTGAGGAGACCGGTCACCTTTCATCAGGCGGTTCGCTTGACATGTACGAGATTATGAAAGCTCTTTATGACAACGGATTTGACGGTTATGTACGTCCCGACCACGGCAGAATGATTTGGGGAGAGACAGGAAGACCCGGATACGGACTTTACGACAGAGCTCTCGGTGCCACATATTTAAACGGTTTATGGGAAGCTATTGAAAAAGATTCAAAAAGAAAATAATAAAACAGAGGATTGAAAAATGAATAAGCTTTTAGAGGAATTTTATAAAATAGGAATTATTCCTGTCGTAAAACTTTCAAGCCCCGACGAGGCTTTACCGCTTGCGAAAGCACTTGTAAACGGAGGACTGCCGGTCGCTGAAATCACATTCAGAACTGACGCCGCAGAGGAGTCAATTAAAAAAATAAGCGCCGAATGTCCCGAAATGCTTGTTGGAGCCGGAACGGTGCTTACCGTAGACCAGGTTAAAAGAGCAGTAAATGCAGGAGCCAAATTCATCGTAACGCCCGGTTTCAATCCGAAGGTTGTAGGCTACTGTGTTGAAAATAATATTCCTATTACTCCAGGATGCTCAACCGCTTCAAATATTGAAGAAGCGATTGAATTCGGACTTGACGTTGTCAAATTCTTCCCCGCCGAGAATTTAGGCGGAATAAAGACAATAAAAGCTCTTTCTGGTCCTTACGTAAACATGAAATTTATCCCGACTGGCGGAGTTAATTCGGAAAATCTGAACGATTATTTGAGTTCCGATAAAATTTTGGCATGTGGCGGCAGCTGGATGGTAAAATCCGATTTGATTGACGCCGGCAGATACGACGCGGTTGAAGAGATGACAAAAGAAGCTGTAAAAACAATGCTTGGCTATAAACTCGGGCACATCGGAATAAACGTCTCCAATGAAAAAGACGCCGAGAAGGATGTAAATTTAATTACAAAAATTTTCGGTTTTAATTCAAGAGAATGTGATGTAAGCTACTTTGTAGGCGACGACAAATTTGAATACATGAAATCAAACGGCCGCGGAACTTGCGGACATATAGCTGTTAAGACAAATTCCGTCGACAGAGCTGTATACAGACTTGAAAAAGCAAATGTGAAACTTGACTATTCATCAGCTAAATACGACAAAAACGGAAAGATGACATTCATTTACTTAGCGGATGAAATTGCAGGATTCGCAATTCATCTCTGCCGGTAATTTTAATGTTCGTCTTAAAATTCAAAGAAACCGACAAGTTGATAAAGTCATACCTGTCAAAAAGGATATTTTATAAAATTTATATTTTCTGCACAATATTGGCGCTGGCCTTAATTGCGGTTATTATATTTGATATTAATCAAAATAACTTCAGAATGGCAGTTTTGACAGGTGCGCTTGCCGCTTTAACTGTCGCCGCACCTTTTATTACTCGTTATGCAGCTTTTAAACTTTATAAAAAAGGCAAGAACGACAATATTGAAGTGACTTTCAATCATGACAACATCATATTTGTCAGAAACAAAGAAAGCGCCGAATATCAGGTGAGAAATCTTAAATCCATAAAATCTTTTTCTGATATTACCGTGTTCTTTTTTAAAGACGGAAATGAAATTTATATAGACAACAATTCGTTTAAGAATAAAGATTTAAAAGAAAAGCTGATAAATTTTCTGAAAGAACAGAATAATAAGCTGCGGTAACAAAAAAACTTCCGATTTTTATCGGAAGCTTTTTTATTTGACAAAAGTTAAAAAAGAAATCCGCCTTGCCGGATCTCCGCAGATAGAAACCTGCTTGAAAACAGGTGGGTGCTGCGTCCTATGTTTCCGGCTCCCTTCGTCCCGGAATACCGGGGAGGTCTGCGCTCCGCATAAGAGAATTTTAAAGCTCCCTAAAAATTAATAGTGTTGGGTCAATATATGCTGAGATTTATCGCACAAGGCAGAAATGTTTTAAAAAAATGAATTACGGCAGATTAATCGTCGTCTTCGAAATCGAATTCGTCCGAAAGTCTTTCCTCAAAAATTTTTCCTATTCGCATAAATTCTTTTTCATCTTCGATAGGTTCGAGAATAATATCGTCGCCCTCGTATACCCTTCTGAGTACGATGAGTTCGTCATCGGCGTCCCATACTTCCTCGTTGTCGTCAATTATCGCAAGCAATGCAACATATTCGTTATTACCTTCGGCGAAAGAATCCAACTCCTGAAATTTGTGATCATTTCCCTGCTCGTCAGTTACACTGACTATCAAAGGCTCTGAATTATCTCTTTCTTCATCGTCGGTAAAAATGTCGCCACGCTCATCTAATGGTTTGTTTTTCTTATCAGCCATATTTCATTCTCCGTCTAAATAATACCAAATTAAATCAAAAAAGTCAAGTTATTATATTATATTTTATTAATTTATGACAACAAACGTCTCATTGTTCGTCGAAATACGCCTGCCAGCTCATCTCAAATTTTTTTCCGGAATCAAGAGAGAGTATCTCATCTTTTTTCGAGAAATCATCTGTTTTATCTCTTGAATCGTTGACTCCCCACCAAGGTTCTATACATACATACGGAGCGCCGGGTTTCGCCCATATTCCGAGATAAGGAGACGAATTGAAATCAAATTTAACGCTGTATCTGTCCTCAGGAACATTCAAAGTGACATATTTTGATTTTATCCCAGATAATATCAACGCGTCTTCTTTGAAAATATCCTTGGTTATTTCAATTTCATTTGAATTTTTGAGAAGCGGGAATTTTTCATTGAGTCTTATGGAATCGGAATCGATTTTCTCTGTTGAAAGAGTTTCTTTTTTTTCAAAGATTAACTTATCTCCGATATGACAGTTAAACGCAGGGTGCGCGCCGATTGAAAAATACATAACTCCGTCGTTTTTATTGACGACAGTATGGGTCACTTTGAGAGATTTGCCTTCAAGCTGAAATTTTACATAAATATCAAAGTGAAAAGGATATTTCTTAAATGTTTCATCGTCATCGGTCTGCATAAATGTAACAGATGAACCGTCGTTTGAAACGAGAGTTGAATTTCTCTTTCTGTAAAGACCATGTTTCGGCATAGAGTATTCTTTTCCGTTCAGCATATATTTGTCATCAAGAAGTCTGCCGACTATGGGAAACAGAATAGGACTTTGTCCGTACCAGATAGATGTGTCGCCGCACCAGATAAATTCCCTGCCTGTCTTTTTTGATTTTACGGATGTAAGCTCTGAACCGTAATATTTAACACCGGCAGAAAGAAAATCGTTTTCTATGCGTTCTATGTCCGCCATAATAAATTCTCCTAACTTGAAAATTAAAATTTAAATTTAGAAAAGTCTATTTCGTTTGATATCTTTCCGGATTCCCTGTCCGAAAAATATGTGGTGCTTGTCGGGACAATGAATCTCATCGCCTTGGGCACGATTTCAAACTCGACATCGGTTCGTTTTTCGCACTCGCCGTCGATATTTACGGTGGCAGGCATATCAGAATGTATCTTTACTTTTTTAGCTCTGTTAAATATTGTGATTGGATGATTTATCAGCCTTCCTTCCTTGTAAGGTTTGATGAGTTTGAGAAGTTTAAGCTTTGGATCATTATTTTTGCGGACAACGACAACATCCAAAAGTCCGTCATCGGGCATTGCGAACGGAGCCGCCATAAAGCCTGAGCCGTACCATCTTGAATTGCCGACATAGCAGAAAAGGACGTGATATTTTTCCGAATCATTGTCATCAAGCGAGATCGTAAAGTTGTTATCCATTTTAAAAAGGAAACAATACAGAATAGACGCAAGATATGAAGCGTTTGCGTTAAGAAATTTAAATTTTTTAAAATCCTGCTGTTTATTGCAAGTTTCGGCGTCAAAACCCATAGAACACTGATTAAGCGCTATTCTGTTTCCGCATTTTATTACATCTACAACAGCAGATTTGCCCTCTACCTGAGCCGCGATATTCTGGAACTGATCGGGCGTGCCGTAAAGTCTGATATAATCGTTTCCGGAACCGCATGGAATCGCTCCGATTTCAATATTTTTATAGCCGTAGGCTCCGTTTGCGACCTCGTATAAAGTGCCGTCGCCGCCGCAGGCATAAATTCTGACAGGCTCCGTCGTCGTATCTCCGAGATGTTTTACGAAATTCTGACCATCTCCAGGATATCTTGTGACATATATCTGATAGTCAAAATCGGGATGAATATCCGCATAATTTTCTATTTCTCTTGTCGCAGTTTCGACAGCTTTACCTTTACCGGCATGAGGATTAATAACAAATACATGTTTCATAAGTTTCAGCCTCTGTTTTGATATTTTATTATTTATATATTTTCAGACAACAATATTAAGTATATATAAATTAAATTTTTATCTTAATATTTAAAATCGATGTTTACCGAAAGCATAAATACAGAGAAGGGTTGTAAAATAATTTGTATGATGAGGCTTCGTTTTATTTGATAAAATAAAATTTTTGAAAAAACTTTTTGAAAATAAAAAAGATAATTCCGACTAATGCGGAAATAAATCGAGGATAAATCTATTAGATTTTTCTTATGAAAAATTATTATCCGCTGTTTTAAAGCAGTCTGCGTCTGAATAGACCAATTTTATACTGCAAAAAAAATTAAATTTATTAATTTGTCGATAAAAATTTAACTGCCGAAAAAAAATCAGATAAAAATTATACTTTTTTTTCTCACAGAAACCGATTTTATTAAAAGGCAGTCGGATATAATGAATCACGTCGATATGTTTGTTTTTATCAAAGTCCTGAAAAATTATAAAAAAAACAGGGAGCTGTCGTATTCAGGTTTGTTTTAAAACCCGTATTACCGGCAGTTCCCATATTATTATATTTTCAACAGATAAAATATTTAAATTTCTAATACTTAAAATACATATACAGCTGACATTTAATCATTCCGTTGTAAAGCTTTCGGCGTTTGTCCGCTTTCCTGCCGAAATTTTTTTCAAAATCCTCATCTGACGCGATGATTGAATAGCTCCAGCCTTTTTTTGGAATAAATATTTTTCCCATTTCTCTGTAAAGCTTTTCAGCCGATTTGATATCGGAAAGTCTTTCTCCGTACGGAGGATTTGTAATCACCGTTCCTTTTTCTGTTGAAGGAGAAAAATCTTTAATATCGGAGACACCGAATTTTATATATTTTTCGACGCCTGCCCTTTTCGCGTTTAATTTTGCTGTATTAACGGCGTGAGAATCTATGTCGGACGCAAAGCAGAAAAAAGATATATCTTTTTTTTCAAGGGATTTGGCGCGGTCTCTTTCTTCAGTCCACACCTCATGATTGATATTTCTCCATGTTTCAGCAGTAAATTCTCTGTTAATTCCCGGAGCGATATTTGCTGCCAAAAGCGCTCCCTCGACAGCGACAGTCCCCGAACCGCACATCGGATCATAAAGCGTATGATAATCCCTTAAATGCGAAAAATAACACATGGCGGCAGCCAAAGTTTCCTTTATCGGCGCCGCGTTTGCCTGAGGACGGTATCCCCTTTTATGAAGCGCGGTGCCAGATGTATCTATGAACAGCGAGACATCGTTTTTAAATACGGAAAACTGAATTTGATAAAGACTGCCTGTTTCCTCAAACCAATCTGTTCTATATCGGCTTTTTAATGATTCCACAACAGCCTTTTTTATTATAGCCTGGCAATCTCTGACAGAAAAAAGATCCGAATTTAAGCAGTAGCCCTTTACCGGAAATTTATCTTTCATGCCGATATAGTCAGCCCATCTGATTTTTTTTGTGTTTTCAAAAAGCTCATCGAAAGTATGCGCCTCAAAATGTCCGGTCAAGATCAAAACTCTTTCGGAATATCTTGAACAGATATTCACTCTCGCGAGAATATGCTCGTCTCCGGAGAAAAGAACTCTTCCGTTTTCAGCTTCGACATTATCGGCGCCCATACCGACAATCTCATCCGCAATAGGCTTCTCCATTCCCAAAAGACATGGGACGCACATATTATAGTTAGACATTATTTTGTTTCCGCAATTATCTTTTTGACTTTATCCGGTACATTTGTAATTATTCCGTCAACTCCGTCAAAAATCATTCTTTTTATTTCCAAAGTGTTGTCTACCGTCCACGGATTGACACCTATTCCCGCTTTATGAGCGGCGTCGACATAAAATTTTGTGACATAATATGAGAAAGGATGAAGGTAATCAGCCTTGATTTCCTTGGCAAAATCGACAGGCCTGTACCACATTTTGAGAGAGTCGGTCTTATCCGGGCTGTAGAGATAACCCGTTCTGCATTTTTCATCGACATGTTTACATTCAACAAGCAGTTTATAGTCAAAGCTTGAAATTAAAAGTTTGTCAAAAAGTCCATGCTCTTTAACTTTTTCTATTGTCTTGTAAACAATTCCGACCTCTCCGTTGAGCGGCGGTTTAAGCTCGATATTCATTATTTCTATATCCGCATTCTCGCATACCGAGAGAAATTCATCGAGAGTGGGTCCTTTGGTTCCTTTAAATTCGGGAGAAAAATAGCTTCCGAAATCAAGACGTCTGAATTCATCAAGCGTCATTGCCGAAACTCTGCCCATTCCGTTTGACATTTCATTTACAGTATAATTATGGCAGATGACAGGATATCCGTCTCTCGTCATGTGAACATCCGTTTCAAAGCCGTCAACTCCTATTTCAAGCGACTTTTTAAAAGCCGGAATTGTATTCTGAGGAGCGTATTTATTAGCTCCTCTGTGCGAAATAACATTTATTTTACTCATAATTTTTTTCCTTTCAAAAAATTTTATATTTTTGTGAGCGGCGCATATTTACCTATAAGTTTTTTTGTTCCGACCGAATCAAATGCCACCTCAATCAGCTGTCCGCTGTCAAGGTCTTCAACCGAAACGACAATACCGTCGCCGAACTTTTTATGTCTTACCATATCGCCAGGCGAAAATCTTTCAGAATTTCTTGGCTTGGGCGCGGATGCAGAAACCGAATATTTTCTGCCGGAAGAGGATTTAGGCGTATAAGAAAAATTATCATCTCTGCGGCTTTCTCCGAAACCGGAATTATATCTGCCGGAAGGATAATCATCGCCGAATGAATATGACCTTTTCGGTAAATTGTCCTCCTCAATTATATAATCTGCCGGAACCTCTTTAATAAATCTTGAGACGGGATTAAACGCTGTCCGTCCCATAAGCATCCTTGAACGCGCGCATGTCATATACAGTTTTTTCTTAGCTCTTGTAATTCCGACATACGCGAGCCTTCTCTCCTCTTCAAGTTCGCTCGTATTATATGACGACTGCACAGAAGGAAAAATTCCCTCCTCCATGCCTGCCATAAATACAGTCGGAAATTCAAGTCCTTTAGCGGAATGGAAAGTCATCATTACTACGGCGTCCACATCCTGATTGTAATTGTCAATGTCGGACATCAAAGCGACGTCCTCAAGGAAAGCGTCAAGCGACGGGTCTTCGGGATTTTCATCCGAAAATACGGAAATATTCGCGCCGAGCTGCTGTACGTTTTCAAGTCTGTCCTGAAATTTATCGGGTTCTTCTTTCAGATAATCAAAATAGCCTATTTTATCCAAAACGGTATTGAACATATCATGGGCAGTCATATCGTCTTTTTTTTCATTTAATCCGCTGATAAGTTCAGCAAAATTTTCCAGTTTTGAAGCAGCCCTTGAGAGAACGGGATAATCTTTCGCGTGAAGTATTACATCGAAAAGACTGACGCCCAACGCGTCCGCTATCTTCATGGCGTTTGAAACAGTCGTATTGCCTATTCCGCGCTTAGGAACGTTTATTATCCTTGTAAGCCTTACGTTGTCGGACGGATTGCAAATAACCGCAAGATATGCCGTAATATCTTTTATTTCTTTTCTGTCGTAAAACCTGTGACCTCCGATAATTCTGTAAGGTATGCCGTTTCTGACGAAAGACTGTTCGATAACGCTCGACTGCGCATTCATTCTGTAAAGAACTGCATTGTCGGAAAATTTCCCGTTTTTATCGTTTAAAACAGCCGACGCGATATAATCGGCCTCGGCTCTGTCATCAGGAAGGCAGGTGACAGTAATTTTATCTCCGTCGCCGTTATCTGTCCACAGAGTTTTTCCTTTTCTCTCTGTATTATTTGAAATTACAGCGTTCGCCGCGTTTAAAATATTGCCTGTAGATCTGTAATTTTGTTCAAGCCTTACGGTTTTGGCGTTTTTAAAATTCTCCTCGAATTTCAGGATATTTTCTATTGTCGCGCCTCTGAATTTGTAAATAGACTGGTCGTCGTCGCCGACTACGCACAAATTCATATATTTTCCCGACAAAAGAGAAACAAGTCTGTACTGAGCGATATTCGTATCCTGGTACTCGTCTACCATTACATATTTGAACCTGTTCTGATAATAAGACCTGACGTCATCAAAATCCGACAAAAGATTTACCGTATTTACGATAATATCGTCGAAATCCATGGCGTCAGCCTTCATCATAAGTTCCTGATATTTTTTCCACGCCATGCCTACAAGATATTTCATCCGGTCGGCTGAATTTTCATCAAGATATTCATCGGGCGTAATAAGTTTATCCTTGGAATTAGATATTTCTCTGGATATTGTCTTTACTGAAAGAACTTTTTCGTCAACGCCGATTGAGCTCTGACATTCTTTCAGAACTCTTTTCTGGTCATCGGTATCGTAAATTGTAAAATGAGATGTATATCCGAGTCTGTCGGCAAATTTTCTGAGTATTCTGACACAAACCGAATGGAATGTTCCCGCCCATATTCCTTCGCCGAGTTCGCCTGTCTTTGAAGATATTCTGTCTTTGAGCTCTCCCGCCGCTTTATTTGTAAATGTTACTGCGAGAATCTGCCAGGGTTTGGGCGCTTCAAAAGTCAGATAAGGATAAATATCGTCATAGACGGACATGTCTCCGTCTGCGCAACTTGCAAGCTTTTTAAGAACATCATCGGTGACGTTTAATTCAAATTCATCTGAATCAAACGCTCTGCCGAATTCAATTAAATACGCTATGCGGTTTACAAGCACTGTAGTTTTACCGCTGCCCGCGCCCGCGAGAATAAGCAGAGGGCCTTCGGTGGTGACTACGGAGGTAAACTGCCTATCGTTCATATTTTTAAATTTATATTTTATTATCCGTCTTCGCAATTCAGCGGCGGCTTCATTTTCAAACATATATCTCCTTAAATTCAAAAATGTTATCTGAAATTAAAAGTTTAATTTTTTGTAATATCTTTTACCTCTCCGGCATTGGACTGACTGTCAAGAAATTTGTCAATAGTCTCGTTATAAGGCGTTTTTAAACTGCCTTCAAATTGTTCAAAAATCTGAGCGGAATTATTATTGCTTAATAATATTTCATCAAACAAAGCGTTGATTTTTTCTTTCGCGTCTTTTACTTGCGCTGTTACTTCCGCCAAATCAGACAAACTTTTTTTCGCGTTTTCATCGGCAGAGTCGGACGCATCATTAATCTTATTGACAGTTTCCCAAATAAGCATGTCTGAAAATCTTCTAACGTCAAGTATGGCCGAACCGAGCTGTGCCTGCGCTTTTATATCGGGTTCTTTTTCTTCATCGGATGTTTTCGATTTTTCTATCTCGTCTTTTAACGAATTTATTTCTGACGTATATCTGCGTTCAATATAAGAATATTTTTCTTGATAAGATTTTTCCAAATCAGAGGCGCGCAGACTGACGTCATTTTCCAACTTTGAAATCTCTTCTTTATGTTTCAGATTGATTTCATTTATTTCATTAATTTTTTCATCATTTAAAGACGCGATACGTTCGTTTAAAGATGCGATTTCATTTTCAAGCTCTTTGTTTTTTTCGTCTTTGGACTTAAGTTCGGTTTTCATTTCTTCCGCTTTTGAATTTAAATCGGAAATTCTTTTCTTGAGATTTGAAATATATTGAATAACCTCGGCTTTGTCAAAGCCGTCGAATATAGCCCTTTTAAAAATTATCTCGTCTGCCATAAAAAACTCTCCGCAGTAAAATTTTACAAAAAAAGATAAAAGAAAAACGGTTTTAATTTAATTCATTTATCGGCGCATTTATTGTAAAAAATAAATATCGTCGTTTTTGAAATTATATCATAACAGCACTTTGATTTCAATATTCTGATTGATTTTAAATAAAGAACATAGTATAATTAAATTGTAAAATTAAATTTTCACAGAAATTTCGGAGACTATATATGAACAAAAAATTTATCAAAACCGCCGGTTCTGCCGGAGTTATATTAGGCGGTTTATATTTTCTCGCCGGCAGAGTCGCATATGAGCTTGCGCTGAACAGGAAAAAAACCGACTCCAACAATCAAAAAAAAATTGTAACGGATGATATTTACAAATTCTATCCTTCCGCAGACGACGCCGTGAACGCCGATGACTGGTTTGTCGCCATGCATCCGACAGACATGACGATTAAATCAATGAGCGGCAAAACTCTTCACGCAATAATATTCAAACAAAAAAACTACACGCCCGACTGGGTTATCATCAACCACGGATATACATCCGGACCGAGAGATTTCGCAGATCAGGCTTTTCATTTTTACAAAGATCTCGGCTGCAATATTTTGATGCCGAGTCTTGGGTCTTTTAATTACGATGAGGACAAATATTCCACTATGGGATATAAAGACAGATTTATCGTAATGGGCTGGATAGATTATATTATAAACGAAGATCCCAAATCCAAAATAGCTATTCTTGGCGTTTCGATGGGTTCGGCAACAACTATGAATGTGACCGGTGAAAAGCTTCCGTCCAATGTAAAATGCGCCGTCGCCGACTGCGGTTACTCCGACTGCTGGGATCAAATGGCTAATACATGGAAAAATATGTCAGGCATGGGACCTTTCCCGGTGATGACTGCCGCCAACACTATCGCAAAAATCAGGTACGGCTGGGACTTTAAGAAAAACAGACCGGTTGACGCAGTATCACGCTCTGTTACGCCTACGCTTTTCATACACGGCGAAAAAGACAAATTTGTTCCGTATGAAATGCTTGATGTCGTTTACAACGCATGCACAGCCGAGAAGAAAAAAGTTTCCGTTCCGGACGCCGCTCACGCCGAGTCAAACAAGGTTCATCCCGAGATATACTATCCTAAAATATATGACTGGTTTTCTAAATATATGAAATAAATAAATTTTGCAATAATTTACGCCGCCGAGGAACAAAACCGGCGGCGCTTTTTGATTAAAACCGCACCGGCATATTATTAATAAAATATAAAAATACCTCCTAAGCGAAATTTAAAGCTTCGGAGGTATATTATTTATTTTGGTTATTTCTGTTCTGACATTTTTATTCTACAGTAATTTTGAACGTGAATTTTTTTATGGGATCTTCCCAAGAAGATTTCAAAACAAAAGTAACGCTGTATGTTCCTTCTTTTACTCCGGTAAACGTAAAAATCTGTTCAACAGGTCCTGTTTCGCGATCAGGGAATGGAATTTCATCATTTTCTTCAACTGTGATGCCAGTATCGGGATCAACAGAACATTGCCAGTTATATCTTCCGTTTCCTCCGTTTAACAAACCTTCAAGACTGTATTTTCCGCCCTTTGATATGGTAACATCGCAACTGATTGTAAGGACAAGCGAAAATTGTTCAAGCGTTTCGGTATGGTCTGAATTCATTAACGAAAATCTGACTTCGGGCTGACCCATATGTTTAGGAGTAATAACAAAGAAATATTCGGGAGAAGTATCTTTGCTTCCTTCAGGAGCCGCTACAGTCTTTTGAATTATGTCCAAGGTGAGCAAACCTTGAGTATCGGTATTGCTTACCCATGAGTATTTACCGTTTTCACCGCCCTTCAACGGTCCTATCACAACGCCCCAATCAGGTGTTGTCTCCATTGTAAAAGGTAAAGTTTCAAGTTTTGCGGAAGTTCTTAATATTTTTCTCGCATCGAGGCTTGAAATACCGAAATTACCGTCAACATCCGCGGCTACAGACTGCTGATATGTCAGTTTGCTGAGTTGCGCAGAGGCAAGAAGACATAAACGAGCGTCTAAAGCGGTTACTTTTCCGTCCGCGTCAAGATCTCCCGTACGCTGTACGGCCAAAGCTCTAAGAGTAGTTTCGTTCATTTTATTCAAATAAGAATCCCATGTGTCCCATATAAGTCCTGTGCTGTGTGTACTTTCCTCTCCGGATGATATCTCATTTTCGGCAAACGCCATAGGAACGACTGAGCAAGCTGCAATGACGAGCGATAGCATAAGACAGAAAATTTTTTTTATATTTTTCATATTGACACCTTTTACCTTTCTTTTTTTGATAAATTTCATTTTTCAAAAATATTGTTGCGCTTCTGTTCTTAGCTTCTGTGCTTAAAATAATAATACTTAAATGAATAAATTCAATAATACCGCCTCGATAAATATTATAATAGTTACTAATAATATATTAACTACAAATAATATATTAGCATATTGAAAAAAAAAACAAGTATTATTTTAAATTTTTTATATATTAATTATATACATTATTTATCATTATCATTAATCACACATAATTTTTGCCGCCGAGATAAGACACGGCGGCATATTTTATTTTTTTATTACGCCCAGATTATCCACAGTAGGACATAACCGGTTATTACCGCGGCAAGAGTAAACGGAACTCCGTACTTCATAAATGTTGTGGTTTTTACCTCATACCCTTCTTTTCTCAAAATACCTATTCCTGCGATATTCGCGCTCGCTCCGATAGGCGTAAGGTTGCCTCCGAGAGTTGCGCCGCATAGAAGCCCGTAATAAAGAAGTTTGGGACTTATTCCAGCGGACGCCATGCCGATTTGTCCCGCAATAGTAGGAATTTTAGCGAGCATTGTTGCGGTGTAAGGAATATTGTCAATGAAAGCTGAAAGAAGTACCGACACCCAGACGATAACGGTATATACTATAAATATTTTGCCGGCGCCTTGACCCGAATCGCCTACTTTAGCAATTGTTTTTCCTATAACTTCAATCACTCCGGCTTTTTTTATTCCGCCTATGACAATAAAAAGACCCGCAAGAAGAGCGATGGTATAATAATCTATTTCCTTGAACGCATTTTTAATAACAGTAAATCTCTTCCTGAAAAGCTCGCGGATTACTCCTATCAAAAAGAATGTAACGCAGATTATTCCGTTTGTTATTTCCGGCTTGTAAAACTGTCCGTCTTTGGCAGTGCTTTTGTACGGAATAAATGAAACGGCTATAAGAGCGGCAACTGTGCCGACAAGCAGAAATGTCGGAAATTTATCCTCAACAACAGTTCTTGAATTGAACTCGATTTTCTTGTTTTCTTTTCTGAGCATAAAATAAATGATAAAAGCGGAAACCAATGCGCCGGCCTCAACTACCCAGAACATTCCGGGTTTTCCCTCATCTACAAAAAACGATGAAAAATCGAGGTTGGCGGCTTTCGCGAGCAGAATGGACGTAGTATCTCCGACAAGTGTAGCGGCTCCCTGAAGGTTAGACGATACGGCGATACAAATAATAGAAGGCACAGGGGAAATATTCAGTTTTTTGCAGAGGGCGAGAGCGACGGGAGCTATCATAAGGACGGTAGCGACATTATCGACAAATGCGGAAACAATTCCGGCGAAAAGAGAAAGCGCTACAATAACCCATTTGACATTGTGCATTTTTGAAATCAGCACATCGCTCATCAGCTGAGGCATTTTTGATTCTATAAAAAGATAGACTGTTCCCATAGTACCAGCTATCATCATAATTACATTCCAATCAATCTCTTTTAAAGCCTCAACTATTCCGTATGAATAGGAACTGCCATCCTGAAGACTGAAGAAATTCTGCCCGAATAAATCCGGCTTTATAGCCGCTATTACGCCCAGTATAACGAAAATGAGAGCGGAGCCCAACGCGACATAAGGACGTATTTTTTGAAAAGCCATCATCAATACGTACGTGACGGCAAAAATAACAAGAGCGGTGATTGTAATTACAGACATTTTATATTATACTCCAATTTTGAATAAAATTTTTTGCGCAAACATTTAAAATTTTACTACATTTTTACT
>OMUY01000096.1 GCA_900314355.1 uncultured Eubacteriales bacterium | reverse complement strand
GGAGTGCAAAAAAAAGAAGGACGCCTATTGTATCAAAATAAGCGTCCTTTTATGGCTGAGGTGGCGGGATTCGAACCCACGAATACAGCAGTCAAAGTGCTGTGCCTTACCCCTTGGCGACACCTCAATAACAGTAGAAAATATATCATAATCGGGCGTTATTGTCAACCGATATTTGCAATATGAACAGACATCAAAACATATTTAACTATTTAACTATTGATTTTATTTTTTGGATGTGTTATTATAAATCAGTCTTGCGGGGGCGTAGCTCAGCTGGGAGAGTGTCTGACTGGCAGTCAGAAGGTCAACGGTTCGATCCCGTCCGTCTCCACCAATAATTTTTTGCCGAATCTGAAAAAATCAGGTTCGGCTTTTTATTTTTCGTTTTATCAAAAAATATAATCTCAAAATCAGTAAAAAACGAACTGTTTTTATGTCAGTTCAAATTCCATTTTTATCGGGAAATGATCGCTCGGATAGACGCCGTCATACGTTTTTGTCACGACTTTGTAGGAGTCTACTATAATGCCTGTTTTGGATATCATAAAGTAATCAATGCAGTTTCTATCGAGTTCCGTGCCGAAATTTTGATATGTGCAGCTTTTCATGGTGTTCTTTGTCTGATATTTGGCGTCTAAGAAATTTTCGGTGACTTTTTTATAAGTTTCGCTGCCCTCCTCGGCGTTGAAATCTCCCATAATTATACTTGGAAGAGAACCGAACTGCTTTATCTTGTCGAGGACTACGCCTATTCCTTTTATTCTCGCCTCATCGCTTACATGGTCGAGGTGAGTATTGAAAACCACAAATTTTTTGTCTGAATTTTTTTCACGCAGAATAACATAACTGCAAATTCTGTAACAGGCTGAGTTCCAATCTTTGCTCATAACGTCCGGCGTTTCGGACAGCCAGAACGAACCTTTGTCCTCGAGTTTATACATATCTTTCCTGTAAAATACGGGGCATCCCTCCGACATCATAGAGTTGTCTCTGTATTTGATTACGGAATCGAATTGAGGAAGGCAGTCGGTCAAATACTTATATTGAAATTTTGTGACTTCCTGAAAACCGATTATCGAAGGTTTTTCATTTTCGATATTTTTAACGAGAAGATCCGCTCTGAAAAACCAGCTTCTTTTTCCTTTGTCCAAAGGATTGAGACAGCGGGCGTTGCTGCTCATAACCGTTATCGCGTTTGAGTTTGCATTTTCGACCGATATATTGATTTTCCGTTTATTTTTTCTGTAATGAGGATAATAGAAAAAGAAAACGGCGAGAAAAACAAAAACAGCCGCAAGAATTATGCAGATTACAGCTTTAAGTATTTTTTTAAAAATCTTCATAATGAATTTTTCCTTCCCGACAAATTTTCATTATTTATTTTATCATATATTCATAAAAAACTAAAGAAAAAAATACGCCCTGCGCCTTATTGGGGGACAACAGGGCATATTTATAAAAAGGAAAATAAAAAGAATCAATTTTTAAGGTAAATATCCTTATTTTCAAGCTCTTTCAAAATTGAATCAACCTTTGACTGAACCTCGTCCGTTTCAAGTGTTCTCTCCTGAGATGAGAATGTAAGTCTTACAGTGACAGAACGACTCTTGCCGGGCATATCGAACGTGTCTATAACATTCATCGCGGCGATCTCGGGTATATCAAGGCTTTCTACGGTTTGTTTCACATCGCCGTAAGTCTGACCTTCTTTAAGAACAAGAGAAAGGTCAAAATCGATTGACGGGAACTTTGAAGGCTCGATAAATGAAATCTCGTGTTTTTTGATGCCGTAAAACTCGTTGAGGTTTAATTCTATGCAGACGGCGTTAGCTGTTTTGTCAAGATTTTTTCTGACTGTCGGGTACAGTGTGAAAATTCTGCCGAGCTTTTCGCCCGAGAATGTAACCTCGGCCGTGTTCTTCGGATGTTCGTAAGGATGAACGGCCGCCGTCTTTTCAGCTTCGGGCTCGACGTGTTTCACGTTTTCAAAAATAACCCTTACTATATCTACCGCTTCACTGTAAAGCTGTTTTTCGGATTTGGTCTTTGAATAAAGAACGACGCCGAGACGCTTTCTCTCGTCCGCATATCCGTTTTCAAGTTTGCCTACAATAACTCTGCCTATCTCGAAAATGCCGAATGTATCCGCAAAAGACTTATTTTCATAGACCATTGAAAGAAGAGTCGGAATCATTGAATTTCTCAGAACTTCATTGTCGGGCGATGTGCCGTTTACTATTCTGATATTGTTCTCAACTTCTATGCCGAGTTTTTTGAATTTTTTGGAGTCCGCCCAAATATAAGACATTACCTCGTGAAGACCGAAAGTTCTTACGAGTATATCCTGAATTTTCGCATCGTCGGTCTTATTTACGGATTTGAGAACCGGGCGGAGAAGTGATCTTGTTGACTTTATCTCGAAATTGTCATAGCCGTAAATTCTCGTAATTTCCTCGATGATGTCGGGCTTTATTGATACATCCTTTGTCGCTCTCCACGACGGGACGGAAACAGTGAACTCATCGTCCTTATAATCGACTCCGAATCCGAGAGACTTGAGGGTCTTGATTATTCTGTCGGATGAAATATCTATTCCGGTGTATCTGTCTACATAAGCTTTTGTGAGCTTAATTGTTATTTTGTCGTAATGCTTTACGTATTTGTCCGTAAGTTTAGATACGACTTTAACTCCGGGATCGATTGTTTCAAGAAGTTTTACAAATCTTCTGATAGCCGTGACCGTCATCTCGGGGTCAAGGAATTTTTCATAACGCATGCTCGCATCAGTTCTGAGCCCGAGTCTTGCGCTCGATTTTCTTACGGAAACGCCGTCAAAAGTAGCCGATTCAAGGACGAGAGAATCTGTTGTATTTTCTATTTCAGAGTTTAGACCACCCATAATTCCGGCAATAGCTACAGGGAAATCGTTGTTGTAGATAAGAAGAGTGTTCTCGTCCACATCTCTTTCCTGAGAGTCGAGCGTTATGAATTTGCCTTTTTTATCAGGCGTGCCGATTGCTATGGAGTGAACTTTTGAACCGTCAAACGCGTGCATTGGCTGACCCATTTCAAGCATTAGGTAGTTTGTGAGGTCCGCAAGAAGATTTATGGCTCTCATTCCGCAGTAGTAAAGTCTTATCTGCATTGTGACAGGGCTTACGTTTTTCGTAATGTTCGCGACTCTGAGTGCAGAATATCTGTAGACCAAGTCGGGTCTTTTTACATCTACGTTTATTTCGCCGCCCGACTGCCAATCCGTGTTATCGATATCAAGAGGCTTTAAAGGTCTGTCTGTCATCGCGGCAAATTCTCTCGCTATTCCGTAATGACCCCAGAGATCCGGCCTGTTTGTAAGAGATTTGTTGTCAACCTCGAAAATAATATCTTTAATTGGGTATATTTCGGTTATATCCGCGCCGAGCTTTACGTCGTCGGGAATTTCCCAAAGTCCCGAATGATCGTCGGATATCCCGAGCTCGTCCGCCGCGCAGCACATTCCGTGAGACTCGTATCCGGCAATAGTGGCGGTTTTGATTTCGCCTGCGGGAACTCTGCCTCCTTCAAGAGCGACAGGCACGACCATTCCGAGCTGAACATTGGGAGCGCCGCATACTATGTCGAGAACCTCTGAGCCGACGTCAACCTTCAGAAGATGAAGTTTTTTTGAATTAGGATGATTTTCTATTGAAACTATCTGTCCGGCGACGACGTTTTTCACGTCGTTTCCCTTGTAATAAACATCCTCGACCTCGGCCGTTGAAAGCGTAAAGCGGTGTATGAGAGCAGGAATGTCAAGTCCCGAAAGATCGACGTAATCCTGTATCCAATTCATTGAAACAAACATTATTTTTTTCCTCCTCCCGATTTTATCTGTCGTTGAACTGGCAGAGAGCCTGAAGCTTTCCGGAATTGAACGTGCGTATATCTTTTACGCCGTATTTCATCATTGCAAGTCTCGTAAGTCCGAGACCGAAAGCAAATCCCGTGTACTCCTCCGGATCAATGCCGCCTTCTTTTAAAACATTCGGATGAACCATTCCGCAGGGGCAAAGCTCAAGCCAGCCGGAATTTTTACACGAAGGGCATCCCTTGCCTCCGCATATAAGGCACTTGATATCAAGCTCGAATCCCGGTTCCGTGAACGGGAAAAATCCCGGGCGAAGTCTTACGGTGACCTCCTGACCGAATACCTCAGACAGCATTGTTTTCATAAAATAGATAAGGTTTGAAATGGAAATATCCTTATCTATCATAAGACCTTCCATCTGGAAGAACGTGTTTTCATGGCTCGCGTCGGTAGCCTCGTTTCTGAAGCATCTGCCGGGGAAAATCGCCCTGAGAGGCGGCCCGTATTTTTTCATTATAGCGTTCTGTGCGGCGGACGTCTGAGTTTTGAGAAGCTGTCCGTTGTCAAGGTAATAAGTGTCCTGCATATCTCTCGCAGGGTGATATTTAGGTATGTTAAGGCTTTCAAAGCACTCGTAATCGTCTACGACTTCCTTGTAATCCTCGATTGTAAAACCCATTGAGGAAAAAATATCTTCAAGTTCTCTCTGAACAAGCGTAATCGGATGATAAGAGCCTGTCTCGATGGATTTCGGCATTGTCACGTCGTAATCCTCGCTCGCTTTAATCTCGGCCTCGACAGCCTCCGCCGCCATTTTCTCCTTAGCGGTGCGTATGGATTCCTCCATATCGTTTTTAATTGAGTTTACTCTCTGACCGAAAGATTTTTTATTTTCCTTCGGCACGTTTTTAAGTCCGCTCATAAGTTCGGAAATTTTTCCTTTTCTTCCGAGGAACTCGACTCTCAAATTTTCGACATCTTCGCCCGTCTTGACGCCTGTCAATTTTCGTTTAAATTCTTCAATAATTTCATCGGTCTTGTCGCTCAATTTATTTTCCTCCATTAAAATATAAAAAAATTCCGGATAAAAAATTAATTTTATCCGGGACGAAATTTAACTTGCAAATTCCGCGGTACCACCCGCCGTTCGCCTTATTAAGACGCTCTTTACAGGGTCTGACGCGCCCTGACTCGTCCGCTTAACGCAATGAAAAAGCTGTTTGCTTTTCACGGACGGCTCCGGAAGCTGAAATTCGATTTTCGCCGACTTATCCCAATTCCTCTCAGCATTTTACGGAATTTTCTCTGTCGGGCGTATGACGAAAACTACTTACGCTTCTTTCACAGCCGAAATATATTTTTTTTCTTACTTGATTATTTTAATCAAATTGATTTAAATTGTCAATACGTAAATGAATTTATCATCCGATAAAGTTTCCGCATTCGGGGCAGTACAGCAGGCGTTCGTCAACCTCCGCTCCGCACTTCGGACATTTTCTTGTCTTGATTTTTTCCTTGTTATCTTCGTCGGAACCGTCGTTTGAATACACTACGACTCTCTCGGGACTGCCGCCGTTTTCGTTTTTATTTTTATTTTCATCATCGGAAAAGTCCGGGATATCATGTCCGTCTTCCGGCTTGTTTTCCGTTTTATTTTCAGACGGATTTTCAACTGTATCGTCGTTTCCCTTTTGATTTCCGTCTTCGAGACCGTATGTATCGCTTATTTCCTCTTCGAGTTTATCGGTAGCCTTGAGGATATCTGCCGTTGACATCGAGCTGTCGAAGTTCAAGCCGTCGTAATTTCCGCTGTCAGGATACTGGGAATAAACCTGTCCCGACATGGCGGCCACTTTAATTTTTTCGGCAATATCGTCGGACGACATATCGAACGGGTCGGTATATTTTTCGACAAGTCCGTCGTCCATATCGTCCTGCTCCGGTCTTTTCTGCGCGTCCGGGCTGTCATAAACAGTATTTGAATGTCTGTTCATTTTCGGATTGCCGCCGGACGCCATCTTCTTTTTCTGCAGAAGAAGAACAATTATAAGCGACGAGAGAACAACAAAAAGAACGGCTGACGCTATCAAAGCCGCTGTTCTCCATGTAAAATTATGATTTTTTCCTGTCTCGGTGATACCGGCGTTCAGAGTGTAAGGTTCGGTTGTCGTCTGAACTACAACCATATTCGCGGAATCTTCCTCAAAAAGGTCTGAAAGCGACGCTTCAAAAGAAGTCGAGGTCTCCTCTTCTGTCGGGACAACAGATGAAGATTCCGGAATTGTCACAGTCGGAACGCTGACCGTTGTGTAGACATAAGTCTGAGTATAATAATAAGTTCTCTGAGCCTGTGTGACGGTATTAATATTTCCGCTCCCGGTAGTTACTACCGGCGTCGTAGTCGTTGAACCGGACTGAGTAGTAGACTCTGTCGTAGTTTCTGTAGTGGACGTCGTATTATTCCACCAGTCATCAAACCAGTTGGATGACGAACTGTTTGCCGCAAAGACATAGATTGACGATAATATTATTATCATCGAACTCATAATTACTGTCTTTATCTTCTTCATCAGAAACAATCACCCGAAATAAAAAATAATACTGAATCTTTTTTAAAAATTATTGTCAACTTAAAAAGCCGATACAAGTTTTGCCGAATATCTTAATATCTTTCTCGCGTCTCTTGACGTGACTAAACCGTCTTTGTTTACATCTGCCGCATAAAACTGCCTGTCGGTCAAATTTACAAGTTTAGCAGATTTTCTTAAACAGAGCCTCGCGTCTGACGCATTTATTTTTCCGTTCAAATCAACATCGCCCAAAAGCACGTCCGGATATTTCTCGGTTTCCGAAGTATTATCGTCGCTCCTTGAGGACTCTGAAACTGTCTTAGATGAAGACGGCTCCGTCTCTTCTTTTTTTGTGGAAAACACAAATCTGTCGGTAGTCGAGCTGTTTTCCTGCGATTCTTGTTTTTTAACATAATCGTCCAAGAGTTTTCTGAGCCCTATCAGACCTATATCCATAATAAGACCGCCGACCGATAAATTATAATTTTCCTTGAGCCAGTCATCAAGGTGACCGCCTTCCTGAATATAATTTACCAAATCGTTGACGGTTTCGTCGGTGAGATCTATACCGTAGTTGCTTTTAAAGAAATTAATTATGGCCTGCGTCGTGCTGTCGAGAGTGTGAGGTTCGCTGTCGGAAATTTTCTCGGTCTGAGATGTTACGGATTCTTCCGTCTCCTGATTTTCGGAATTTTCTGCGCTTTCAAAAAATTCTTCGGGGCTGAGTCCAGTATATGATTTTTCTTTAGCTGCCGCAGCGATAATTCCCGACAGAAGAACAATCACGAGAGACAACGCCAATATTCTTTTAAGATTACTGTTTTTCATTTTTTTCTCCGTCTCCGGACTGTCCGTATTTATTCAAAAGATCTCTGATGTCGCTCAAATCGTCGTCGGATATTTCGCTCGGCTCTTCATCAAGACCGTACTGCCTTATAAGTTTGTCCGTGTCGTTTTCGTTCGGATTTGAGTTTTCGCGCCTTTCTCCATAGCCGCTGACAAAACCTTCCGGCGCTCTTCTCGCATAAGGGCTGTTGTCGGGCGCTTCACGGTACTCGCGCTTTTTATCCTTATGAGAAGATTCATCCCTTAATACAGGAATTTTATTTTCTTTGTTTTTATTGTCCAAAACGTTGAAATCGCTGTATTCACCGTCGTCCGGCTCGCTTATATCTATCTCGTCGGGCTTTTTGGCGCCGGGAAGTGTGGAACGTTTCAACACCTTGGAATCAAACGAGGTCTTTCTTGTCAAAAGCACAAGAACAAGAATTATGACAAGAATAAGTATGATAATACATGCGGCAAAAACTATAACTGTAAGCGTTCCGCCTGAAATTTTGTCGCCGGTGTCCTCAACTGCAGCCACCGTACCGGCCTCTGTTGTAGTAACATATGTCTGAGTGCTGCCTGCAACTGGCTGGACGTTTATCTGAGAAGGGGCGGTAGTCTCCTCCTCCGTATTTATTTCGGTCTGAGAGGCCTGCGCCGCCTGAGTGGGGTAAGTATTAAGCCCGTAATACTGCGCGCTCATGGTTGTGGTTTCGGCAATGACCTGCCTGGTAGTCTGAGCTGCGGTTGTCGCAGCGGCGTTATTGTTTCTGCCGCCGGAAATATTTGAAATAAACGATGAAAGACCCGAGTCTATCCTCTGAATAGCGCCGTCTATAGCGCTTCTGAAATCTTCCTGATAATTTTTTGTCGTCTCCGAATCTTTCGTGTTCGCTTTTGTAGTCGATGTCGATGCGGCGGCGGTAGTCTGGGTTGTGAGTCTCGGGTCATAACTGTCTTGGTCGTCGACAATATTATAGGCTGAAAACGCATATGTCAAAGACATACACGTTATTATTATCACGGCAACGGCCGCCAGCAGTTTTTTGTTCATATTTTTAAAAAGTGAAAAATTAATTAACTAACCGAAAATACAGACAGACGGATCAAAAAACCTCCCGTCAGCTTTCACCTTTGCCGCCGTCTCCGGTCTTCCCGGTATTTTCAACCTTTTCGGCGCCGTCTTCATTTTCCGGCTTTTTGTCGTCCGACTTGACTGATTCCGAATTATTTTTCTCCGTATTCTTTTCATCAGTATTCTTTTCGCCGTTTTCCTCAATGTTGCCTTTTCTGACGTTGATGATTACGGCGACTATTACGGCAGCGGCAAAAATAATAACGATTGCAATTACTATTTTTTTTCTTGAATCTCCCGAACTTTTTGAAGAAGACGAATTTATAGGCGATTTAACTAATACAAGTCCTGTGTCTTTTTCATCTATAAGTTTGTCATTCCCCACTCCGGCCACATCGTAATTTGTTTCATCGGCGTCCCCGATTGAATCGGCGTAGAGGAAGAAATATTCATTTACCTTCGCCTTGTCAAACTTGTCGGGGTTTTTCAATTTGAACGTGCAGGAAATAATCTGAAGAGAACCGTCCGCGTCAACCATAGACGCGGGGATTGAATCTAATAGCATAAAAGAGCACGTGATAAGATTATCGACGTCTACCGACTGACCGGCGGCTATCTGAATATCCGACGGGCAAAGCTGCTTATAAGACTCGTATGTCATTATATCGGAATCGAACGCGAGCCTTAAATCCGCCCCGGCAACGCCGACAGCATTTTCAAGAATTATGGTTGCGGTCAACGTTTTTTTGTCCGATGAAAGTTCGGTATCGAGTTTAACTCCCTTTTCATATGCCGACGACGTCACAGCAAAAGACGCGAACAGCGACAAAATAAGAGTTAAAACAATAAATCTGATAAATAACGTTTTTCTGTTTTTCATAAAAAACACCTGCGAATAGAATGGTATTTTATATCAAACTCCGACAGCGCCGGCGCATTGATCGCCGACTCAGAGAATTATATATTTTATTTCACTATTATTCCGATTTATATGGTCAATTTAATCATATAAAGCTTGATTAAAATTGAAACAGGATATTTATTTTACTTTTTACCGACTCTTGTCTTATTTTTTCTTCGATTTTGCGCGCCAACGGTTTTTCTCTTTTTCTCGCCGTTAAGGTAGGCGTTTCTCAACAGGAACATATCGTTTTCGTATTCCTTTTTCGGTCGGTAATATTCGTTTTTATTCTTAGAAAAAGAAGAAATAACGCTCATGACAATATCTGTGGCGTTGAATCTGTCGTTTTTAAATATCTCGTCCGACACAAAACCGGGGTCGGGGAGATTTCTCGAGAAAGATTCAAGATATATGAAGAAAAATCTGACGTAATCTTTATTTACAGGATTTACCGCGGAAAATACGCCTGCGTCCGGAATTTCGTAATAAAGCCGGTTTATTTCATCGGCGAACTTTTCAGGCCGCATGATTATTTTATCTATGTCCGGGCGGGTGAAAAATTCTATCACATCACGTTCAAAACGCGATATGTTTCTTTCGTATTTATCCTTCCTGCCGGAACTTACGCAAAGTTTTGAGTCCGTCATCGCAAGGTGGCCTCTCATGATTAAATCAAGCAATGACGCGATTACGGCGTCTGCCGGGAGACAATCATCAGAAACAAATTTTATAACTTCCGACGGGCTGTATTTATGAAAAGTTTCGTCAAGAGACTCGTAAGACGGCGCGGCAATGCGGTTTGCAAGTTTTTTATATCTCGCCACAAATATTTTTTTTGAAAATATAAGATATATCAGAAAAATCAGCACCAAAGCGGCTGATATTGCAAGCAAAACAGTTGCTGCGTCGGACTTGCCGCTGTTTTTCGCCGCAGATACGGACGGGAAAAGAGACAAAGGCGTTTTTATTACGACAGGTATTCTGCCCGCGTCGTTGTCCGAAGAAAATTCCATGCCGCTTCCGCTTTTCTTTGAAGTCAGATTTCCGGCGTCAATAACGGTTACAAGTCTTTCGTTCACTTCTGATGGAAATTTAAGCTCTCCCGTAATGTTTCTGATAACTCTCGAGGAGTTGACGCTCCCGATATAAAGCCTTAAAACAGCGTCTCCGTCATAATTTACGGCGGCGTTGTTCACGGTATAGCGTATAGAAATATTATGCCGTCCCGAAAGAGACTCGGAATATACCGTTATAAAAAAAGAACTTCCCCTTTTATAAGACGTGAATGTATTCGGCGCCCCGCCGGAACTTTCCTCCTCCAAAACGGTTGAATCAAGTCCCACGGAGACATCGCTAATATCCTCGCTGCCGTAATCGTCGGAAATATCTATCTGATAATCAAAGGAATCATTCCCGTCGGCAAAATCCACAGTCCAATCCTCATTTACCGACACCGACCCATCCTCGGACGCCGCGGCGGAAAAATCGAATTTCGCCACGTCATAATCCGCGCAACATACAAATGAAATGCCAAACAGTACAAAAAATATAAATACTGCCGGCAGTACGGTCTTAATTTTTTTCATATATTGTCCGAGTAAAGTCCCGAATTAACAGGAACAAAAAAAATATATTTATTTATATTAATTTAAATTATATAACAACGCGGCTATTTATTCAACCCTGTTTTCAGTAAAGGCAAATTGACAAATCTAAATGCGACGCTTTTTTAATATGGTTTAAATAAGATTATTTGCTTAATAATTTACGTTTTCCAAAAAAATTTTTAATGAGATAATTATATTTATTATTTGGATTTTAGCACCGCTTATATGTCGATTATATATAGTACGGCAATGGAACCTATATACATATATACAAATAATAATTTCAGCAAGGATGCCGTTTTTGACATCCTTGTACTATTTAGGAAAAACTAAAACGCACAGCTTTTTAATATACAAAAAAAGTTTTGCACTTCGTTTTTTCAGCTTGCGCCGAAGACGTCCACGGACGGTGATTTTGAAATTTCCGAGCAGTTCATAAAAATATTGTTTACTACAGTTGACCTCGCCGAGCCGGGCTTGTTGTTGAAAATTCTGACGGCGAGTCCCGAGCCTTCGCACTCGATGTAATTGAATTCCACTTTTACATTCTCGGCGCCGGCGGCGAGAGATTCGTCTGTTTTGAATAAAGCGTTGTCCGCACTGCCGCCGGAATCCGTAAAATCTATTTTCGCACCGTTATAACCGCCTATTTTATCCGGCGACAAAATTCTGTTTCTTCTGATTACGATATTTTTATTGCCGCAGGCAAAATGATTGCCTATGGCGGGATTGCCCTTAGTTCTGAATACCGAATCCTGTATAATTATATTATCGCATACCGTGCCGTCGTTTTTGCCGAGATTGCCTTTGCCGAACGCTCCGTCGAGCTGAATATTTTCAGCTGTCGGAATAGCTTTTTTATTTTCATAGAATGTGCAGGAATTTACCGTTACGTTTCTTGACGAATTTATTTCAATATTGTGCCAAATATTGCCGTTGATAAAAGTGCAGTTATCCACCCCGATATTGTCCGCATGAGAAATATTTACCGCCGTAATTTTATTATCGGTCAAATTTTTGTTGCCGTCGAAAATAATATTTGATATTTCAATATTCCTCGCTCCGTTATAGCCGGTCGCTCCGTCGTCGTTTGACGTAAAAATAATATGTGTCACGTCGGGAGAACCTGTCATCAGCTTCGCGCCGTCGTCTCCGACTATTTTTTCATTCGAATATATTCTGAGGCTGTGCGCCACAGACGGATTGTCTTTATTATAAAGATTTGTCGACAATAAATATGTTCCGGCAGGAAGATATACATTCACATTGTCGCTGTGAGCTTTGTCGATACAGTTCTGAATAGCCTCGGTATCGTCTTTATCGTCGCCCGGCTTTGCTCCGAAATCGGTAACCCTGTAATAATATACGTTTTTAAGCTTGAAAATATAAGGGCTGTTTTCTTCGGTTGTATTCCGATTGCCGGCGGTCGTCTCCTCTTTCTTTTTTGCCGTCGTCTCGATTTTTTTTGAGATTTGCGCTTTTGTTGTCGTTTCGGTCTTTTTTGAGTCGGTTTCAGTCTCTGTTTCGGAATAAGTTTCCCTCTCTGTTGTTTTCTCTTCAGTGCCGATTTCAGTCGTCTCTGAATAGGTAGAAGTTTCGGCTGTACTGGTTGATGTTTCGTCGCCGGATTTTGCTCCCGGCTTAAAAACGAACACGCACACAATTACTGCCGCGGCGAATACCACAGCCGTTATAGCGAACAAAAGCTTCTTATTCATAATTACGCGTTCGGATTAAGATTAACAATAATTTTTTCGATCAATTCAACTGAAAAAATATTGACGATCAAATTTTTTATTTTTAGTATTTTTCTGATATTTTTGGTTTTATTATATCATAAACAATGTTAAATTACGATATCAGAAATGTTATACACTTTATTTTATATTATTACATTCAAACCTTTATTATTTTTTAATAAAACAGACGCCGCAAAAAATGCGGCGCCTGATAAATTATTATTTTTTTTGCAGCATCAATTCGTATGTTCGGAAAAATCCTTACTTTCTTCTGTACCTGAAGATGACTGTTCCGATGACGGCTTCGAGGCGTTTTCTTTAATTTCGCCCGTACTTATTTCCGTTGTTTCTTATTCAAAAAGATCGTATGAATAGTCCTCGGCAAATTCCCTTATATTATCTTCATCGACAACATTGGAAACGGATTTTGTAAAGTGGCAGTAACGACCACGCCCCGGATTGCCCGAAAATTCATTGCCTCTGATAATAATGCCGTCATGAGGAAAATCCACATGGTCGCCTATCGCGGAGAAAGTGTTGCATATAAATTTATTGTTAAGTATATTCACATTTCTGCAGGGCGTCTTGTCGGAGACAAACGTCATCTCAGTACCGTCGTGATAATATACTGGTCCGTACAAGCCTTTTTCTGCTCCGTCTATCTGGAGAAGTTCGTTGAGCACGGAATCTGTTCTTAAAGCGGTGTAGGATGAACCGTCGAACACACAGTTTTTCACTGTCGCGTCAAGAGAAGAATTGACCTCAATACAGTGCCAGAAACAGCCGTGGATAAAATGGACGTTTTCAACCGTGACATTTTTCGTGTGGCATAAATTCAATATTGTAATTTTCTGATTGATTTCCGCATTTCCGTCCATCGTGCCTCCGGAAATTACAGTGTCGTGAACTCCGTTATATCCGCCGTATTTTTCATTTGACGATGTATAAGACGCCATCAGATATCTGAGCGAGGGGGCAGATGACGATCTCTTCAAAACGGCTCCGTCAGACAGCTGAATTTTCTGGTTCGAATAAAACACAAGGCATTTTGAAACTATGTAAACGCCGTCCGGAATAACTATTGTTCCGCCTGTTGAATGAAAGAAATTCAAAGCGCTCTGAATCGCCGTCGTGTCGTCTGTCACGCCGTCTCCCTTGGCGCCGAAATTTTTCCTGACGTCGATTGAATTGTTTCTGAGAGGACTTATCGGGTTGATTACGTTGAACTTTCCCGAATTATCCCATGTTTGGTCATTTTCTCTTTTCGGAACTGAAAACGACTTAAAAAGCTTATTAAATAATTTCATAATTTTATAAAAAAATTCTCTGATTTTTTCCAAGAAGGTCTTCCCGGAATCCGCCGCCGACACAGAATACACGCCTGCATTTATTTGAGCGCAATTTTCCGATACGGCAGATGGGGAAAACCCCGGCAATAAAATAAACGATAAAACAAGTGATACAACAGGCAATAATCCTTTTTTCAAAAATAAACACCTTCTGAAAATATTATTACCTAAATTATAATCTTTAAAAAATATAATTCAATATAATAAAGAAAAACTTTATTTAAATCCGCAATGTACGGTCGGATTACCATCAAATTTTCACAGTAAATTTAAACGATGCGTTATCTCTGTACCAGAGCGGAAAGTTTGTGCCCCATATATTATCGTACAGAAGGTATGAAATTCCGTCTGATGAGGGATTTTCAATCTTGTTGTCAAATTCCAGTATTTTGCCGTTTCCTACAGAAATCAGCGGGCTGTCCGAATTAATTATATCAAACGAAAAGTCTCCCCGGATAGCCTTTAACTTTTCAACAGCGTGCAGATTTCTGCCTCCGTCGAATACTGTCGATTTGTAGTTGATATTTTTTCCTGTCTTTTGAAGTTCAACATCTTCGCACTTAGGATAAAAATGAACAAAAAGCGCTTCGGGCGAACGGTTTGCGTCTTTGTCGAACCATGAAACATTGATTAAAAGATTATTTTGCGAAAGGGTATATATTATCTGAACGCTTCTCGGAGCGCCCAGAGATTCGGAAAGAATTTTTTCCGTTTCAAGCTCGGCGTAAACTTTTAAAAAGTCGTTATCTTTATATATATTAGCGCAGGTCATTTTATAGAAAAATCTGCCCGTAGGATATTTTTTGTCGACTTTTTCAAGAAGAGGCTTGCCGAAATCCGGATATCCCCAGACTCCGTTTTCTTTTTTGTTCCGCGCGTAATGAGAGAAAAAGAAATCGTAGTCTTCGGATGAATATGACCGGTATTCAAAAACGGGACGGTTGTTTATTCTGAATAACTGCCTTCCGCCGATATTCAAACCTGATATTCCTCCGAACTCGTTTAATTCAAACGAAGATAATTTAAATTCGGCTTTTCCGCGGAATTTTTCAAGAGATGAAACATCTTCTTTTTTTTCGGGTCTGAGACTTTTCAGAACCGAAACGGCGGCGGTTTTACGCTCCTGTCCGAGGGAATTTACCGCTTTATTTATATATTCTCTTTTCTCGTTCCAGCTATTTTCCATCACGCTGTATCTTCTCTCGGCGCCTTTACCGACAGTGCGGTAAATAAAACCTTTTGGAAAATCTCTGAGCGGATGTTTAACCTCGACTTTATCTGCCTTGTAAGCTCTTTCAAAGTCATGTTTGAGATAATTTTCATAATCGCCGAGATAGATTTTTGAATCCACTCCCCACGTATGCTCTCCGAGACATAACAGGGCATCGGAAAAATTATTATATTCTTCGCCGCCCTTTTTCATCGAACCGTCTTCAAGCCACCCGATTTTCAGCGCCATAAGCTCACGCAGAGACGCTGTTTTAAACGGATCGGACGCCGCGCCGTGAATCCAAGTGTCGCCTATCTCGTTTTCAATCACGGGCAATTTGTTTCTGACAGTCCATAAAGCCTCGGCGTAATCGTCGAGAGTAGACGCGCATACATCGTACCCCGGATATTCTTTTTTCAGTTTATTCAGTTTTTCGTCAACTTTTTCGGCGGACGGTGCTCCTCTGTTATCCACCGTGTGGTCGATATAAAGCACATCATCGATATATTCGGATTTAAAAGCGCCGCCGTATCCGCCGGAGTAAATCACAACAATCTCGCTTTCACCGTTTTTCCACAAAAAACATTCCGGCACTTTCGGCACTGCGGAAAATCCGTTTACGCCGATATGAAGAAGTTTAATGCCGTGTTTGGCAAGTATCGGAACCAAAGAAACGGTATGACCGGGAACGTCGGTCATTTTTGCCGCGACCGTCTTTTTTTTTCTTATTTCATCAAGCTCTTCTACTATTGAAAGTCCGTAATCAAAAGTATCTTCGTCAAAAAGCTCCGAATGAGTCGTAAAAGGAAGTCCGTGCGGAACAATATTCCCATCTTTTAAGGCTTTAATAAGATTGTTTTTCCTTGTTTCGTCGGAATCGGAAAGAGCCTCTTTCAAAATCCATGAGCCTGTAGTCCAAATAAATTTTTTTTCGTCCGGCGCGTTTACTTTTTCCGCAAGCGATATTGCCGACGGAATAAACTCTTCTATATATTTTCTTCTGATATTTTCTCCAAAATCGGTGAATCCGAGATCGAGATGAGTCTTTGACACGACATGTACTTTTTTCATTCGGTTGATTTTCTCCGTAAAATTTTTCACTTAGGTTTATTATTATATCTCAACTTTTCGCTTTTGTCTCCTGTAAACAGTGACAAAAAAAGACGCGGAAAAATACCGCGCCTTTTGTAACAATAAAAATTCATTTCCAAACAGTGTCGAACTGACGAAAACGCCTTAATTCAAATAAGTCTGTCTTCATTAATCCGGAGTCCTATCCGCCGTCCGCGCGGCAAAGAAATATTTTTTCTTTTTACGCCCACGGATTTTCGCTTTCCGGCTGTCTTATTCCAGATAGAAGAAGCTGCTGCCAAAGGTACCATTTCCCGTCCTTCGCAAGCCTTAATTCGACAGGTCTCGGAGAATCGGCTCCTCCCGATTTGATAAAAAGTTTGGCCATGCCGGCAGTTAAAAACGAATAAGAATTTGACGAAACACAAACCGTGTACGGTGATGACGGCATATAGTTGTTTGAAGGAACTGCGCCTTCAAAATACGAGCGCGGAACATAATCTTTATCACGGAAACGGTCTGCGATAAACTGTTTATCCATACCGCTCAATTTTGAAGGTCCTTTCAGATAATCGAGCATCTCAAAACAAAGTTCTTTGTTTTCCGGGTAAACGCACAGCGCGGCTACTGTCAGCGCCGCCGTTTTGAACGGATCGGATAAATCTGCCTGTTCAAGAGATTTGAACGCCTCAATATTGCCGGGTATATCGGCAAAAACTATTTTTTTTACCTCATTTGATTTTTCGTTTTGAAACGGCTTCCCGATATCTGTGCCGCTTTTTATTTTATCAAAAAATCCCATTGATTTTATCCTTTCTTATCAAATGACGGACGTTTTTCTCAAATCGAATATGCCCGATTTTCATTATTTTCCGGAACAAGACGATTAATTTTACGTCAGAATTTTCCGCCGTCTCCGCCGTGAGTTCTGCCGGATGACGATGTGTGAGTGGAAGAACCGCCCGAACCGCCGGAATCGTCGTCTTTAACTTTTTCACGCCTTGAACGCTGAGTGTATAGGAAAATATCTTTACTGTCGTTTATAACCATACTTCCTTTTAATACATACGAATCGGCGGCGTACTGCGATTTCACGGATTTCAACTGTTTTTTCATCATTCCCGTAACGATAGCGGCGACCGCGAATCCTGCTACGACGGCTATGACGAGAGACAGCAGTGCGTTATAAGGCTCTTTAGGCAAATTTCCCACATCATAAGGTTTTCCGGTTTTTGCCTGTGTAATAAACTCGTCGCAAAGTCCGGCGAACGTGTTGAACGCGTCATAATAATCGCCGTCGCTTAAAGACGGAAGAAATTTTCCGGAAATATATTTGATCCCGGCGTCGGTGAACGCTTTAATTCCGTACCCGCATGTTGAGATATGCCAGTCTCTGTTCTCCATCGAGACAAGAAGAAGAATTCCGTCGTAATTTTCGCCGAATCCGTAGCCGTTGTAATCAAAAAAGTCATCCGCGTAAGCTTCGGCTGTTTTACCGTCGAGCGAGTCTGTCGTAACTATTACGACGTCCACTTTTTGTCTTTCGCTTATTTCGTCAAGTTTAGCCAAAAGAACATTCTCACTGCTTTCGGCAATCAAATCCGCTCCGTCGACAAGTCTCGGCATTTCGCTTTGAGCGAAAGACGTTAAAGAGACCGACAAAAAAACAATTATACAAAGGCAGACGGCTGCCGATAATTTTTTTATATTTTTCATAGTCATATTTACAAAAGCCAAAGCCATATTAGATACGTCGCGAGATAAGCCGCGGCGCCGGAAAAGGCGGTGAGAAGCCAAAACCACCTGTTGTATGCGGCTTTGTCAAGCGGCAGATCACCGACTATTTTACCGGTCTGACCGTTCATTGCGAACGTATATTTCTTTTTTTTGTACGTTGTGTTAAGTATCCATACGGGATAAAGAGCGTATTTAACTCTTGACTCGGAAAGACGGACATTGGAACTTTCCGGGTTTACAGTGGTATATCCTATGACCGAGTCTTCAAACGCGCTCTCCACGCTTTTCTTTATTCTTTTATTCGCCCTTCCGATACTCTGTGTTTCGTCCACATCGTATTTATCCGCGAGATAACCCGAGAGATAAGCCGTATTAAAGCCGACCGCATCCGACATATTGAAAGGTTCTATGGATTCCATCAAATCGTCCGGCATTTTGGAAGAACCGTCTACCGGAACATTTTCAAAACGAAGAGAACCCGATCTGAAACACGAGAAAAACGACGTTTCGGTGTATTCGTATTTTGAATCGCTCCACGTTCTGACCTTGGACGCCTTATATCTTATATTTGCGTAAGCTCCCGAATCGAAAAGCCAAAAAGGAACGTACACTCCTTTTACCTCATCTATATGATTTTTTGATTTGAAAACTTTCGGAAGAAGTTTTTTATTCATGTAATGTTTGTTGAGAGCCTTCTTCGCGTCTTCCTTATTTAATTTAAACGGTATGATAAGGTCGGGTTTTAGCGAGCCTGAAAATTTATCCGACATGACGACAGGATTGCCGCAGAACGGGCATGAAGTAGCCGCGGTATTTTCGTCCGACACAATTTCGCCGCCGCACGATTTGCAGACGTATGATTTAAGTCCGTCGGTCTCTTCTTCGGTCCATTCCGAACCTGCCGAGTTTTCCCAATTCATATCGTCGCCTAATTCATTTGACAGCTGGCTGTTAAAATCTTCTAATGTCTGAATGTCGAATAATTTTCCGCAATACGGACATTTCATTCTCTGCTGGGAGGAGTCGAAAGTTATTCCTCCGCCGCACGACGGGCATTTATATTCTATTGGTGAAGTCATAATTTTTTTCCTTATTTTTCCCGGCTCAACAATTAAGCCGTCCGATTAATAAATGAATTATCCGACCGGTTTCGCAATATTTTTATGTCAAATCAATTAAAGGCAAATATTTTCAAAATCAAACCGCGCCGGACACGCACTTTTTTTTAAATTTTTTCACAATACTCGTAAATATTTTTTCGACAGAATAAATCGAAACGTCACCGGAATGTTCGGCGGGCGAAAATTAATTATTTTCGCCGCAGCCGAACAAACAAAGCAAAAAAACGGATAAAATCAACGTAATTATTAAGAAAAACAGTTTTCAGACGCCGTAATGTCAATTTTCGCAAGATGCTTTTTATCAAAAACCGATTTTCGGAGCATCGGCGAGCCGTTTTAAGGCGTCATATTGATATAGTTGATATTTGTAATGCGGCGTTTTTTCAAGAAAACAGCATGTTTTTTATTACGGTTTCTTTGTTCCGCAGTTCTGGCAGAAGCCGGAAGTATTTTCGGCTCCGCAATTCGGGCAATACCATACTCCTCCGGCAGCGTTTATTTCTCCGCCCTGATTCATATTCTGAACATTTTGGGGAGCGTAGCCGCCCTGATTCATATTCTGAACATTTTGAGGAGTGTAGCCGCCCTGATTCATATTCTGAACATTTTGAGGAGTATAGCCGCCCTGATTCATATTTTGAGAGGAGAATCCGCCTTGATTCATATTCTGCGGCATATTGTACTGAGCCGCGCCGAAAGCCGCGCCGAAACCCATATTTCCGTTCTGCGGCATTGTGTAAGCGTTTCCGTTGTAATTGCCGTAGCCGTTATTCATTCCGCCGAGCCCTCTTCCGGTAAGAATATTCGTCAAATCATATGCCTGACGTTCATATTCGCGATAAAGATCCGTATATCTCGAATCAGGTCGGCTGTTAAAGTCGGTGAGCTCAAATTTTATTTCGCTGAACCAAGGAGAGTTTACATAAATAGAGATAAAAAACGAATATTTATACTCATAACGGGGCGGGTCATAACTCCTGTTGTTTCCCTGTTCGTCTTTATAATATATTTCGTCCCTGTCCTCGCTTATATCCGTATTGACGTCCGTCACCTGAGAAAATGAAATCAGATCGGGGTTGAATTTTCTGAAGTCGGATGATTTGCAGACTATAAACGTCCCGGCATTAGTGTCAATGCGGACATCGCCGATTGTCACATTGGGGCGGAAATTACGCAACAGGTTTTCGTTTTCCTCACGGTATTTAAGCTGCTGTTTAATCTCGTCTACCGTGGAGCTTTTTCTTTCGCTGAAAAACGGAGAAAGTTTTTTGGCGCAGTCTTTGCAGAGATTTCCGTCCTCAAGTTTTCTGTTCCCGAGAACTCCTATTTTTTCTCCGCACACATCGCAATATTTTTTATCAAATAATCCCATATTTTACCTCTTATCATTGTCATCGAAAGGATCGCCGCAGTTGGGGCAGAATTTAGGCGGATTGTAGGGATCTTCGGGTTCCCATCCGCACTTGTCGCACCTGTACAAAGGCGCGCCCGCAGGCTTTGGCTTTCCGCAGTTTTGACAGAATTTACCTTTATTTACGGCTCCGCACGAACATGTCCATCCTTCCTGCGCTTCAGGTTTTGGAGTTCCGCACTCGGGACAGAATTTTCCGCTTACTTCTGCTCCGCACTTTGGACATTTCCACTTGTCCTGAGAAAATGAACCGGCGGAAGGCTGCGGCGAAGTCTGCTGTGGAGGAGCCTGCTGGCTCTGAGCCTGCTGCTGATTCTGCTGTTGCTGCATGACACCCATTTTATACATCTCGTTCGCCTGAGAAAATCCAGACTGAGCGCCCATTCCTACCATTCCCATTCCCATAAATCCGGTCATGGCTCCGCTGGGATTGTTTGCCGCGGCTTCCATACTCTTGAGAGTGCCTTCCGTCTGTCTTCCCGCCATCATAAACGGATTTGAACCGACGGTCGCCGCGTCTTCGAGTTCGTTTATCTTCTTCATGTCCGCTTCGGTAAGCGTTATCGGATTCAACGTTATTTTCGCTACAGAAAGACCTCTGTTTTCTGCCCATTCCGCTTTTAGAGCGTCGTTCATCGCCTCTTTAAGCTCTTTTGATTTCGCCGGAATCTGAGAAGGTTTCAATCCTTCCGCCGAAAGAACGGCGAGAGCAGGCTGGAGGGCGTCCACAAATTCCTCTTTAAGCTGTTCGTTTAAAAGATCGGTCGTATATTCCTCATCCTGATTTCCGCAGAGCTTAGTATAAAACATAAGAGGATCGGACATAATATAAGTGTAAGTGCCGTTGCACCTGACCTGAACCGTTCTGCTCATACCTATTCTGTTGTTTACTACCTCGAACATTATAGGGTTGGGCGTTCCGAATTTGTTGTTCAGTATCTCTTTAGTGTTAAAATAGTAGACTCTCTGATCTTTTCCGGTATCTCCGCCGTAGGCGAAACGCGATCCTATCGTTTTAAATGTCTGTTTTACGCTTTCGCTGAGCTTTCCGGAAAAAACCGAAGGTTCGGATGATTTGTCATATGTGTACTGTCCTGGTTCGGCGCAGAAATCCACTACCCTTCCCTGTTCGACTATTATCATACACTGACCGTCCGCCACCGCGATGCCCGATCCGTTTGTTATGATATTGTCGCTTCCTTTTGTGTTGGTTGAACGTCTGCCTGTCTGTTTTTCGCCTTTGCGCATAAGTACGTTGTTAGGCAATGACTCGCAGTAGAAAAATTCTTTCCACTGGTCGGCAAGCACGCCTCCAACGGCGCCTATTCCGGCCTTGATAAGTCCCATTTTTTTCTTCTCCCTTACTTATTCAAATTTATCTAATTTCGCCGCCACTCTCAGAATTTTTCTCGCGTCAAGAGCGGATATTTTTCCGTTTTTATCTATATCTGCGGCGTTAAAAGCTCCCGTTTTGTATTTCTCAACAGATTCAAGTTTCGCCGAAATTCTGAGCGCTATTCTCGCGTCGGTTGCGTTTACCTTGCCGTCGAAATTTACGTCGCCCAAAGTAAACTTTACTACAGGGGTATCTGTTGTCTTCTCCTCCGACGGTTTTGTGTTTTGGTCTTTCGTCGTATCTTCCGCAATCACGGGAATTATTACGGCGTCTTTTTTAAATCCGCAGATTTTACATTCCTCATGTTTAAGGCCGCTTTGGGTTTTAGTAGCCGCCTTGTCGATTTTTTCTACAAATGAATGTGCCGACAAATCAGATTTTTCTCCGCAATCGCATTCGTGCCAATGATTATTATTGTCGTATTTCCAATTTTCGGAGAAGACGTGTGAATGAGAAGATGAAATATTCAGCATAATATTTTTGCTGATTATCTCGTTGTATCCGACAGTTAACTCTGTTCCCAATTTGATGTTTTCTTTAGCCGAGTCGCCTGCCTTGAGGTAGACTTCTTTATAAACTTTGCCCATTTCAATCGGAGTTTTACATTCTTTGTCCTCGTAAAGACCGGCTCCGTCAAGAACATACCATCTGCAGCCGTTCCATACGTCCAAATCTGAAGGTTCTGGAAGTGATGTAAGTTTTACGATTTGACCTGTCGAGATATTCAGTTTTTCAACGGTTTTTCCGCCCGACTGGATTATTATTCCGGTCGCCTTAGTCGGTCTTCCCGCGTAAATTATTCCGAATTTGCTCTCGCTCGCTTTTTGTTTTGCCGTCTCTTTTATCCGTGTATGGACAAAGACGTTTTTCCCTTCTGCGCAGTCCAATATCAGACTGTCTCCGTCTTTTTCGACAGTTTTTGCGCCGGTCCAATCCGAAGGCGCGCTGTCTGTCGAGGCGGCTAAATATTCCTGGTCGGCTTTCGTTCCCGAAAGTATTATGTGAGAATAATCACCGGGGTTAAAGCTGAGAGTCGGAAGCGTCGGAGAAGATGTGTTTAAAGCCTTGCCGACGATTACGGTATTTGTATATATCGTTCCGCTATAATACTTTGATGTAACCGCCGCCCTGATTATCTTGCCCTTGTAGTTGTCGGGAGGAGTAAATGTCGGGTCATCGGCTCCTTCTATATTAACCCATCTCGATCTCATGCCCGTCTTAATATATCTCTGCCATTGAAATTCAAGCGCTTGTTTATTCTGATTTTTATTATAGAAATCATATATTTCCTGCAGATTTTCAGAAAATTTTATCTGCGTCGGCGAATTTACGAATGATGATTCTATTATCGCTTCACCGCATATTACATTGACTTTCATATTTTTTTGTGCGGCAGGTTTAGACGCGTTTACCTTACTGTAAAAGTACGCATTGATATCGAGTTCGTACTCTCCGACCTCTGTGAACTTTTGGTCAACTTCCAGCGGATTGCTCTTTATCGATTTGCTTTTGACAATCGACTTATCTTTATACACATCAGCCTTTATCACATATTTGAGACCGCCTTTTTTTACGCCGTAGTTATCAGACACGCTGAAAGTAAAAGTCTTTTCGGAGGATTTTGATGCTAATATATGCTCGGAATCCGGATTTGACGTTATTAAATTTTCTCCGGAAAAGTCGTAGATTTCAAGCACTTTAGATTTTATGTCGAATGCGTTTTCAGTATACGTTCCGTTTTGCAAATAGTTGCATATTACCGCGTCGGATGAAGAGGGCAACACTACGCGTTTGTTATAAACACTTTCCGGAGTAAATGTATAATTCATTTTAGAATTATTATTTATTATGATATTATGTATTTCAAGCGATCCTTTTTCTCCGGTGTTTTTCATCAAAGCTTTGTAGGAGCTGAACTTGCCGTCATAACTGCTTGCGAACGTGCCGCCGTTTACAACGACTTGACCGTTAAAATAAATCAGATGGCCGTTTGTTTTGAATAATCCGTCGTTGACGACTGTTTTTCCGCCCTGGGAGGCTATTGCGGAACAGCTGTAATTTTCGTCTCCGGCATGGTAAATCATGTACTCTCCGCCGTTTATCGTCAGACTGCCGTCATATATGAGAAACATGGCTGTATTTCGTTTTCCCGAATTCATTACAAGATTTATTTTTCCGCCGCCTACGCTATCGTCTACAATAAGATTGCCTTTGTTGACGATTATCTGAGCCGCATCGATGCCGTCATATCTTCTTGTAATAACATATCCTGCAAGATCAAGATAAACTGTTACATTCGAGTTGAAATTCGCAACAAGGTAATTCTCGTTTTTTTTGTCCGCCGGCAATGTAATGTCTTTTCCGAGTTTTACATATACGTTTCCAGAAGTCTTTTCGGAGCAAAACATTCTGTCTTTTAACGATTCGTAATCTTTTACTATGTACGGGTCATCTTTAGATCCCGTTCCCGTATAATTTGCGTCGGCAAAAACCGAGAACGTAAAAACCGAAGACGACAAAACCGCGCACAGCAGGAATATTATCGTTTTATAAAAAATACATTTTGTTGATTTCATAATTAACCTCTTTTTTTCTTTTCACAATGTATCCGTCAGTGCAATCAAATAATCCGCGCTGACCGAGCCGTAGATAAACTGATCGATTATTCCCGCTTTCTTCGCCTCCCTTACGTTTGCAGCAACTCCCTTTTCGGAATTTTCATCGACGACAAACACTACTTTGCATTTAGGACAATTTCCCTTAATTAAATCTACTGTTTTCAACCTCTCGTCAAACGTATACGGAGGCATTTCGTTTACCTCCATAAGCACCGCGAACGGATCCGACTGCGCTACGCAGTTCAGAAGCTCCGACGAGGACGACGCCCTTAAAACGTTAAAATCACACGACGGATCAGACCGCAGCGCCTTCGATACGGCGTCGGAAAATATATAGTCCTTCATATTTACTATTACAGTTCTCATTTCAAAGCGGCCCGCCTTTCGCCGTTTTAAACTTTGTACGATATTATTATAAAACGCCCCGAACGGAAACTCCCTATCAGAAATGATAGTTTTTACCAAAAAAACGCTTTCGGATTGAAATCCGAAAGCGCGGCGCATATTAAATTGTTTTTTCAAAAATCCGGAACGATGAAATCTTTGTTGATGAGATCCGCAATAAGCTTTACCCTGTTTTCGTATCCTGTTTTTTGAAGAAGCTGTGTCACATGGTATCTGACGGCAGGAACCGAAACGCAAAGTTTTTTCGCTATGGCGGAATCGGTATAACCTTCCGCCATAAGTCTTAAAACTTCAAGTTCTCTTTCAGAAATTTCAGATGTGTTCATATTTCCTATTTTAACGACAGGCGCACTTTTTGGGTAAACGTTTTCTCCATTAACCGTGCGGTTCATTACGTCAATAAGCTCGTCTCCCTCCGTCTCCTTGTACCAGAAGCTGTCGGCTCCGGCTTTTTTCGCTCTCTCGATGAGATCGACAGTTGTCATGCCGGTGACTATTATTATCTTGATTGACGGAAATTTTTTCTTTATCCGCGCGGCTGCATTTATGCCGTCGTCGTTGTCCGCCGTACAGACGTCCATTAAAATAAGATCTATTTTATTTTTCATGCAAATTATCTCCGCCATTGACGCTGACGGAGTCTGAGCCGCAAGAACAAAATTTTCGGACGCGTTTATATACCCTGTCATACAGTCGCGCGCCATTTTTCTGTCCTCTACAAGAAGCACATTCATAATTTGTTCTCCTCCTTTTCCGGAACGGTTATCACAAGCCTGAATACCGGTTCGCTCTCCGTTATCATCGTTCCGCCTGCTTTTTCAGTTTTTGCCCTTAGAGATCCGAGACCTCCGCCCTCTTTGATCTTTCCTTTCGGTCTTTCGCCGGAATTTGTAATCTCCGCTATTAATTTTGAACCGAAATGTGAAAACGAAACATACAGATCTTTTCCGTTGGCATGACGCACGGCGTTTACGGCGGATTCTCTGATGGCGGCGGACATAAGAGAAGCAGTTTTTCTGTCCTCGGGGAAATCACCGGTTATTACAAGTTTTACTCCTATGACGGAAAGATCTTTTTCAAGATCCGCCGGTCTTACGGATGACTTGCCGTCGTCGTTTTCCTCCGAAATTTTGCCGAGAGCCGAAATCATAATTTCCCATTGTTTTGCGGTTTTTTTGATATCATCCGCCTCCGCGTTGTCCTGAGACATTATTTTCCTCGTAAGCAGAAGAAGCTGACCCATATCGTCGTGGACTTTTGTTTTAATTGCTAAATTTTCCTCTTCTTTCACAATGTCGTCAAGCTCGGAGTAAAGTTTTTTCGCCCTTTCGATTACGTTCTGAAGGCGTTCGTTCTCTCTTTCAAACTCTTTCTTTTTCAGATAAAGCTCTGTTACGTCGACGGCGTGGTATTGAATATATGTGTTATTCTCTTTATCTTGTATTTCTCTTCGCGTGAATTTCCATATTACGCCTGTTTTCATCATTATGATTTTTTCGTTTTCGGATAAATCCATATCGAGCGGTACGGCGTTTTTTGGATTTGTCAGTGCTCTTTCAAGCTCCGAAATATGTTTTAAATCGTTTTCCAGCAGTTCAAGGCATATGTTGTTCATAGTCCTGTTGCAAAGTATGATATAGCCGTTTCTGTCGGAAAAACAAATACCGTTCGGCAGATTGTCAAGGCTTTCCCTTATCGACTGCGTACCTATCCTTTTTCTTTTCATGCAGATTCTCCTTTTTCGGGCAAATCCAAAGTGAGGTACCATACGCCGTCATCGTTTATAACCTTAGACGAGCCGAAATATTTTTTTATTTCGGTCATATCCTCCGAACAGGCGAGTTCTATCCGTATTTCAGCATTATTTTCGTCTCCCGATGCGAAAACAGCCATGCCGGATAGACTGTCAAGAGAAATTTCTGCGGCAAATTCAAAGAAGTCAAAAATTTCCCCGGCGAAATAAGAAGACAAATCGCCGGTAATACTGTAATTTAAAGCCGCCGCCGCTCCGTAGACTTTGATATAATTTATAGATTCCATAAGGCACAGCTCAAGCTCCGACGAATTAACCTTTCCCTGTCTGTCGGCAAGTATTATCAAATTTGTACGCCTTTTGATATACGCGCCTATGACGGCGATTCTGCCGAGCATATGTTTCGATTCCTCCAGATTATCCGATTTTTTCAATTCGTCGGAAATCCGTCTCAGCGGTTCTATGTGAGGTCTTACGGTATCTTGTATAAGCTCGTAAAGCCTTTTTCTCTCTTCAAGCGCAGTACTCCGCCTCTTCTTTTTGTTTTCTTCTTCAAGAAGGCCGCCGTAGCTTTCAAGCTCTTCGCTTGTCTCTTTCAGAACTTTTAAAACAAGAAGAAGATCCGAAATATCCTCCTGCCAAAATATGTATCCGCCGCCAATCTTTGCGGAACGAAGCCTGATTCCGCCCGAAGATATTACAGGCTCGTGCAAAGCGGAGGTCATTGTCTGACTGTCTATTGACTCGGAATTTTCGGAAGCATAACAGATATTCAAATCGTCATCCGTTATTAGCGCTGAAATATCCGACGCCATAAATAGCTCGGTGTAATGGGTATTTGATTGAATAAGACCGCACTGTATAAGACATTCAAACAAAAGCGCTGTCCAGACGCAGTAAACGGCCGTCATATCACCGGCGATATTGATGATAAACGAATTGGCGGCGTGAAAAAGCACGCTGTAGACTACGACTACCGCCGCCGGAATTAAAGGAAGCACGAGAAATTTTCCACTGCCGGGTATTCGGCATTTTATGAAAATCATTACAAATGCGGAAACTCCGAGAATGACGACATAAGCAAGTATTATCCAGTATACGACGCCGTACTCGTAGCTTACGCCGTTATCGTAAGAGGAGACGCCGTCGGGAAAATAAAACACCTTCTGATGAAAATCATTTGTAAATACAAGTGCTATAAGAATGACGGCAGGAAGGTTGAGAAGCCTGATAATACCGGGAATTTTATATGATTCCGGTTTTCCTATCGAAAACGCCGCAAAAAGCGACAGAAGAGGAAGAAGAATTATCGGTATATAAAAAGCGTACCAGCAGTATCTGTTTGCCGTCAGCGTTTTTTCTAAAGTCAGAAATTGATATTTCAGCGTGCGGAAAATAAACCATAATGAAAGACAGGCGGCGATTTCAGTCATAAACCTTTTCAGCTGCGGACGGATTATTCTTTTTGAAAGAAGATATCCCCAAACGGAAAAAACCAAAATATAAACAGCAGAACGAATGACGCCGAATATCATGCGTCCCGGCGCGATTTTGGAAATCTCCCTGAAGACAGACGCAATAAGTATCAGCACAACTGCGGCAAATAAAAGAATTTTCCCGTTTTTGCTCAACTTTACCATACACATTCTCCTCCTGTTATTATGTTCATTTTTCATATTATCAGAAAAAAATAATTTTATCAATAAAAAAATAAAATGAACGGCAAAAAACCGAAATGATTTTTTTGTAAAAAACTTTTTCGGAATCTAATAAACAAAAAAAACGACAATGTTCGAAACATGTCGAGACTTCAATCGAATCGAGTGTATATAACAGGCTTGAATTACGAGAAAAAACCCCATAAAAAAGAACCTCAACCGCTTGAATCGCGTGTTAAGGTTCTCGACCGGTTCGAGTGTTTATAATAGGCTTGAATTACGAGAAAAAACCCCATAAAAAAAGAACCTCAACCGCTTGAATTGCGTGTCGAGGTCCTCGACTGGTCCGAGTGGCGAGACTTGAACTCACGGCCTCTTGACCCCCAGTCAAGCGCGCTCCCAACTGCGCCACACCCGGAATTGAATTTCGGTAAACCCTAATCAGGAAATTTATCTTGCTTGAATATATTATCACAGTCTTTGTGTAATTGCAAGCTTTTATTTTGAAAACGCCGAAATTTTTTGTCGGTTCGTCCTTGGCGTCACGGGAAGCGGAATTTATTGTTTTTAAAAAAACGTAAAATAAAAATCGGCTCCGCCGGCTTTCTTAACATGCCGAACGGAACCGACGGATTTTTCATTGTATACGGAATAATCATATTCCGCATACGAAAAATTTTAATTATGCTTTCCAAAGGCTGTGGAGATTGCAATAAGCGTATACAGCCTCTACCTCGTCGCCCTCGCAGATTTTAAAACAAGCTTTCGGTTCGCCGCCGGGCTTGAGTTCTTTTCTCTGATTTCCCTGTTTTGTCTGAAGAGATATCCACTCAATATAGTGTTCCGGCAGCATCGGGTGCTCCACCGAGCCGACTGTAACAATTACGGTATCGCCTTCAACTTTGACAACTGGGACGTGTTTCTCAACGGACGCGTCCGTAGAACACGGGATAATCTCCTTCATAGGTTCACCGCAGCAGATAACCGGAACGCCCGTGTCTTTGACTTTCGCAATGATTTGTCCGCAGTGGGCGCATTGATAAAATTTCATTTCCATTTATTATCGCTCCTTTTATTTATTATGAAAATCAATTCATTTCAAAGATATCATATCATAAAATAAATAAAAAAGAAATAGGCTGCGAAAATTTTTTATATTCAAAAAAATGAACCGCCGAATCAGGCGGCGGCGACGCTTTTCATTGCTTGAGAACGTTTAGTGTCTTCGTAAAAAAATTTTAATTAAATTTAAAGTTTACTTTAGTTTTCTTCAAGCGTGACAGGTTATTATTTAATTGCAATCAAGGAGATGGTACATGAAGACAAAGATAAGCGTCAAAAAATGATTTTTTCATAAATGAATCCTTCATAAAAACACAAATTCCTTTCAAACAGAGACCTCGGGCTATCCGAGGTTTCTGTTTGAATAATTTTTTTTATTCACGTTAAAAAACAATTTGCAAATACACGATTTTATGATACAATTATCAATGAAAAAAGTTTTTCCGGAGGACATTATGACAGAAATTGACGTAAAATCGGTTGAGCTGTTTCCTTTCAAAGTTTTTGACGAGGATTGGTGCGCCTTAAATTCCGGCAATGAAAAAACTGGGTTTAACTCCATGACTGTTTCATGGGGAGGTCTCGGTACGCTCTGGGGCGGTCCTGTGGCAACTGTCTACGTGAGACCTCAGAGATTTACAAAGCGTCTCATGGACGAAAACGATATCTTCTCGGTATCTGTAATGGGCAAAAAGTTCAGAAAAGAAATGGGATATCTCGGTTCGGCGACAGGCGCGAATGAAGACAAAATAAAAAAATGCGGGCTTACCCCCGTTTATTCAGACGAAACAGTATATTTTGACGAGGCGAAGTATGTGTTCATATGCAAAAAAGCTTTTCGATGTCCAATGGAGGAAAACGACTTCGTTGATAAAGATATAATTGAAAGATGGTATAACGGAGATTACCACGAGATTTATATAGGCGAAATTATTAAAGTCTTAAAATCGGATGATGCTCTCCACTGACCGGACAGCGTTCTGAGTTTTAGAAAATAATCAAACCTAAAGCATATTGACGGAAAAATATCCGTCAAAAAAAGGACGTCGGCTTTTTGACGTCCTTATATTTTTTTGCAAAAAAAAATTACAGAAAGAAAATGGTGGGACTAACGGGGCTCAATTCGAACTATAAAATGCTTTCTGAAAAAGTCAAGGCAATCAAGGTGTCTATCCCCGTGAAGTCCGAATCGGATCAAGTGCTTGTCGATTCTTCCTACGACCCCAATTCTATCGTAAAAGGCATCACTCAGCAACAAAAACATCTAAAACCCGAAGAAATAGAACAAATTATTCAGAGATACCAGAATGGTGAGTCGACATATGAGCTCGCTGAAGCCTTCAACTGCCATCGCAGCACTATTGCCAATAATCTCAGAAAGCAGGGCGTCAAAGTCTCCATTGAGAAGATTGAACTAAACGAAGCCATCAAACTTTATGAGTCTGGCTGGACTACCAAACAGCTAGCTGAGAGGTATCATATTTCAGATAATGCCGTCAGTCGCAGGCTCAAGAAAGCTGGCGTCAAAATGCGCACTAGATGGGATTATTGAGGTAAACAAAAAAGAGTGCCATTGGCACTCTTTTGAGCTTAAAGCTTGATATTAACAGTCTTGTCGGACCAAAGTGACGATTTGTAGTGTAATACAAGATTCGAATCGCCACTAGGGACCTGGAAATATAAATCAGCACTCTTTTTGCCGCCAGGAGCCAAGTCGCCACTATTTAGGGCACCATCAACAGTGAACTGAAGGCCGCCGTCTGCGCTCTGGATATCCCCATCACTGTCCTGAATTTCCCAGTCATAGGTATTATAAGACATCTTGGAATCGGATTTATTTTCAATTTTTATACTAATCTTGACGAATTCTTTGCCGGACTCAGGCTTATAATACTCGTTGCCTGAATCATAGTTTCTCTGTACGGAAACCACGGTTATCTCTTTGCCATCATAAGCAATAACGTCGCCCACGGCGAAGTCGGTCTTTTCTTCGCTTTTCTGCTCAGATGAAGATGTATTCGAATCAACTTTTGTCGGTTCATTATTGTTGCCACCAGCAGCGCCCGCAATTCCAACTAGTACAATAACTATGATTACCCAGAACCACCACTTCTTAAAAATAGGTTTCTTCTCGGATTTGTTAGCGTTTTTATCGCTCATTGTTTGACCTCCGCGCCCACAATATTTCCACGTGGCGAGACTTGAACTCACGGCCTCTTGACCCCCAGTCAAGCGCGCTCCCAACTGCGCCACACCCGGAATTGAATTTCGGTAAACCCTAATCAGGAAATTTATCTTGCTTGAATATATTATCACAGTCTTTGTGTAATTGCAAGCTTTTATTTTGAAAACGCCGAAATTTTTTGTCGGTTCGTCCTTGGCGTCACGGGAAGCGGAATTTATTGTTTTTAAAAAAACGTAAAATAAAAATCGGCTCCGCCGGCTTTCTTAACATGCCGAACGGAACCGACGGATTTTTCATTGTATACGGAATAATCATATTCCGCATACGAAAAATTTTAATTATGCTTTCCAAAGGCTGTGGAGATTGCAATAAGCGTATACAGCCTCTACCTCGTCGCCCTCGCAGATTTTAAAACAAGCTTTCGGTTCGCCGCCGGGCTTGAGTTCTTTTCTCTGATTTCCCTGTTTTGTCTGAAGAGATATCCACTCAATATAGTGTTCCGGCAGCATCGGGTGCTCCACCGAGCCGACTGTAACAATTACGGTATCGCCTTCAACTTTGACAACTGGGACGTGTTTCTCAACGGACGCGTCCGTAGAACACGGGATAATCTCCTTCATAGGTTCACCGCAGCAGATAACCGGAACGCCCGTGTCTTTGACTTTCGCAATGATTTGTCCGCAGTGGGCGCATTGATAAAATTTCATTTCCATTTATTATCGCTCCTTTTATTTATTATGAAAATCAATTCATTTCAAAGATATCATATCATAAAATAAATAAAAAAGAAATAGGCTGCGAAAATTTTTTATATTCAAAAAAATGAACCGCCGAATCAGGCGGCGGCGACGCTTTTCATTGCTTGAGAACGTTTAGTGTCTTCGTAAAAAAATTTTAATTAAATTTAAAGTTTACTTTAGTTTTCTTCAAGCGTGACAGGTTATTATTTAATTGCAATCAAGGAGATGGTACATGAAGACAAAGATAAGCGTCAAAAAATGATTTTTTCATAAATGAATCCTTCATAAAAACACAAATTCCTTTCAAACAGAGACCTCGGGCTATCCGAGGTTTCTGTTTGAATAATTTTTTTTATTCACGTTAAAAAACAATTTGCAAATACACGATTTTATGATACAATTATCAATGAAAAAAGTTTTTCCGGAGGACATTATGACAGAAATTGACGTAAAATCGGTTGAGCTGTTTCCTTTCAAAGTTTTTGACGAGGATTGGTGCGCCTTAAATTCCGGCAATGAAAAAACTGGGTTTAACTCCATGACTGTTTCATGGGGAGGTCTCGGTACGCTCTGGGGCGGTCCTGTGGCAACTGTCTACGTGAGACCTCAGAGATTTACAAAGCGTCTCATGGACGAAAACGATATCTTCTCGGTATCTGTAATGGGCAAAAAGTTCAGAAAAGAAATGGGATATCTCGGTTCGGCGACAGGCGCGAATGAAGACAAAATAAAAAAATGCGGGCTTACCCCCGTTTATTCAGACGAAACAGTATATTTTGACGAGGCGAAGTATGTGTTCATATGCAAAAAAGCTTTTCGATGTCCAATGGAGGAAAACGACTTCGTTGATAAAGATATAATTGAAAGATGGTATAACGGAGATTACCACGAGATTTATATAGGCGAAATTATTAAAGTCTTAAAATCGGATGATGCTCTCCACTGACCGGACAGCGTTCTGAGTTTTAGAAAATAATCAAACCTAAAGCATATTGACGGAAAAATATCCGTCAAAAAAAGGACGTCGGCTTTTTGACGTCCTTATATTTTTTTGCAAAAAAAAATTACAGAAAGAAAATGGTGGACGCTAACGGACTCGAACCGCTGACCCTTCGCACGTCAAGCGAATGCTCTACCAACTGAGCTAAGCGTCCGGAAAATAAATGTCTTATGCAATCGGAACAGAAAAAATTTTCACCCGACCAACGGCAAAACACACTATTCTTTCCGTAACGAAAAACATTATAACCGATCTTAAGAAAAAATGCAATAGCTATTTTAAAAAACAGGTTGACAAAAGAAAAAATAAACGTTATTGTTTTAATGTATAACAAAAAAATAATTATATAATTATAAGTGAAAATAAATATGGAGAAGCTAAAAAAGCTAAAAGACGAATTAAATAAAGAGATTGAAAGCGTAAAAGCCCGAGACCCCGCCGCTAAAACGACGTTCGAGATATTGACGCTTTATCCCGGTCTCAGAGCCGTCGCGTCTCACAGAGTGGCGCACTGGTTCTACACCCACGACATGGAATACGCCGCGAGGGCTATCAGCCAACATTCCGCAAAGGTGACCGGAATCGAAATTCATCCCGGCGCAAAAATCGGAAAAAGATTTTTTATTGACCACGGTCACGGCATAGTTATTGGAGAGACGTCCGAAATAGGCGACGACGTCACGATGTATCAGAATGCCACTTTGGGCGGCACAGGAAAAGACACGGGAAAAAGACACCCCACAGTCGGTTCAAACGTGATGATAGGCGCAGGAGCAAAAATTTTAGGACCGGTAAAAATAGGCGACAACACAAAAATCGCCGCAGGCTCTGTAGTTTTAAAGGACATACCATCTAATTCAACCGCGGTCGGAGTTCCGGCAAAGGTAGTAAAACTCGACGGAGTCAGGATAGATTACATGAATCAAAACGACATTCCCGACCCGGTTTGGAACGAAATAGAGAGGCTGAGCACGGAAATTAAAGAGCTGAACAAAAAAGTTGACAAACTCGAAAAAAGAAATGCCGAACTTGAAAAACAAAATAATAAGCGTTAGGATAAATAGACGAAAATATTTTTAACCGCGCTTTTTTGTCAAACGGTCAAAAATTATCGCGCGCGTCATTAATCAGAAAAAGCAAACAAGAGGGACAATATTTATGATAATTTACAATTCTGCAAGTCATACAAAAGAGGAATTTATACCGAACAGACCGGGTCATGTCGAAATGTACACATGCGGTCCGACAGTATACCACTTTGCACACATAGGCAATCTCAGAACTTATATTTTCGAGGACATACTCGAAAAATATTTAAATTATACGGGACTTGAAGTTCACAGAGTAATGAATATTACAGACGTCGGTCACCTCACATCGGACGGCGACACCGGCGAGGACAAGATGCTGAAAGGCGCTAAAAGAGAGCACAAGACAGTTCTGCAAATCGCGAAATATTACACAGACGCGTTTTTCTCGGACTGCGAAAAACTTAACATCAAAAAACCCGAGGTAATTCAGCCTGCCACAGGATGCGTCAATGATATGATAAAAGTAATCGAAAAACTTCTCGACTCGGGTTACGCGTACATCGCCGGAGGGAACGTCTATTTTGACACATCAAAACTTGACGATTACTATGTTTTCAACAATTTCGAAGCGGACGACCTTCAGGAAGGCGTAAGAGATTCGGTTGGCGTAGACAAAAACAAAAAGAACAAGACAGATTTCGTCTTGTGGTTCACAAAGTCAAAATTTGAGGATCAGGAACTCAAATGGGAAAGTCCGTGGGGTTTGGGCTATCCCGGATGGCATATCGAGTGTTCTACAATATCGATGAAATATAACGGCGAAAAGCTCGACATACACTGCGGCGGAATAGACAATCAGTTTCCGCACCACACAAACGAGATAGCTCAAAGCGAGTCGTATCTCGGTCACAAATGGTGCAATTACTGGATGCACGTCCTTCACCTCAACACATCAGAGGGAAAGATGTCAAAATCAAAAGGCGAATTTCTGACCGTATCTACTCTCGAAAACAAGGGTTACAATCCGCTCGCATACAGAATGTTCATCCTTCAGTCTCATTACAGAAAAACACAGGAATTTTCTTACGACAATCTCGACAACGCACAGGCGGCTTACGACAAATTAGTTTCAAGAATAGCGGCGATAAAAGACGAGGGCGGATATGACGAAAAAGCGGCAACGGCTCTTGAAATGGAGTTTGACGACGCTCTCGGAAACGACCTGAACACATCTTTGGGACTTACAACGATTTATGACGTATTGAAATTCGACACGAACGGACATACAAAGCTTGAGCTTATAAAGAAATTTGACTCCGTTCTTTCTCTCGGGTTGATTGAAGAAGCCGAAAAATCAAAACATAAGGAAACTGACGAAAGCGGCAAATCCGAAGAGGACAAAGAAATAGACAATCTCGTTCTTGAGCGCGCAGAGGCGAGAAAAAATAAAAACTGGGCCGAGGCCGACAGAATCAGAGATGAGCTGAAGGCAAAAGGCATTGAGATAATAGATACAAAAGACGGCGCGAAATGGAAAAGAGTCTGATATAAAAAAGACCGTACGAAACGGAGAGGGAAAAAAGCAATTTTTTCCGTCATGTTTTGCAATAAACCGGAAATACCGAATTTTTCTGACAACAGCCGGATTTCCGATAAATAAAATAACGGCAGGGAATAACATCTTTGCCGTTTTTTTTTGCAAAAAAAGTTGACAAATTCCACTAAATCGAGAGGGATAAAATGGAACAGATTAATTTGATTTCAAAGGTGCGGGAATTTAACAGATTGTATATGCCGACAATGAAACTTCTCGGCAATCACTATCTCGGCTCCGAGTATTCTGTGGCAGAGGCAAGGGTATTTTTTGAAATATACGAAACAAAAACAGACCGGCTGAAACCGGTCTGAATTTTTTGACTGCAAGATTGCCCGATATTAAACGTTACCTTTCCTCTCTGAAATAGGAAAGACCGAGCGATGCGGGCGGCTGATTTTCTCTTTTCTTTCTCATTGAAGTGATTACAAGAACAATGAGCGTTACGACATACGGAAGCATCATGATAAGCTCCTGCGAACTTCTCGAAAGTCCGGGGATGAAGATGTAAATTACATAAAGTCCGCCGAAAAGAATAGAGCCCAATATTCCGATGTCGGGATTCCAAATGGCGAATATTACAAGTGCGATAGCGAGCCATCCTCTGTCGCCGAATCCGCCGTTTGACCATACTCCTGACGTATAATCCATAGTGAAGTATAGTCCGCCGAGACCCGCGATCATTCCGCCGATTATTATTGCGAGGTATTTGTATTTTGTGACGTTTATTCCTGCCGCGTCCGCCGTGGCGGGACTTTCGCCGACGGCTCTGAGATTAAGTCCTGCTCTCGTCTTTGTCAAAAATACCTGAGCGAGTATCGCGATTATTATCGCGAGATACGCAAGAAAGCTGTACGAGAAAAATATCGTTCCGAAATTGCCGAGCTTTGACGCAAAAGGCAGAGCAGTTTTGAAAATTATACTTGTCCTTCTGAGAGCGAGAGATCCGCCCGAGCCGTATATTGTCGCGAGAGATCCGCCGAAGAAATTTCCAAATCCGACGCCGAATGTGGTGAGTGCAAGACCCGTAACATTCTGATTCGCCCTGAGCGTGACCGTAAGAAACGCGTATATAAGAGACATAACAAGAGAGCCGAAGAGCGAACATATTAAAGGAATTATTATAGCGAGAAACGGATTGAGCGCGCCGGGGTTGTTTTTCTCATAGAAGAACGAGCCTATTACCCCGGATACGGCTCCGACATACATGACGCCGGGGATTCCAAGGTTAAGATGTCCGGCTTTTTCGGTGATAATTTCGCCGGTAGAACCGTAGACGAGAGGAATGCCCTGCACTACCGCCCTTGATATGAAAAGAGCTATTGTGTTCATTTAAGCCTTCTCTCCTTCCGTAATATTAGATTGAGCCGTTTCATTTTCCGGCTGAATTTTGACTATTTTGGAATTCACCCTGTTAGATCTTACTATCTTGTAGTTTATGAAAAATTCGCAGCCGATAATAAAGAAAATTATTATTCCCGTTATTATGTCCGCTATCGAGTCGTTCAGATTGAATTCCTGAGCTATTTCCGACGCTCCCTTGCCGAGAGCCGCTATAAGTCCCGACGTGAGAATCATGGTAAACGGATTGAATTTAGCGAGCCACGATACCATAACGGCGGTAAATCCCTGACCGCCTACAGATGAGGAAGAAAGAGTGTGATCTGTTCCGGCTACTATTAAAAGTCCCGCGATTCCGCAGAGCGCGCCTGACAGAGCCATAGTCCTGATAATTATTTTTTTTACGTTCATTCCGACGTATCTCGCCGTATTTTGGCTTTCGCCAACGACTGCTATTTCATATCCGTGCTTTGAAAATTTAAAATAGAGGTATAAAGCTACCGTGATTACAGCTACAATAATTATGTTGAGAAGGTATTTTTTACCGAAAAGCGTCGGGAGCCATCCGGCCTTGGACGCCGAATTGATAATACCGATATGAGCCGAACCGGCGGGATTTTCCCAAACAGTTGAAAGATAAGACGCGAGCTGAATGGCTATATAGTTCATCATAAGGGTAAAAAGCGTCTCGTTCGTATTCCAGTATGCTTTGAAAAACGCCGGAATTATTCCCCAGACAACGCCTGCGAGAACAGACGAAACAATCATCACAATCATCAGCGCCCATGTCGGCATCTTTCCGCCTAAAAGAATCATTACCGTCGCCGTGGCGATGCATCCGGCCATTACCTGACCTTCGGCGCCGATATTCCAGAATTTCATTTTAAACGCGGGCGTCACCGCAAGTGAAATACAGAGGAGTATAGCCGTATTTTGAGCGAGAGACCACAATTTTCTGCCTGTTCCGAACGCTCCGTCAAACATGGTTTTGTACACGTCGATAGGGTTGAGTTTTGTTACGACCATTACGAATATGCCTGCTACTATTAAAGCCAAAAAGACGGCTATTATTCTTATAAGCCAAGCTCTCCAGACAGGTATGCCCGTTCTTTTTACAACGTGAAATTTTTTCTCGCCGGATAAAGATTTATCTGCCATTGCCGCTTACGTCCTTTCCCGAATCGGATTCGATTTTTTCTTTTTCCGGAAGATTTGTCATAAGAAGTCCTATCTCATTTTTGTCGGCTTTTCTTCCGTCTACAACACCGCTTATCTTTCCGCCGCAGAGTACAAGTATTCTGTCGCATAAAGCTATAAGAACATCGAGATCCTCGCCTACGAAAATCACAGCTGCGCCGGATTTCTTCTGTTTATTCAAAAGATCGTAGATAAGATAAGATGAATTAATATCAAGTCCTCTCGCCGGATACGCCGCCATCATAACTGTCGGGGACGACGCTATCTCTCTTCCGACTAAAACTTTCTGAACATTTCCTCCGGACAGTTCTCTTACGGGCGTATCAAGTCCCGGAGTTACGACATTTAGCTGTTCGACGACGTCCTTCGCAAGCTTTTTCGGTTCGGAGGTATGAAGAAATTCCGATTTGCCTTTATTATAAGATCTGAGCATCATGTTGTAAGGGATATTCATATCGCCCACAAGACCCATTCCGAGTCTGTCCTCCGGAACGAATGAAAGCCTGACGCCGAGATTTCTGATTTGTTCTACGTTTTTGTCCCTCAGATCAATTTCTTCATTTGTCTTCGGATCTACGTAGATAATTTCACCGGAGTCGATTTTCTGAAGTCCGGCAATAGCCTCGAGAAGCTCCCTCTGACCGGAATTCGCGATTCCGGCAATGCCGAGAATTTCTCCGCTCTTAGCGACAAAAGAAACTCCGTCAACCTTTTTGACTCCGTCAGACGACGTGACGTTCAGGTCTTTGACAATCAGTCTGTCGCAGACATTCTTGGGTTCGGGGCGGTCTATATTCAAATCGGTAGACTGACCTACCATCATATCGGTCAGAAGTTTTTCGGTAGCGTCTTTTGTATTTACCGTGTCGATATATTCGCCTTTTCTGAGAATAGTTACTCTGTCGGAAATTTCCATAACCTCACGAAGCTTATGGGTTATTATGATAATTGTCTTTCCGTCGTCTCTCATTTTTCTGAGCACGGCGAAAAGCTTTTCCGTCTCCTGAGGCGTCAAAACGGCGGTCGGCTCGTCGAGAATGAATATTTCCGCTCCCCTGTAAAGCACCTTTACTATTTCAACGGTCTGCTTTTCGGAAACGGACATGTTGTATATTTTCTTTTTGGGATCCAAGTCAAAACCGTACTTTGCGGTAATTTCGGAAACCTTTTTTTCCGCCGCCTTAAGATTGTATCTGCCCTTTCCTTTAAGACCGAGAATTATATTTTCCGTGGCGTTGAACACATCTACAAGCTTGAAATGCTGATGTATCATGCCTATTCCGTTGTCAAACGCCACCTTTGGCGACGTTATCGAGACTTCTCTGCCGTTGATGAAAATCTGACCTTCGTCCGGATAATATATTCCGGCTATCATATTCATAAGTGTGGTTTTGCCCGACCCGTTTTCGCCGAGAACCGACAAAATCTCGCCTTTCCTGACAGACATGCTCACATCCCTGTTTGCGACAACTTTGCCGAAAGTTTTTGTGACATGCCTCAATTCCAATACGGGAACTTCTTTTTCCAAATCCTGACCCCCTGTTTACAAGCCGATTTGAATTAATACGAGAAAATTCATTTATTAATTATATAATGAATATATATAAATTATTATTCATAAAAGGAATATAAAACAATTTTTATTAATTAAATATTGATATTTTTCAAATTGCTCTAAGATATAACATAAAAGGTTTTTTTAATCGGAAATTTTCCGCCGGAAGGTTTTACGGATAATATTTTTCCGCGAAAAAAAACAGGCGGGACTGCTGCCCCGCCTGCGTCAAGTTAAATTATATGCTGTCAAGTTGTCAAGCCTGATCGGGAACATCGATTCCGTCGATGTCTACGAAGAAGTAAGGAGCAGATCTGTACTCTGACTCATGGAAGTAGCCGTCGGATACAACAGCCGTATCCGGAGTATATTTGTCATCGTAATCAACATCAGCCTTGTAGCCGTCGGGAAGAGCCTTGCCGTCTACTGTGAATGTGGATGTGTCGAATACGTGAAGAGTGCCCGCCTCAAGTTCTTTCTTGACCTCGTCAAGTTTTTCCTGCGTGCCCTTAGCGGCAACCTTGTCGTTCAAAGCCGTGATTTCAACGGAACCGGTAGAAATTGTGCCTGTCCAGTCGGTGTCTATAGCCTGACCCTTTATAAGGCAGTTAATCATATACTCATAGTAAGGTGTCCAGTTGATTCTTGAAGAGATGATAAATGTGTTGGGGCATGCTTCAATGGTGGAACCGTTGTAAGATACATTCGGAACGCCCGCTTCCTCGCAAGCCGTGGGAGCGCCCATTGAGTCGGCATGCTGGGAAATAAGTACGCAGCCGTCGGAAATAAGAGCGTTTGCCGTCTCTTTCTCAAGAGCCTCGTCATACCAGGAGTTTGTGAATTTAACCTCCATAGTAACTGTCGGGCACTGGCTCTTGGCTCCGAGATAGAAAGATGTGTAGCCGGATTTAACCTCTGCGTAGGGATAAGCGCCTACATAGCCCATCTTAGCCTTGTCGGCTGTGATTTTTCCTTCGGAGATCATCTCGTTGAGTTTCATTCCTGCTGCAACGCCTGCAAGATATCTGCCTTCGTAGATAGCGGCGAAAGCGTTGTGGAAGTTGGCAAGTCCCGATGTATGAGCGAGATCGCCCGACGCGTGGCAGAACTGAACCGTGGGGTTTTCTTCCGCGCACTGTTTAAGATAGGGCTCGTGACCGAATGAATCCGCAAATATAAGGTTGCAGCCTGCATCTACGAGTTCCTCGGCAGTCGTAAGGCATGCGTCTGATTCGTCTACGTTTGTTCTGAGAAGAACCTGGTCGTCGGAAAGTCCGAGGGACTTCTTGACCTCATCTATTGAATCGATGAAGTTTTTGTCGTAGGTGGAGTTGTTGTCGTGAAGAGTGATGAATCCGATTTTAAGATTCTCTTTGGCAATGGGTTTGAGTGCTGCGGCAGACTGAGATACTCCTTCAGAAGCAGCTTCCGAAGACGACTCTTCCTCTTTGCCTCCCTTGCCGCATGACGCAAATGCGAAAATAACCATGCAGACAGCGAGAATCAGGCTGATAATTTTGACTGATTTTTTCATAACCGTTTTTCCTCCTAAGACGGTAAACAAAATTTTATATAACAGGCGCAAAACCTTTATATACGAAAATGAATCCGGCAAAAAATATCTTGAGTAAAACGCGGTTTAATTTATTTTTAATGCCGATGATGAAAAAACTTTCAAAAGCGCCGTAAAAAGCTTGATTCAACGAATTTCACAGCTACGAATGAAATTATATTCATAAACGAACCTTAAATCAAGTCATTTCAAATATATTTCAAAACTGTAATTTTTTAATTATTTTATATTATCAAATCAAAGCGGGGCAAAAAATTTCAGTTTGTTCCGAATTTTACACCGGTTTCGGGGCTCATAGACTCTATTACGGCGAGTGCGCGCAGATCTATTCCCGCCTCTTTAAGTTTCTGTCTGCCGGGCTGAAAAGCTTTTTCGATTGCGATGCCTGCGCCGACCATTTCAGCGCCTCCCTGCTCAATAAGGGATTTAAGCCCCAATACAGCCTGTCCGTTTGCGAGAAAATCATCTATCACTAAAATTTTATCGACTTTGTTGATATATTTTTTCGATACTGCTATTTCGTATGTTCTGCCCTTTGTGAACGAATATACATCGGCGGTATAGACGTCGTTTCCCACATTTTTATGCTCGCCTTTTTTTGCGAAAACCATGGGAACATTAAAAGCCTCCGCAACAAAAGCCGCAATGGCTATTCCGGAAGCTTCTATGGTTAAAATTTTATTTATTTCATCTTTTTTATCGCTGAAAAGCTCAAGAAATTCCGAGCCCATCGCTTTGAGCAGTTTTACGTCAACCTGATGATTTAAAAAAGAATCGACTTTCAATATATCCGAATCGAGGACTATTCCGTCCTTTAATATTCTCTGTTCAAGCGAGTTCATCAAAGTTCCACTCTTTCCTTTTTATATTTAAGGCAATTATAAATTTTTCATGAGGTTTTTTCAAGAGGATTTCTCACCGTACTGAACTTTCGTCAAAATAGCCAAAATAAAAGGCTCATTTTCAACAAATTGGAAGTATTGACACAGGACAGATTTTATATTAAAATTGTAATTAAGACGGAGCGAAAAAATCGCCTCGCTTGTCCGTCTCGCTTGTCCGTTTGGATTTTTCCCGATTTGATTAAATATTAAATCAAGTTTGCTGAACGAAAATATAATTCGGAAAGGCTTTATGCCTCGGGTTTCACACCGAAGAAAAACGGACGGAAACAAAAAAATAATATTTTGGGCATTTGCCCGGGAAAGGAAGATCTACTAAATCATGAAAAGATCCACAAAAATCATTGCGGTAATCATGTCTGTCGTTTTGATGTTAGCATCTGTACCGATGAGTTCAATGGCGGCTGACAGAAACACCGAATCGGTTGAAGCTTACCTTTCGCTCGACAACTTACAAGTTGTCGCGACACAGCTTCTTACCGATATTTCAGACAGAGGCGACGAAATAACTCCCACCGCTCTCAATCTCTCGTTCACATTCGTCAAAGCTCTTCAGGAGCAGGCGAAAGCTGACGGAATTGACTACAACACGGCCACTTCCCAGCAGCTCGCCACCTCGCTTCTCAACTACGCCGACAAGGCTTTAGCTGACGCAAATCTGAACTCCAAGATTCCGAGCATCGTAAGAACACTCATTCCGAAAATCGATCTCAACAGCGTAAACGGAATACTCAACACTCTTGTCTTGGCAGGAAACCTTGTTTCAGGCAAAAAGACATACGGCGACCTTCAGTATCTCGACGTAACAATGTTCAAATCGGGAAAGAACGCAATCCAGAGAAGCAGTTCAAATGATTACACGATAATCATGGACGTGTTCAAATTCCTCGGCTCAAGCAAAACAAAGACGTTGGTAGAGCATGCTCTTTCGGGCAACTTTACAATGGGATCAACCATTGATAAAGCCGTAGATATCAAAAAAGTAAACGAGCAGATCGCAAATCTCGGTTCATTAATCAAGAAAGCTATCTACGAGGGACTTCTCGCTGAAAAGACGGCTCAGGTTCAGGACGACGGAAAGACGAAGTACGTTATTAAAACGGCTTATGCGGATTCCGATTACGCTTCTTACACAGCAGACGAGCTTCTTGCCGCAGCTCTTGTAAACGTTGCAACCAACAAGGACTACACAAAGGGCGGAGCGAACAAGAAAGTTCTCACTGTTTCCAAAGACGAGTGCGATGCGGCTCTCAAAATGAATCTCGCTCAGCTCATCGGCAAATACGGTCAGGCAGCTTACGAGACATATGCAGTTGACGCTCTCAACGTAAACTTAAAAGATACTCTTACAAAAGCTCTCGAAAAAGCTCCCGAGGTAAAGGCTGTCGTTGAAAAGATAGTAGACGTTAAAGGATACAAATTCACAAACAGCACCATTGACTTCTCGTCATACGCGTCCGCCGGCATAGCGGAGTCAATCAACAACATACTTGTAGACCTCGTAAATACTCTTCTCACATCAGACGCTAAGAAAGCTACAGCTCTTGAAAAAGGCGACAACTCAAAGCTTGACTCAAACATCAGAAAATTATTGGGATACGCCCTTAAGACATTCGCCACAACAAACGGCGGAAAATTCTACGGCTATGATTTCTCCAAATTTGCAAATGACGCTACTGTAAACGCTATGACATCCGAGCAGATGGCGGTAGAAGTTCTCAAGATGTTCTACCCCGGATGGTTCGGCTCATATGTCTCAAACGACGGACTCAAGGCTGCGGATTCTCTTGAAAAAATGGCGGTTCTCGCAGTTGACGCCGCGGTATCAAAATGGATGCCCGATCAGGCTGCTACAGTTAAGCTTTCCGATTTTGAAAAAGCCACAATGAACAACGGAGTGGTCAAGAACTTAAGTCAGGCGAAGTATTATGACGAGATAGCTTCCATCGGAATGAAAGTTGCCGAATACTGGCTTGACAAATCCACAAACTACACGGCTTCGTACAAATCCGAATGGACGGAAGAACTTGATGACATTGTCAACTGGGCTCTCAACTACATCAAAGGCGTTCCCGCTGTAGCCGACGGTCTTGCGGATTCTTCTTACGGCCCGTTCTACAAACTTGACGTAGTTCTCAATGAACTCTTCTCGCTCTCATTCCTCAACGGCGCAGGCGATGACGCTACATTCACATTCGACACCGAAAACTTCTTCATGAACAAGCTCTTCCCTGCTATCACAGATGTAAAGTCGGAAGATCTCCTCAAGGTATTCTACACAAATACAAATGCGGACAATCCGTTCAACAATCCTCTCGTATCTTCCACAATAAAGACTGTAGATTCTCTTCTCTTCGCTCTGTTGGAGCACACAGACAATACTAAGTCAAACGCGGAGCATAAGGCTACTTACTGGTCGGCAGGATACAAAATATCTTCTTACGACGCTAAGTCAGGCAAATATCTCAGCGCTACAAAGACAAGCGATCCTCTTGCTATAGATTCCAAAGAAGAGCCCACTTCCAAAAAAGAGCCCACTTCCAAAGATGAGCCCACTTCCAAAAAAGAGCCGACTTCAAAAGAAGAACCCTCTTCGGATAAGCCTGTCAATATACTTTACGGCGACGCGAATGGCGACGGCAAAGTGAATGCCGTAGACGCGAGACTTGTGCTCAGATGTTCTGCAAAACTCGTAACATTTGACGCGGATCAGATCGTTCGCTGCGATGTAAACGGAGACGGCAAAGTAAATGCCGTAGACGCGAGATTAGTCCTCAGATTATCCGCAAAACTTATTTCGTCCTTACCAATAGAAAATAAATAAGTTTTAAACGAAGCAAAAACAGAATACAAAGGTCGGACGTCCGAAAGGGCGCCCGGCTTTTTTTATGTTTCGTCCAAATAAAAAATTCGACTGTCAGATTCTTTAATCCGACAGTTTTCTTTTTATCTTAATTTTTGAAATATTTTTCAAAAAATGTTTCAAATTGACGCAAAAAACGGAAATTTAAAATACAGTACCGCCTTTAATTGCAGGGAGGGTTGAAATGGAATTCCAGATAAGCAAAAATTTAAGCATCAGCAGAGAAGACGGCGGAGACATCGAGCTTATCAACAAATACTCAAAGAAAAAGCTTGATGAAAACGAAGTGTACACTTTTTCGGTTGTACTCTGCGACAACGACGTTGACAGAGATTTTGAGGCGTTCGACGACGGCGCGCTCGAAAAAATGAAAAATCTTTTTCTCGGCGTCACGGGGATAAAAAATCATTCGGGACTTTCGGAAGATCAATTCTGCAGGATTTACAAGACAGAGGTCGTAACGGTTCCCGAGAAAAAGAACAAATTCGGCAGGGATTACCGATATCTGAAGGCGTGGGCATACATGCTCAGAACAGACGAGAATAAAAACCTGATTTCGGATATCGACGGAGGGATTAAAAAAGAGGTCAGCGTAGGACTGTCGGTAGAAAAAATAGAGTGTTCCGTCTGCGGAAAAAATTTCGGAGAATGTTCCCATATCCCGGGCAAAATCTACAAAGGCGTCTACTCGGCCGGTATTATGAAAAACCCGATGGATGCGTATGAATTTTCTTTTGTCGCTGTGCCGGCGCAGAAAAACGCAGGCGTTACCAAAAGCATAGGCAGACAAAAAAACGGGAAAAACATAAATTCCGTTTTGTACGAGGAAAAAACGGCTGACTCGGAATATCCGGAACTTCTTTTAAAACTTGAAAATGCCGAAAGAGAGATAGAAAAGCTGAGATTTGAAAAAGCCCGTAATTCGAGCGCCGACAGGAAAAAGCTTTTCAGGTACATGATGTTTTTCGAGCCGGAATTCGATTTAGACAAGACAAAAGATTTTATATCAAATCTTGACTGCAATTCCGTAAAGTTCTTGACCGAAGAATATGAAAAGAAAAATTTATCATGTTATCCTCAAAAGGAAACATCACCCGACAGCGGCGCAAGTCTTTCGGACTACAAAATATGACAAAAAAGACGCCGGCAAATAAAGCCGTAAGGAAATTATTTTTAATCGTTAATTTACGGAAAATCAGAGGAGGAAAAAATGTCAGTTAATTTAGATTATTCGGGCTACGGCGAAAACGCGGTCACAATGAGATATTCGGGTTCTCTGAGCGTGGGATGTCCGCTGTCGCTCACGGCTGCCGATACGGTTTCAAATTCGGCAGGACCTTTATTCGGCACAGCTATTTATATAGACAAAAACTCGGGCTGTTGTTCTGTACAGACCGCAGGCGCAATAAAAGTAGATTTAGATACGTCTTCAATAAAATCGCCGGGATATTACAAACTGAGTATTTCATCCGACGGCAAAGTAAAAGCCGACGAAAACGGCAGACCGTGCTTTGTGTTAAATTTAGGCGCCGGCGGAGAAATGTCCGACATATTAATGTAAAATAATAAGGAGGTTTAAGATGTCTTACGATAATTTAAAACTCGATAAATCATTCTATTCGTCAAACGACGGATTTTTAAAGACTTTAAACAAGCTTGACCCGGATGAAAATTACAAGGGCACAAGTCTTGAAAACACGACGGCTTTTCAAAGACAGCTGAAAAGATTTGACATCAAAGTCGCCGGAAGAAATTCGGATCTTGTGGAAAAATTCTTTCAGACATCCGAGTCGTCCGCCCTTTTTCCGGAATTTATCGCAAACGCTGTCAGAGCCGGGGTCGAGGAAAATGATATTCTTCCCGATATCGTCGCAGTCAGAACCGATATAAACGGCCTTGACTACCGTTCGCTAACATCCGAGCCGTCGGACAGCGATATGGAGCTTAAAACCGTGACGGAGGGTTCTTTCATACCTGAAACGAAAATTACAACAAAGGAAAATCTTGTAAAACTTCAGAAATCCGGCAGAATGCTTGTATCGTCTTACGAAGCTGTCAGAACACAGCGCCTTGACGTATTTTCGGTAATGCTCAGGCAAATAGGCGCATACATTGCCGTGTCAAAGGCTAAGAGCGCCGTAAATACGCTTATTTTCGGCGACGGAAACGAAAATCCGGCACCCGATATTTACGCGGAAAATGATTTCAAATATTCTGATTTAATAAATCTTTTTACTCATATGAGACCATACAAACTCACATCCATTATTGTCTCCCCGTCAACTGCGGCGGCTGTACTGAATATTGATGAATTTAAGGATGCTCACTCCGGGTTTGATTTCACTTCTACGGGAAAAATGATAACTCCTTTCGGAGCGAAAATGATCATCTCGTCATCTGTTTCCGATAACGTTATACTCGGAATAGACTCGTCATGCGCGCTTGAAGAGGTCGACTCCGGTTCAATAACTACGGAATATGACAAACTGATTTCAAGGCAGCTCGAGAGAACGGCTATAACGGCGACGTACGGATTTTCAAAGCTTTTCTCAGGAGCGGCCGTCAAACTGCTTTTGGCATGATAGACAGTAAAAAAGTATTTTCAAAGGCGCAGACGTTTTTCACAGCTGATGACAACGCAAAACTTATGAATTTCTGCGAGCTCAGCGCGGCGTTTTTATCGGAAGAACTTATTAAAGATGAATATTCTTCTCTCGAACCGGTTGTTTTCGCAGCCGCCGCAGACGCCGTATGTCTTTATTTGAAGTCTGAAAAAGATGACTGCGTTGTAAAATTCAAATCGGGCGACGTATCGGCAGAAAAAGACATTAATGCGCAGTTGAAAAATTTTGAATCAATAAAAAACGAGTCTTTCAAAAGAACCGCCGTATATATGAAAAACTCATTTGAAATAAAAACGGTATGACGAAAATATAATTTATTTCCGTTTTTTTAATTTCGAGCCGTCCGTCAAACGTAAAATTTCGGACGGCTTGATTTATTGATTTACGGGCAGTCGGAAAACTCTTTCATTAAAAAAAACAATCACATTACAATGGATTTAAAAAAAATTATTGAAATCGAGACAACAAAGTACGGTAGAACTGTTGAAATATATGTCTCCGGCGGCGAAAAAATCGGAGAAGGGAAAGCGATTATTTCACCGCTCAGATACAAAAACAAGATGTATGTAAAAACCAATGCCCTGATTAACGGACTTGACGGAGAAAAATATTTAGAGGTTCGCTCTCCTTCGTCGCTTCCGATTAATCTGGCGGAAAACGGAACACTTATTACAGGCGGAGAAAAATACAGAATTATCAAGACCGAAAACGTGTATTTCGGGCAAGAGGCGGTATATTTCAGGTCTGTAATAAGAAAATTCTGATTTTTTTAGAAAGGACAAAATGAACTTATCGAATTTAATTCAAAATTACATATCAGTTTTCAAATCAGACGAACAATTTTCAGGCAAAGTCATAATTGAAGGCTACCCCGGCGGCAAATCCGATTTTATCGATAATGAAACGCTCGTTTTCACGCTTTATTCCGCGGAGTTCGCCAGTGAAGAAAGTTTCGCCGTTATAAAAATAGATTTATTGGAACCTATGGCAAATTCCGAAACAGATGCGCTCAAAACGCTGGAATCAGTAAAAAACAAAATTTTTTCAGATGAGATAAAAGCGGATAATTTTACGTCCGGCAGAATGAAATATTCATCCGAATTAAACTGCAAATCAATATCCGCCAAATTTAAAGTCAAGATATAAAAAAGTCCTGCCGGGCTGTAATTTACAGTGAATGTTTGATGCGGAGAACTGCTTATCCGCATGAGATATTTTTTACATTTTTACCAATTTTTTATTTACTTTTAAGGTAATTAGTGGTATAATTTAATTGAATCTAAAAGGAAAGGCGGTTTACGTATGAATATTACAATTACCGGCAGAAAATGTTCACCAAGAGAAGATTTCAAGCAGAGAGCGGAGAAAAAGCTCAAAAAAATAGAGCGTTTCTTCGGACCTGACGCTTCGGCGAAAATTGTCGCCACTGCTGAAAAAAAATTCAAAGAAGTTGAGATTACAATCAGCAACAAGGGAATGATTTTCAGAGCTCAGGAAAAAGCCGACGATCTCTCCGAAGCTCTTGACAAATGCGTTGACACGCTTATCCGTCAGATCAGAAAGAACAAGACAAAGCTCGAAAAAAGACTTAAATCCGGATCTATCGACGATCTTATCACGCCGGAGCAGGGCGCACCGGACAACGTAGTTGACGAGACGGATTACGAAGTAGTCAGAACTAAAAACATTGCGGTCAAACCGCAGTCGGTTGATGAAGCAATTCTTCAGATGAATCTGCTCGGACACGAGTTTTACATGTTCAGAAATTCGGCGACGGATGAGATTTCGGTAGTCTACAAACGCTCGAACGGAGGCTACGGTCTTCTTGAACCCACAAACGAGTAATCAGCATAAGGATTAAAACGCGCTTTGACTTTACAACAGATAATTCACAGGCGTTTACAATCCGATAAATAAGCCGAATAAATAAAATAACGGGATTTCGGAAAAAGATTATCTTTCCGAAGTCCCGATTTTTCATCTTGAATTAATTTAAAAAAAAAGCAGACCGGCAATTAGCCTGTCTGCCTTCATTTTTTAAGCGTGATTTGAAATTAATTAATCTTCAAGCCGTACTTTAGCGTCAACTTATCCGAGTGTTCCGGAACCCGAGTCTGAAGAGCCGCCCTGCTGATTGAAGTAACGGTTGAAATAATTGTAGAAATCTTCCTCGTCGCTCTGCTGTTTTGTCGTTGTTTCGTCGGCAGCGCCTGTTGACGTATCCTCAACCAACTTTACTTTAATCTTATTTGTAGAGTGGGTGAGTTTGTTGCCAGACTGTTTTATCCTGACTATTGTAAGCTCCATCTCGTCGCCTACCGATGCTTTCTCGATAGCTTCCGCCAACGCGTCCGTATTGTCAAGATCTTTTCCGTTTACCTGAGTGATGAGGTCGCCGACCTGTACATCATAATTTTTAAGATCCGAATCGTCATTGATGGCAGCGATTACGATAGATCCCGACGGAAGTCCGGACATCTGAACGTACATTGAGTAATACTGGCTGTACTGTGCAGGAGTCGTGTAGCTTATGCCGAGTTTTGCTCTGCCTGTGACATATCCGTTTTTAACTATGGAATTGAATACTTCGATTACTACGTTAGACGGAACCGCAAAACCCATTCCTTCGTATTCTGTGCTGGCAATCTTAGCAGAATTAATTCCGATTACCTCGCCTTTTTCATTTACAAGAGCGCCGCCTGAGTTTCCGGGGTTGATAGCCGCAGTGTGCTGAATACATTCTCTGACATATCCCGAGTCCGAGCTTATCGGTCTTCCTATGGCGGAAATCATTCCGTCTGTGAAAGAGCCGTAAAATTCAGAGCCTCCTGGGTTGCCTATCGCATAAACCTTTTGTCCAACGACAAGGTCATCGGAGTCTGCAAAATCGGCTATTGTAAGGCCTGTCTTTTCTATTGAAAGCACGCCGATATCAGTCTTAGAATCAAGACCGACTGTCTTTGTATCGTACTCTGTTCCGTCCGACATCAAAACCTTTATAGAGACATTTGAATAATTGATTACATGCGCGCAGGTGATAACGTATGTCTTGCCGTTTTTCTCCGCCGCAAGAACGCCGGAGCCTTCTCCGCCGAGCTGTCCGTTCTGGTAAACCATAATGCCTACGTTGTATTTTGAGGCTTTCTCATAAACGCCTGTCGCATCCGTCGAATTTGAAGATGAAGATTTCGCCGAAATTCCGACGCCGTCGCCTGTGCCTTTTTTCTCGCTCGAATTTCCTCCGTTGTCTTCGGATGAAACAACCTCCGTGGAATTTGAATTATCTTTCCCGGATTTGTCATTGCCGTTGAAAAGAGCGACCATTGCAATTATTGCCGCGACAGCGATAACAGCAATTACTATAATAAATACTTTTAATCCGGTATTCTTTTTTTTAGTCTTGGGTTTATTCGGGTCTCCGTTATTGCCGTTTTGAGGATAATATCCGTTATTGCCGTTTCCGCCGTTATTTCCCGAATACGGATTATTGCTGTAGGAATTTCTGAACTCGCCGCCGTTTGCGCCGCTGCTGCCCGGATATTGATTATTGCTGTAGGGATTTCTGAACTCGCCGCCATACTGATTGTTGTTCTGTGGCGGATAATTGTAAGAGCCGTCAACAGGAGGCTGACCGTAATTCGGCTGTTCCGATTGTACGTTATTGTTTTCGTCCGCGGTCTGTCCGTAATTTTGCGAACGATTGTCATTTTCTGCGTTTTCTTCAGCCGTTGTGTTATTCTGCTCATTGTCTGATGAAGAATAAGCGTTGAATTCTGCAGTATCCGAGCCGTCCGAAGCGGCAGGTTTTCCATTTCCGGAATTGTTATCAGGATTATTATTTATTTCGTTATTTTCATTAGCGAACTTATCGTCATCCATATATTTTTTCCTCCTAAGCGTTTTGCTTTATTTTTTTGTAAGACAAATATTAATATTGAAAACTTAAATATGATTTAAATTATATTTAATTTAAATTAAAATTCTTTTTATTATAAATTTTTCAGTTTAATCACGCAAATTGATTTTCTGAAATCTCATAATATTACGCTTGATATAAAATTCAAGTAGTGATAGAATATGAATAAAATAAATAAAATTACTTAATTTAATAATAGGAGATAAAAAAATGAAAAAGAGAATACCGGCGATTGCTTTATCTTTAATTCTTGCCGCGGTTACGGCGTTTTCGTCGTACGCTTATCTTTTGGGGGACGTAAATATCGACGGAAAAGTCACCGCTGTAGACGCGAGGGCGATACTCAGAGTGTCGGCGAAGCTGAGCACGTTTGACAACGAAGAGCAGATGAAAAGAGCTGACGTAGACGGCAACGGAAAAATAACTGCGGGCGATGCGAGAAAAGCTTTGAGAATGTCGGCTCACCTCGAAGATTTTATAGAAGTAGGCGAAGAAACTTCGTCCGAGGAAAATACGACAAAACAGCCGACAACCGAAGAAAGCACGACAGAAGAACCCGTCACTGAAGAACCTTCAACAGAGGAAAAAACGACAGAAGAAACAACAAAATCTGAAAAAACAGACGAGGAGAAGGAAAAAGAACAGATTGAGGCGTTCCTTTCATCGAGATACAGACTTAAAGGAAGTATTACAGATTCAAACGCGAACAACGCCATTGATTACGCGTTAAACGGAAAAGACCTCGTACTCGAAACAGAGATGAGCGGCAAACCTGTTACTGTATTGATTAAATCCACAACTTCAAAAATCCTCGGCAAGGAAAAAACTACTGCTAAACTTTATATGCGCGGCATATCTTCCGGTGGCAAAAAGATATATTTTGAAGTGAGCGAAACAATCGCAAAGGCAGCCGGAATAGATTTAAGCGAGCTGACAGAATCGGTAAGCTCTATCGGCGGAGTAACTTCAATGACATATGATTCTGTTGAAACAGAGGCTGCGTCAAACGGAAAAATTCATAGAGTTTACAAATACGTAAGTTCGGTTGACAAAAGCTACGCTTTATTCAAGGCTTCGGACGGCAATCTTAAAAGAATTGAAGTTTACGATGCGTACGGCAACTGTCAGGAAATAGTATATATAAGCGATTTTATTTACGGCGGCAATCTTCCCGATTCATATTTTTCAGTAGACGGCTACGAAAAGGAAGGAATAATCAGCTTTTTCTCGGATCTCGGAATAGATACCGAATAATAAAATGGTTTTTTTCTTTATTCAAGCTTGGATTTTAATGATTCAAGCTTGGTTTTTTATATATAATTTTTCAGTTGTTTTAAGTTATTTGCAAGGTTAAATAATTATTATTAGATTAGAAAGATAAAAAAATAACAAGGAGAAAAAAGTATGAAGAAAAAATTGACAGCGGTTTTGTCCGTTATTGTCGCGGTAATTTTATCCGTATCTTCTTTCGCATATTTCATGGGAGACGTCGACAAAAACGACAAAGTTACAGCGATAGACGCGAGAACGGTTTTAAGATGCGCCGCGAGCCTTATCACGCTCGACAAAGATCAGTTAATAAGAGCCGATATCGACGGCAACGGAAAAATAACCGCAACAGATGCGAGAACAATTTTGAGAATGGCAGCCGGACTCGTAGAAAAAGTAGAAGTTACGGAAGAACCATCTTCCGAGGAGGATACATCGGAAGAACCGTCATCTGAAGAGCCTGCAACAGAAGAACCTGCAACAGAAGAGCCGTCATCTGAAGAGCCTGCTTCCGAGTGGACCGAAATAGATCCGACTCCCCTCCCCGATGCGCTCAAATATCTCAAAGACGGAAAATATTACATCGTAGGCTCTATGAAAACAGACGATGAAAAAATGAGCTTCGTTTTCGGCGCAAGAAACAAAGACTCGATTATGGTAGCCCAGACAAACAATCAGACTATGGGATTTGTAACAAAATCGTCCGACAAGATAATTCAGGTTATTTTGACCGCCAATGACGGTTCGGTAGTTTACTGCGACATTCAGCAATCCCTATTAACGTCTTCCGGAATAAATATTTCGGATTTCACGGGCGATCTTTCAATTCCGACTCTTGAAAAAGACCCGGACAAAGCTTACAAGAAAGAAGAAAACGGCGACGTATACTATAAATATATAATGACAACCGATGACGGTAGCGAAGTTGTTTTCAACCTTAAAAACGACACTTTGACAAGCATTGTTTCAGTTGATAAAGAGGGAAACGAAAACTCCGAAATCGAAATCAGCGAATACCTCTACGGCAGCAAAGTGACTGCAAAGCTTTTCGATGCGTCAAACTTCTCAAAAAATAAAGTGACGCTCTTACAGCTTGCTCAGCTTATGGGCGCTACATCAGATGACAACTGACTTTAATAATTGAATATGTCCGCCGCCGCTTCCGACGGCGGATTTTTTTGTCCAAAAAAATTTTTGCTTTATTTTTCATCTGTTTTTACGAAGCGAAAAAACAAACTCAACATTTTGAAAATTATTCATTCTCATCTTATTTTTTATTTTTCTTGACCGCGGATAAAATTGTTGATATACTAATGAATAGATAAATTTTGATCAAAAACAGACAAAATATCAATATTGTTGTTTATTGTTTTAACTCAAATCGTTCAAAAAAATTTAATTTTTAATTATAGAAAGTCATTTAAACGGAGGAAAAATTCATGTCTGAAATTCTTGACAGGTTCAAAACGATAATAGAAGAAAAACCCGATTCGACCGGAAAGCATATAAAAGTCGGAATAATCGGCACCGGATGGATAGCCGAAGAGCACATTAGATGCTACAAAAAATTTGACGACGTCGAAGTAGTCGCTCTCGCCGACCTTATTCCCGGCAAGGCGGAAAAATTTGCTAAAGATCATGACGTCAAAAACGTGAGATTTTATTCTTCGGGAGCGGAGCTTATTGACAACGAGCCGGACATAGATGCGGTATCAATCTGCACTTACAACCGTCAGCACGCTCCGTGCGCGATTTACGCCCTTGAACACGGCGTAAACGTTCTTCTTGAAAAGCCGATGTGCGTCACTTTGGAGGAAGCAGAAGAAATAGTCAGAGCCGAGAAAAAAAGCGGCAGAATTCTTTCCATCGGTTTTCAGCCCAGATGCGACAACAATATGAAAATGATAAAGAAGATAGTACGGTCTGGCGAGCTCGGCAAGGTCTATTACATTCAGACAGGCGGCGGAAGAAGAAGAGGAATACCGACCCCTTACGGCACGTCTTTCATAGACGACAAAACGGCAGGACTCGGCGCCCTTGCGGACATCGGATGCTATTCGCTTGATATGGTTTTAAACGCCGTCGGATACCCCAAACCGCTCACGGTTTCGGGCTATACATCTGATATTTTCGGCAAAAGACCTTCATATTATCCCGGTCATCCGGAATATGCCGACGTGTTCTCGGTTGACGATTTCGCTGCCGCGTTCATAAGACTCGAGGGCGGCATAACTCTCGATTTCAGAATTTCATGGGCGATGAACATGGACACCGCCGGTGATACTCTTATTCTCGGCGACAAGGCCGGACTGAGAATACCTTCCACAGAATGTTGGAACGGCTCTATAGGCGGACCTATGACTATTTACCACGAAGTCGCAGGCGAACAGGTTGAGACAAAGATACCTATTCAGGACAACGATATGGACAATTTCGAGGCGAAAATCAGGTCTTTCGTAGACGCTGTTGAAAACGATCTTCCTGCGCCTGTTCCGTCAAGCGAGATTATAATAAATCAGGCTATTATCGATGGAATAGCGAAATCGGCAAAAGCCGGAAAAGAAATAGAAATTAATATTCCTGAAATTTAATTTTTTAGAAAGAGAAAAATAAAATGATTTACGATAAATGGATGTCCTTTATTAAGGACGACGTGAAGCTTACAGAACTTGTAATTCCCGGTTCACACAACGCAGGCAGCTATACGATGAACGCGCTTGCCAAATGTCAATCGGATGACCTTTATGAGCAGTATATGCACGGGGTCAGACATTTCTGCATAAGACTTAACGAGAAAAAAGGCGTCGTTTACCTCGCGCACGGCATGAGTTTCGGCAGACCTTTGGAGGAAGTTCTCGGTCAGATTTCGAGAATGATAAAACACAACGATTCTGAATTTCTCATCCTCGACATGAGAGAGTATTATCCTCAGAAATTCGGACCGATAACTCTTAAATACAAAGCCGACCCGATTAAGGTGAACGCCCTGCTTAAATCCTACATTGACCCTGTCAAATATGCGTTTGTCGATTTCACAGACATCTCAAACGTCACAATGGGCGACATCAGAAAATCGGGCAAAAGGTATTTAATAGTAAATTCCGAACAGGCGTACTCGGGTTCTAAGGCGGTTGAGACTATATTGCCGTGGGACAGTAAATCATTCGGATTAAGTCCGGAAAAATTCGTTGACGCAACAATAAAAATATTTGACGAAAATTCCACAAAGGGACTTTACTGGTTTCAAACTCAGGAAACGCCTAATTTAGGGACGGAACAAGGCGTTGTGACTCCCAAAGTTTTGGATGACAGGCTAAGACCTTACTACGGGCAGATAATCGACAAATTAAGAGAAAATCCCGAAAGACTTCAAAAGGTAAACATAGTAGAGGGCGACTTTATGTCGAGGGATTATCAGAAATCATCTGATATTCTCAGACTCAACATCGACAAGGGCAATGTCATGGATGATAAATCGGACGAGTACAAAGACGGACTTGTCGTGAGGAACTTGAGATGAATGTAACCGTTCTCGGCAAATACGGACCTTACGAAGCTCCAGGCAATACCGCCTGCAGCTGTTATCTCGTTGAGGACGGAGATAACAAAATAGTGCTTGATATGGGTCCCGGCTCTCTTGCACACTTAAGCGCGAAAGCTGACATAAACGAGATTAATTATATTTTTATTTCGCACCTTCACTACGACCACACAGCAGATTTTCTCGCGTTCAGGTATTTACTGGAGGATTTAGACCACAAAGTAAATGTTATTCTTGAAAAAAGCGACTCGGATTATTACAAGCTGTTGACGTCTCACAAGCTTATTAATGTAATAGACGCGCGCGACGGGGAAGAAATCGAGGCAGGCGGATTTATTCTCGGGTTTTACAGTATGGTTCATACTGTGCCTACTCTCGGAGTAAAAATAACAGGCAGCAAAGTTTTATCATACACAGGCGACACCGTTTACAACGACAACATACCTAAACTTATCGAAAAAGCCGATTTCATAATTGCCGACTGCTCAAAGCCGGAGACATTCAAAGGTCCTCATATGACTACATATTACGGCAAAAAAATTCAAAAAGACTCCGGCGCGTTTCTTCTTTCCTCACATCTGTCGCCGGGATTTGATCCTTCTCCCGACTACGAAGGGTTTGACAAAATCGAGACCGCGCAGGAAATGAAGACGTACGAATTTTAATTTTACGGAGAGAAATCACATGAAATATTCATCAATAATTATAGGACACGTTTCAGACGACGAAAACATTGACCATCTCGGCAACGGAATGCACATTCCCGGCGGTGCCGTGCTTTTTTCATCTGCATCGGCATACGCTCTCGGATACAATGTTCTGGCGGTAACGAGACTTAACATAAAAGACGCGAAAAGACTTGACGCTTTTACATTGCCTAAAGAGAACATCAAGGCTGTATATTGCGAAAGTTCGACGAGCATGTACAACAGATACCTGACCCCGGACAAGGAGAGAAGAATTTCCAAATGTTTATCGGTAGGAACTCCTTTTGAAATATCGGATATTCCCGACGTCGACGCAGAAATAATTCATTTCGGAGGACTTGTATACGGCGATTTTCCCGATGAGATGATAATCGAGGCCTCAAAAAAAGCCAAAGTCGCTTTTGACGTTCAGGAATGTCTCAGGCATGTTAAAACCGACGGAACAGGCGAAATGTACTACAAAGACTGGGCGAACAAAAAGGAAATGCTGCCATACATAGATTTTCTTAAAACAGACGCCGCCGAGGCTGAAATACTTACCGGAACAGACGACAGAAAAAAAGCCGCCGAAATTCTTTATTCGTGGGGTTCAAAGGAAATACTTATAACGCACAATTCAGAAGTTCTCGCATACGACGGCGATAAAATGCTGACATGTCCTATAAGGTCAAGAAATCTTTCCGGAAGAACAGGCAGAGGCGATACGACTTTTGCCGCGTACATAAACGAGAGGACTGATCACGATTTAGCCGAATCACTTCTATGGGCTACGGCTACCGTATCCTTAAAGATGGAAACACCGGGTCCTATAAAGGCGACAAGGCAGGATATTCAAAATTATATAGACCTTATGTATAATGACATAAAATAACTGTATATGACAAAAATAAAGCCGGATAAATCCGGCTTTATTTTTATTATAAATTATGTTGTCACTCGCTGTCGCCGTTAAGGTTGCCGTTAAAAATGACTTTAAATTCAATCAGACCGTCATCGGTATTTTCAACATCGATAATTCCCTTCTGAAATCTGACAAGTTTTTGAACTATGAAAAGTCCGAGACCGGATGATTGAGGATCGAGAGACCTTGATTTATCTCCCTTGTAGAAACGCTCAAAAATTCTGTCTTTGTCCTCGTCCGATAAATGACCTGTATTGGCAATCGAAAATACGGGATTATCATTTACCTTTTCAAGCGATATTTTGATAACTCCGTGTTCGGGGCAGTACTTTACCGCATTGTCTATCAAGTTTATAAATATTCTTTCAGTCATATCGTAATCGGCATTGATATGAATATCCGACATCGAGTCGAGGCCTATCATTGTTATTCCTTTTTTCTCAATCCTCGTCTCATATTGGAATACTACCCGGAGAATCATCTCAATTAAATTGAGATCTTCTATATTCATCTTAACCTGACCGGAATCCATTCTCGCCGACGCCAGCATCTCGTTTACCATTTTAGACAGCCTTTTTATCTCGGACGAAACTGTTTCAAGGTAATGCTCCGTCTGTTCTTTAGGTATCGTATAATCAAGTATGCCATCTATAAAACCCGAAATAGTCTGCATTGGCGTTTTCAGTTCATGGGCGACATTTGAAATAAATGTGGCGTGGTCTCTGTCCAAATTTTCGATTGACTGCGCCATGGAGTTAAGTTGATCCGCCATATAGATATATTCCTCGCCGACCATCATTTTAAACGGGAATTTTATTCTGTACGAAAAATCACCCTGCGTGTATTTTCTTACGCCTTTGACGATACTTTTCAGCGGTCTGTATGTGTAATACCCTAAAAACGTATTTATAGAAATTGTAAATGTTATATAGACTAAAGTGAAAACGATTATTACTGCGAGAAATTTGTTAAAGCTCGGCTTATAGCCCTTTGTAACAGGCGCGGAGAAAATTATTATGCCGGCGGAACTTTTTTTCGCGCTGTCATTATATATGGGGCGCGCGGAATAAAACTGCCTTTCTTTGCTGCCCGGAAGCACTTTTACTCCGTTGTGATTTCCGCTTTCAACGTCCTTTATAAAATCGGACGAATATACGGAATTTTTATGAATATCGCATGTGCATACTCCCGAAAAAAGTTCTCCGTTTTGAATCATTTCCTTGCAATAAACCACATTACCGTCGTTTTTTACAAAGACAATATCAAGAGAATTAATCAGTTCTTCATTTATCGCTGTTCTGACCAATTTGGAGTAAAGCAATTTTTCATCTAGTCCGCCTTCCGATGACAGTTCCTGCGAAACAATATCGGAACCTACATCGGAAATCGTGTCGAGAACATTAATATAAGTGTCTTTCCTGAACTGATAATATAAAATCGCGATAACTGCTGTAAATACTAAATATAAAACAGTTTGAACAATTATGATTGACGTTATGTACGTTTTTATCGCGGTTCGTTTTTTATATCTTTTGTCTTTTTTTTCTTTCTGAGCTGCCATATTTTAATTTTCAAAAAAAACGGACAATAAATTAAAAATTGCCCGTCTTATAATATTTTTAATCTTTCGTCTCAAATTTATATCCGACGGACCAGATTGTTTTCAATTCCCATTTATCCGATACGCCTTCAAATTTTTCTCTGAGTCTTTTGATATGAACATCAACGGTTCTTGAATCGCCGTAATATTCAAAACCCCATACTTTATCAAGAAGCTGATCTCTCGTAAAGACTTTATTCGGGTTGGAAGCGAGATAATAAAGAAGTTCAAGCTCCTTCGGCGGCGTGTTTACAACTTTGCCGTCGACTACAAGTTCATAATTAGTCATATTAATAACAAGCTTGTCATATGTAAGGATTTTTGACGCTTTGGAATCTCCGTCGTTTGTTCTTCTGAGAACTGCTTTTACTCTCGCAAGCACTTCTTTTGTCTCAAACGGCTTAACTATATAATCATCCGCGCCAAGTTCAAGACCTAAACATTTGTCGAAGGTCTCTCCTTTTGCGGATATCATTATAATAGGTACACTTGACATGGAACGAATCTTCCTGCATACCTGCCAGCCGTCAAGTCCGGGTAGCATTACGTCAAGAAGAATCATATCGGGTCTTATGGATTGAAACTTTGATATGCACTCTCTGCCGTCGTTTATTATCTCCGTGTCATATCCTTCTTTTTCAAAATAAAGTCTGAGCAACTCGCAAATATTTGCGTCGTCATCGACAATTAAAATCTTTTCCTTAACCATTTTATTTTTTTCACCAAAATTGAAACGAGATGAGAAATCCAATATTTTCAAGATACAATTATTATATATTCAAAAGTTTAAAAGAAAATGGCAATTTGATATTAACTGTTCTTAATGGAAATTACAGAAAAAAATCAGTGCGTGAAATTATTTTTGCCGTCCTTTTTTCTTTTTCGCGGCTTTGCGAACCTTCCCCTCGACCGCTCCGCCGGATTTTCTGTATCTTCTGTATTTTTCAACCTGCTTCTGTGGATTTGAAATTCGTTTTTCTTTTCTCTCTCCTCTTATGGGAGCGAGCCTGAACTCTCCGTTCTGAGCTTTCATATCTACTATCTTATAGAAGATAAAGAAGCAAGCTCCGAATAAAACTATAAGAGAGCATATCACAACTGTAGCGGTTTTCGGATCCGAAATGAGCAAAGACGATGATTTTGTCTGTGCAGCCGCCTGTTGTACAGCTTGAGTTTTATTTGCATCGGCCTGAAGCGCGTCGTTTGATATAATTACCTGATTTGCTGTCTTTGCGTCAGACGACACGGCGCCGCTGTTTGCTGCCGCCACTGTCGCCGAATATCCGGGGATGCCGCTCTTTTCAAAGTTTACCGAAAGCACATTGCCTGATGACGATGAATTATTGTAGGCGTCAAGTCCGCCGACCCCTCCGATGGAATTTGAATTTACATTTGAAGAGACGGATGTTTTTCCGGAAGAAATCTGATTGAAATATCCAAAAAACGTAGTAAGAAAATCACTTCCCAAATCGAGAACGTCTTCGGTGTTAGGTATCAGAAGAGACGCTATCGAAATGACTCTGCCGGGCAGCGCGAAAGGAATTGACGACACGAGAGACGCGAATGTGGTTGACGTCGGCGTTATTGTCTTGCCGCCGTCTGTCAGGTCGTTTGAAACATTTGTTATAAGCGAGCTGACCGAGGAAAGAGCCGATGAAATCGTATTGACCGCCGGCGCTTCTTTTTTGCCCTGAGTGATATTTATCTTATAGACAGACGTCTTTGAACCGCTGTCCGTTCCAGTGTAATCAACTTTGATTTCTACAGTCTGTTTTTCTTTTTTCGGATCTATGCTTATCCTGCTGTAATTTTTCTGATTGACCCTCTCGCCGTTTATAGTGACGACCGAATCGGAAGATGCGGTTTCGGGATTAATCCATATCGACGAGCGTTTATATTCAAGACTTATATTGTACTCGAAAATATCAGAATAGAAATCGCCGTCCTTAATTTTGAAAACATCGGTCTTGGTGAGCACGGTGTTGAAAGCGTCCTCGTAAGAAGATTTTGAAGAAACAGTCACGCCGTTTTCCTTGCCGATTACTTTTATCATGTAAAGCGGAAGATCCCCGTTTTCTTTTGCTTTCCAAACCTCGTCGGGATCCGCGTTCACGCCGTAGATTTTGTCAAGCACAGCCGCAAGGTATTTCGATTTTATCTCGTCGGCAGTCGCGGTCTTTTCGTTAATCGTAATGCCCTGAGTTTTAACGGTCATTACGGCTACGAGCCTGGCGGTCTCCTCGTCGGAGGTATTCGCGTCAACGTCGTATCCCGCTCTGTAAAGAGCATATCTGCACGCGGCGAAAACGAAATCCTTCAAATTTGAAACGCTGCCGCCCGACGCCATTTTAAGTATTACCGATTTGTCGACGCCGAATATTTTTGATATATACGCCTCGAATGCGTCGTAAAGTCCTGTGCCGGGAGCGATTGTAAAACCGCTGTCTCCTGTCATAAGCGCATATACTATTCGAGCCGCTATTTTAGTCTCAGACGAATCGGCGTTTTCGCCGTCCGGCCATTCAACCCCGGATGAAATTATGTAAGCCTTGATGAAATCGTCGGATTTATCGCTGCTTACGGAATTTTGAGCAAAGTTTTCCGCAAGCGACAGTGCGTAAAGATACGCTGCGTCTGTCATAGTTGAATCAAGAGAATATAAAATCGCGTAATTATTTATTTTTTCGGAAAAAGTGTCTTTATTTTCGGTGTAAGGATAATTTGTGACGGCTTTAAGCTGCGAACGTTTGGAAAGTCCGGACAGCGACGTCATATCCTCCTTGACTATAAGATCTCTCAGCCACGAAAAATCCGATTTATCATAAGTGTACTGCGTATTGAACACAGAATAAGCCGCCGCCGGTATTGCCGAGCTCAACAGCAGAACCAGCGACAGTATTAAAGCGATAATTTTTCTCTTCTTCATCTAATTCAGAATCCCTTAAACATATGTCCGGCATACAGCGGAAATATCCAACATTTAATTCCGTTTAATATCGGACTTCAAAAATATGAGTCCTCAACCGTTTTATTATCTTAATAATATTTTTGCATTATTTGTTAATAATTATAAAATATATTTATAACAATGTCAAGACGTATTATTTTTCTCCGGCAGTCTGAATACGCGGAAATTTAAATCGATATCGGAAAACAGCATACGATAAAGTCACTAAATACTGCGTCTTTTTATGATAATTTGAATATTAAAATCAATATGCGCAAAATGAGAAATCAACAAAAATTTTGTGATAATTTTATTGTCCGGGATTTTTTTTGACCGATATTTTTCTGAATTTTTAATTTAAACAAGATTACCGCGGAAAAATTTTCTTTTTTTCCGCCGCGGTTTTAATTCGGGCTTTCTTTTTTGCGCCCGACAGTTGTCTGTATGTAATTATAATCAAAATAAGGGCGAAGATAAAAGTGAGTATATCGGCCGCGGGGAACGAATAAAGAACGCCGTCAAGTCCGAAAAAAACGGGAAGAATAATAGGAAGAGATACGCCCATGATAATTTCCCTTGTCATCGCGAGAGAAGTTGAAAGAACCGGTTTGCCAAGTCCCTGAAGGTAGATAAAAGTGCCCTTGTTAAGAGTGGCGAGAGGCATCATGCACAGATATATTCTGAAACATTTTACTGCAAATTCCGAATAGTACTCGCTCTCGTTTGCCGCGCCGAAGAGGTCGGCAATCTGCTGAGGGAAAATCTCCGCTCCGATTAAACCTATAAAACCTACTATTAATTCGGAAATTATCATCTTTGTCAAAATTTCTGATGCCCTGTCTTTCCTTCCGGCTCCCATATTGTAAGAAACAACTGGAATACATCCGGCGGCGAGTCCTACCGCGACTGCTATCGCAATGCCGAAATATTTCATGACAATACCCAAAACGGCGAGAGGAATCTGCTTGTACTGCTCAATGCCGAATACGGGGTCAAGCGCGCCGTACTTTGTTATCATTGTCTGAACAGCAGCCATAGACACGACGAGCGAAAACTGAGACAGAAAACTTGTAAGTCCCATAAAGAGCGATTTCCCGACCACTTTGCCGTCGGGGATAAAACTGTACTTATGAAGTTTAATTGCTTTCATTTTAAAAAGATAAAAACAAGACAAAACGGCGGTAAGTATCTGCCCGAGTATTGTGGCTATTGCGGCTCCCGCCATTCCCATTTTCATCGGAAATATGAAAACCGGGTCAAGAATAATATTTGTTACGGCTCCCGCAAGCGTCGCGATCATTGCAAATTTAGGACTTCCGTCTGCTCTGATTATGGAATTCATCGCCTGCCCGAATACGTAAAAAGGAATGCCGACGGTAATCCAAAAAAAGTATTCCTTTGCGTTACTGTAAGTTTCCGCGTTGACTTTACCTCCGAACAAAGATAAAAGACTGTCCGAAAATATGAAATACAATAACATAATTATAATTCCGGACAGAACAGAAAGCGTCACAGCGCCGCCCGCCGCTTTTGAGGCGTTTTTAGAGTCACCCGCGCCGAGTTTTAAACCGATGAATGTACACGCGCCGTCTCCCACCATTACCGCAAACGCCAAGGCTACAACTGTCAAAGGGTAGACAACTGTGTTGGCGGCGTTTCCGTAAGAGCCAAGATAATCGGCGTTAGCTATAAAAAGCTGGTCAACGATATTGTAAAGCGCGGCTGTCACCATCGCTATTATATTCGGCACTGCGTACATTCTCATCAATTTGCCGACCGGCAGTTTTTCGAGAAAATCGTTTTTTGCCGCAGGCAAGTCTGTTTCGGCAACATCATTATTTTCATTTTCCATATTTATCTTCCTTTCCCTCGGAGCATAAAAAAAGCCTTTGCGCAAGTCCGGACTTACGCAAAAGCTGCTCGACTTATTGATTTGTATATATTATTTTACCGCGAAAAAAATTAAAAATCAAATAATTTTACGCCAAACTATTTTCTTTTACGGAATCGGATTTTGTCTGATTTTTTAAATGATTTTTCATATATTCATATTTTTATCGCAAAAATGTCAACGAAATGCATTCGGTTTGTTGACAATATTTTATTTTTCTATTAAAATAAGTAAAAAAAGCATACGGAGACTATTATGAAAAAAATTCTGATCGCCGGCGCGGGTCAAGGAGGACTTTCCGCCGGATACAATCTCGCGTCAGCCGGATTTGACGTCACGATTTTTGAAAAGCGCGAAAGAGGAAAAACCGGGCACGACTGGCACGACGTTTTCAACTCCGATACGTTTGATTGTTCGGGCGTTCCCGATCCGTTCCCTGTCAAAAAGGAGAGCGGAATTTTAAGAAAAGCATACGACCCCGATTTCATCTCTCCCGACATGAAACACGTTGTAAAAAATCCCAAAAAGCCGTCGTGGTCATGTTATTATCTCGACAGAAAATTTTTATCCGATTGCCTTATTTCGGAGTGTGAAAAAGCAGGGGTCAAATTCGTATTCGGGGCGGAGGTCTTGTCGCCTGTCTGCTATGAAAAAAAAGTATACGGACTGAATATTCAAAAAGACGGAAAAAAATTTATTGTATACGGAGATATGATAATCGACTCCGCAGGACTTTATTCGCCTGTCAGGATGAATCTGCCCGACAATTTCGGAATAACAAAAAATTATCCCGAAAAGGACATCTTCATAATAAAAAGATGCTACTTTGACAGAACAGATGACGACGAAACTCCCGATTTTTACAAGCTCTACTTTTTCTTAAACGGCAAGCTCGGCATTGACTGGCTTCAGATTTATCCCGGATACGCGGATGTTTTATCCGGCGGGTTCGGTTCACTAACCGACCTTCAGGTAAAAAACGCGCATACGTCTGTCAGGAACGCAAATAAAGTCGTAGGAGACAAAATTATCCGAGGCGGATATGAGGCGAAAATACCGATTTCTCTTACAAATGCGAAAATCATATCAGATAATTTCGCCGTTGTCGGGGACTCCGCTTCCATGACTGTTCCTATCAACGGTTCGGGAATTGAACTGTCCATGAAGGCAGGAAAGATTTTGGCTGATGTCATAATAAACGCTGACGGCGATTATTCCGCGAAAAATCTATGGAATTACCAGTTTCGCTATCAAAAGAAATTCGGAGAAAAGTTCGCAGGCGTCAGAACAGTCAGACTGCTGCTTCAGACTTTATCTCCGGACGATGTAAATTATCTCTTCTCCTCAGGAATTATCGACTCTGAAACCGCATTCATGGGCGGAGAAGGATTGAAAACAAAAGATATTTTAAGTAAAGCAGCTGACGCCGCGGTCAGAAAAGGAATAGTTTTAAAAGCGAACAAGGCGTTGGCGGAATATGCCTGTTTCAAAGCCGCAGCTTACATGATGCCCGAAAAATACGACGCGGAAAAAGTCGACAGGTGGGTAAAGCTGTACAACAGGCTTGTTTTTTAATAACGACAGCGCGGTTATATCATTAAAAGACAGCGGTTATCCGCTGTTTATTTGTATGATAGGTTTTTCGACGAAAAATTTCATAACCGTTTTAATGATACAAAAATCAGAATAATAGGATTATTGTAAAAGATAACAAAAAAAGGGGAACTGCCGAAGCAATTCCCCGATTATAAATGAAGCTGATTAACTCTTTACTCGGCAATAAAATCCGAGATTAATTTAAAGATTAGACAGCGTCAGCCTTGGGCTGATATTCATCAGAACCTTCAACCTCATAGTTGAATTTCTTCTTGAATCCACCTGCGAACTTCATGATATTAGCTACGAAATCAGCGATGAACTCACCGATTTCCTTTAATGCCTTTACTACGAAATCAAGAGTCTCCATTAATCTTTGCACCTCTTTCCAATCAAAAATAATTTTAGGATTTAATTAAACTAATCCTTATTTGTCTGCCTTTAAAGACTCAAACTCACTTGTTGATTTCTTGAACCATGTAGCGATGTGCTTAACCATCTCTGCAAAAGCCTTGATCCATGCTGCAAGATAATCAAAAAGATTCTGTAATCCCTTTGCGTCCATTATTTACACCTCACTTAAATAATATATGTTTCGTCTGCCTTATCGGCGTCCTCAACTTACGAACATACTATAACACACAAGATTATTCAATTCAAGAGAACAGGCTTTAAATTAACTGAAAGTTACATATTTCGCAACATTGTTACAACATTCGTCATAAATATCACAAATTTATTATATTTACAAGTTTTTAGCGGCTGACTCAATAAAAAAAATCCGTGGCATTGATATTCGTTTCAAAAAAATATTCATTATATTTTCATTTTATTCGTATAAATTTATTCTACAGACCTGACGTTCCTCCGATAAAAACAAAAGTTAAGCCGTTATTGACCCGATATTTGTTTTTCCTTAAGTATAACAAAAATAATCCGATCTGTTAAGACCGGATAATTTCTGCTTTTAATAAATTATTGTCAGACTGCATTGGGATTCGGCTGATATTTATCGGAATCCGAGTATTCGTACTCAAAAACCTTATTGAAGCCCTCGCCGAATATCTGGAGATTAGCAAGGAAATCGCAGATAAAATCAAAAATCTCTTTTATTGTCTTGACAATAAAATCCAATGTGTTAGCGCCCATAATTTTCGCACCTCATATTATTAGAATTTACAATATAAAATAAATCCTATTTATATTGCATTTACATGTTTAAAATATACCACAAGTGTCGTTTAAATTCAATATAATTTGATTTAATTTTACTTATTGTTATTTTTTCTGCAACATTTCCGCAACTTTTTTATTTTAGCGGATAAAAAGACAAAAAAGAGCTCCGGCTCTTGCCGGAACTCCCATTATTGTCAACTAAACAGTCAACCTGCTTTATCTATTAGTCTAAAGATTAGACTGCGTCAGCCTTGGGCTGATATTCATCAGAACCTTCAACCTCATAGTTGAATTTCTTCTTGAATCCACCTGCGAACTTCATGATATTAGCTACGAAATCAGCGATGAACTCACCGATTTCCTTTAATGCCTTTACTACGAAATCAAGAGTCTCCATTAATCTTTGCACCTCTTTCCAATCAAAAATAATTTTAGGATTTAATTAAACTAATCCTTATTTGTCTGCCTTTAAAGACTCAAACTCACTTGTTGATTTCTTGAACCATGTAGCGATGTGCTTAACCATCTCTGCAAAAGCCTTGATCCATGCTGCAAGATAATCAAAAAGATTCTGTAATCCCTTTGCGTCCATTATTTACACCTCTTTTTTTAGTATCGGTCTTTCAACCTGTTAAAATAATAGCACATTGATTTTTTCAAATCAAGTGCTTAGTCAATAAATTAAACGATTATTTCAACAAACTCAACATTTTTGCAACATTTTACAAGCATTACAAAATAATATCAGATATTGCGCAACAAATATAAAAAAAATTGTTTATTATTTTCCCATAAAAGCTTAATTATTCTTTTTCTTTTTTAAGGGAATTTTATTTATACAATGATTTTTAATGGCAGAAAACGATTTATCCGATATAACGTGCTCGATTTTACACGCATCGTCGGCGGCGGTCTCCTCGTCTACGCCGAGATTTACAAAAAACTTTGTAAGCGTGCGGTGTCTGTCATAAATTTTTTCGGCTATCTCGCGGCCCGCGTCCGTCAGATGGATATGATTTTCTCCGTCAATAGTGATATATCCGCCCTCTTTAAGCAGACTCATAGCTCTCGAAACGGACGGCTTCGAGAAATTCATGTATTCGGCGACGTCAATGGAATGAACACCTTCTTTCTGCTCGGACAAAATAAGTATCGTCTCAAGATACATCTCACCCGACTCGCGCATATTTTATTCCGCCTTTCATAATTTTTTTTACACACCTGATAATTTATATTAACATAAAGTAATATATATTTTTTTAATATTAATTTATCTTTGTTGAAAAAAACTTAAACTTATGATAGAATATTTTCGGGTGAGAAAATGGAAAAATTTTCAATCGGAAACGATGAAAAGGAAAGATGCCTCCTTATGGCGATTGATACGGGAACAGGCGACGTGGATTACTCTATCGACGAGCTTTCACGTCTTACCGACACTGCCGGAGGCAAGACCGTGACGAAAGTAATTCAGAAAAGGGAAAAGCCAGACGACGCTTTATATTTCGGCGCGGGAAAGATTTTTGAAGTAGCACGATTCTGCAAAGACTACTCGATAGATCTTATCATCTGCGACGATGAACTCACGCCGTCTCAGCAGAGAAATATAGAAAATATAACAGATGTGAGGACTATCGACCGCACCCAGCTGATTCTCGACATATTCGCGAAAAACGCGAGGACGAACGAGGGCAAACTTCAGGTTGAATTAGCCCAGCTCAAATACGAGCTGCCGAGGCTTTCCGGAAAAGGAAAAGAGATGTCGAGGCTCGGCGGAGGAATAGGTACGAGAGGACCCGGCGAAACTCAGCTTGAAACCGACAAGAGAAAAATCAGATCTTCAATAAAATCTATCGAGCAAAAAACCGAAAATATCAAAAAACAGAGAAAATTAGTTCACGACAGGCGAAGGAAAAACGGAGCGACGGTGGTGGCGATTGTCGGCTACACAAACGCGGGAAAATCGACACTTCTTAACACACTTACAAAAGCCGGCGTTTTATCGGAGGACAAGCTTTTCGCGACTCTCGACCCGACGGCGAGAAGTCTTAAACTGCCGGACGGAAGAAGCGTGATATTAATCGACACGGTAGGATTTATCTCAAAACTGCCGACGGAGCTTGTCAACGCCTTCCGCTCAACTTTGGAAGAGGTAACTTACGCCGACCTTATATTAAATATCTGCGATGCGTCGGACAGACGTGTAAACGAACAGATAGATGTGACAAAAAAGCTAATCGCGGATCTCGGAGCGGAAAAAACGCCGATGATAACAGTATTCAACAAGACAGATCTCGCCCCCGGGCTCAGATTTTTCGGCTACGAGGGCAAAACGGTCAGAATATCGGCAAAGACCGGAAAAAATATCGACGTGCTTTTGAAAACAATCTGCTCCTGCCTTGAGCAGAACAGGCGCGAGGTAACAGTCCTTTTTCCGTACAGTGAGGGAAATCTGGCGTCAAGATGCAGAAAAGAGGGCGCGATATTAAAAGAGGAATATACCGAGGATGGTTTGAAATTAAGGGCGATACTTCCCGCGTCTTTCCTCGATTACATAAAGGATTATATTCTGCCCGACGAATGACTTCATAAGAAGGTTAAAAAAACGTTCCGAAAAACGGAACGTTTTTTTGAAATCGACATTATTTAATACACGGAAATTAATGTTTTTTTTCGTTTTCCACATTTTTTCGTCTATGTCATTCGACTATTAAAATAACCGAGTATGAATTACTTGTATTCATTATTTCATCCGGTATTTTTTCGAAACATCTGTAATTTATTATCTCGATTTCGTATCTGCCTTCTTTTACAGGAGTAAAAACAAATTTATATGGTCCCCAAGGTCCTATAAGAATTCTGTCCCTCGGGATGTTTTTTTGGACTTCTGAAATAAGGCTGAGCTCTTCTTCCGAGTTTTCGACGAATTTCAGATTATTCTCATCGCTGACTTTCACGGTATATAAATATCCGCCCGCGCTTAAAAGAGGGCCGAAGACAAATTTCTCTCCCATTTTGATTTTAACTACATAGGGAATAAGGTCAAGCTTCGCGCTTACTCTTAAAGTTTTTCTGGCATCAGAAGCGTTAACCTTTCCATATCCCAATACGTCGGCTCTTTTTGTCTGCTCACTATTTAAAGTTTCAAGTTTAGCCGAAGCTCTTAATACTTTTCTCGCGTCCATTGCGGAAATGGCGTTATCGCCGTCTATATCTCCCATATGGGCATCCGCGACCGCCCTGTCGTAATTTTCCTTCCATGTTTCTAATTCCATATAAACCGAATATTGTTCCTTTTTATAACTGTCAATCGGCTCATAAGAAAAATCGTCGGATCCGGCTTCTAAATATTTATAGCCTGTTAAGCTTTCTTCCTCTATAACTTTGTGAATAGACTCAACCTCTTCCGGCGAATATACTGTGACATATTCTCCGTTTTCATCTACTCTGACGAGATGTTCCGGATCAAGGAAGCCGCCGTCATAAACTTTTTTGGAATCGCCCGAAGGTTCTTTGTCGGCAAATGTTATTATCCCAAGGCATGACGAAACTAAGACCGCGCTTAATACCAAAGTTAAAATCTTTGTAAATTTTTTTGAAAATATTTTCATCACAAATAATCCTTTCTTTTTTTACTGTTAATTTATAATTTATCTTTTTTTATCATATCTTTCTCTTTGTACTTTATTATATCAAAAAAAAAATAAATCAAGTATTGTATAAAAAATTACTGTAATAATTTTCAATAAAAAAATATCTTGTTGTTTTTAAGAATATATTTATTAAATTTAATTAATGCTTTATTTTTACGGTCCGGAAATATTTTAATATGAATAATTTCAATATTACATTTTATTGCAAATGATGAAAAAAATATATATTATAATTATAAAAGTATATTTATTTTTAATATGTAAAAATTTTTCAATTTACAAAAATTTGTTTATAATATATTAACAATTATATTGTATATTTGTCGAACAGTTTGTAGAGCTTCAGAATTTTAATTAATATCAATCTTTTTTTTGCTCCCGGGAGGAATTTATGGACAAATATTTGATAATAAACGCCGATGATTTCGGAATGTGCCACAGCATGAACGTCGCGATAGAAGATTTATTAAAAAAAGGTTGCATTACGTCGTCAACTATAATGACTCCATGTCAATGGGCGCCCGAAGCTGTGAAATTCGCGAAGGAAAATCCTGAATTCGCAATAGGCGCGCATCTGACTACGACGTCGGAGTGGAGCCTTTACCGCTGGTCGCCCGTAAACACGGAAAACACGTCGAGCCTCAGAGACGAAGAAGGTTTTATGTGGCATGAGTCGGACGATTTCGAGAAGCACGCGGATCTCGGCGAAACCAAAGCGGAGATTAAAGCGCAGATAGAAAGACTCAAATCATGGGGATTCACGCCGTCGCACTGCGACAATCACATGGGTTCGCTGTACGGAATATACACGGGAAGATTTGAGCTTCTTACTACCGTAATAGACGTATGCGCCGAATACGGTTTTCCGTTCAGAATGATGACGAAAATAAACGACGCTCAGCTCAACAACAAGATGCTTGACATAAACGTGCCGAAAGATATGGTTGAGTCGCTCCTCGGAGAAATCGACTCCTATGCAGCCGAAAAGAAAGTCGCGCTTCTCGACTACTTAATGCCCGGCGACTGGGCGGGCGATCAGGACAAAAGCTACGAAAACTACAAGGAATATATTTACGAGCTTTACAGAACGTTTGACAACGGAATAACTGAAACTTACATACACCCGTCTGTGGAATCGGACGAGATAAAGGCGATAACCGGCAAATGGAACCGCAGAGTATGGGAATACAGGCTTTTCTCCGACCCTCAGACAAAACAGCACATCGACTCCCTCGGAATAAAGCTTATAAATTACAGAGATCTCAAAAAAATGAGAAATTACTGAAAAAATTATTCTTTGAACAGAAATCACCGCCTTCTTTCTTTTATAAAAATTATAAAAAGACCGGAGTAAAAAACCGGTCTTTTTTTCGTTATTACGGCAAATTATTTAAATTATCTATTGACTTTTATATACCGGATGATATAATAAAATTAACAGTTGAACAGTTGCTCAACTGTTTGATAAAAATTTCGCGGAGGAAAAGACAATGACAAAAACTTACGACATAGACATCGACTGCGCCAACTGCGCTCAGAAAGTTGAAGAAGCTGTAAATAAAATGGACGAGGTCAACAGCGCAACTGTAAACTTTATGACCCTTAAAATGACTGTTGATTTTGACGATTCGGTAAGCGAAAAGGATATTATCAAAAAAATCAAAAAAACCGGCAGAAAGATTGACTCTGATTTTTCTGTTGAATAATATAAATTTTTTCTAACGGCGGTGTGAATCATGAAAAAAAAGCAGAAAGTTCTGCTCGCAAGAATAGCAGCCTCAATTATCATGCTGATAATTCTACGGTTCACGGCTACGGCGGAAATTATACCGAACAGGTATATAAGATTTTTGCTGTACCTCGTTCCGTACATGACAATAGGTTATGATATTTTATGGAAAGCTGTCAGAGGAATTTTTCACGGTCAGGTTTTTGATGAAAATTTTCTGATGTGCGTCGCCACAATAGGCGCTTTCGCTCTCGCCGTCTATAAAAACGAGAGTTTCACGGAAGCTGTCGCCGTACTCGTATTTGATCAGATAGGGGAATTTTTTGAAAGCTACGCCGTCGGCAAATCGAGGAAAAATATTTCCGAACTCATGGATATCCGTCCAGACTACGCCAATGTGGAAACGGACGGAAGACTGATAAAAACCGATCCGTCAAAAGTCGGAATAGGCAGTATAATAGCCGTAAAACCGGGAGAGAAAATTCCGATAGACGGAGTTGTTGAAAGCGGCTCGTCTTCTCTTGACACGTCGGCGCTCACAGGCGAATCGGTTCCGAGAAGCGTAAAAACGGGAGACGAGGTAATTTCCGGCTGCATCAACGAGACGGGACTTCTCAAAATCAGGACTACAAAGGCGTTCGGCGAATCAACGGCGTCAAAAATTCTTGACCTTGTAGAAAATTCAAGTTCAAAAAAAGCGAAGAGCGAAAAATTCATAACAAAATTCTCAAGAGTCTACACTCCTGCGGTATGTCTTTCGGCTCTCGTTCTCGGTATTCTTCCTCCTGTAATCAATTTAATCGCCGGTAACGCGGCGAACTGGGGCGACTGGGTGTACAGAGCGCTTACATTCCTTGTAATTTCATGCCCTTGCGCTCTTGTAATTTCAATACCGCTAAGCTTTTTTGCGGGAATCGGAGGCGCGAGCAGGCAGGGAATACTTGTCAAGGGCGCAAATTATCTCGAACAGCTTTCAAACACAAAATACGTGGCTTTTGACAAGACCGGCACTATGACAAAGGGAGTTTTTAAAGTAAACAAAATCAAGTCTTCTATCGGGGAAGAGAAGCTTGAAATGTACGCCGCCGCCGCGGAAAGTTTTTCCACGCATCCAATAGCTAAGGCTGTCAGAGACGATTACATAAAAAAATACGGCGGCTCATTCAAACCTCAAGTTGCCGACGTAGTTGAAATAGGCGGTCACGGCGTATCTGCGAAGGTAGACAACGTAAAAGTTGATGTCGGAAACGAAAAATTGATGAACGGACTTGGGATTAAATGCGAGCACGCGGACGATTACGGAACCGTCGTTCACGTCGCCGTAGACGGAAAATACTCCGGCTATATAATAATTTCCGACGAGATTAAGGAAAATGCGCCTCTCGCCGTTGAAAAGCTTAAAAAAATCGGCGTAAAAAAGACTGTCATGCTTACAGGCGACAGAAAGAAAACAGCCGATTACGTCGCAGAAAAAACAGGCGTTGACGCTGTTTATTCCGAACTGCTTCCTGCCGACAAGGTGGAAAAAGTGGAAGAGCTTATGAAAAATAAAGGCGGCAGGGAAATATTCGCGTTCGCCGGGGACGGAATAAACGACGCGCCTGTTCTGTCAAGGGCGGATATAGGAATAGCGATGGGAGCGATGGGCTCAGACGCAGCAATAGAAGCCGCCGACGTTGTTTTGATGGATGACGACCCGGTGAAAATACCAAAGGCCATAGCTATTTCAAAAAAATGTCTGAAAATAGTATACGAGAATATTTATTTTGCCATTGGAATAAAGCTTATCTGTCTCGTTCTGTCGGCATTCGGCATAGGCAACATGTGGCTTGCGATATTTGCCGATACGGGAGTAATGATATTGGCAGTGCTTAACGCCATGAGATGTCTTAAAGTAAAGAATCTGTAATCCGGATCCGCATTTTCCCAAATAATTTTTGAAAAATATATTGACAAAAGAAGAAAAACATATCGATACACATACATATCGTTGACAGGTTTTACATCATGGTTTGTCAATGACGCCTTCTATTTAACAGAGCCGGGTCAATGACTCGGCTCTGTCTATTAAAAACCGCCGGCGGGAAACCGGCGGAAATTTTTTTTACGGTCAGATGTCGTTCTGCGCCATCTGTTCATAAGTTTCCCTTCTGATAACGGTTCTGGGAATGCCGTCTGTGACAAAAACAACTTCGGGTCTTTCAACTCTGTTGTAGTTTGACGCCATTGAATAGCAGTAAGCTCCTGTCGTAAGAACGGCCAGTATGTCGCCCGCTTTGACCTCTTTAATTTTCGCATTCTCCTGAATCAGGTCGCCTGTTTCGCAGCATTTTCCGGCTACTGTAACCGTTGTATCCGGAAGCGCGTCGGCTTTGCCTGCGTTCAAAACAGTGTACTCCGCCTGATAAAGTATATATCTCGGGTTGTCGGTCATGCCGCCGTCAATCGATACGTAATTTCTGATATTAGGTATTTTTTTGACAGCGCCTACAGTATAAAGCGTGACGGCCTCCGCAGCGGCAATGGATCTGCCCGGCTCAAGAAGTATATACGGCACCGGAAGAGAATATTTTTCCGCAGATTTCTTTATTTGTTCGGAAACCGGGCGCATATATCCGTCAAGTCCAACCGGCTTGTCGTTTTCCGTGTATTTAATTCCGAATCCGCCGCCCAAATCGAGCTCCGTTATTGTTATGCCTGTTTCCCTCTGTATGTCGGACAGAAATTTCATCATTACCTCGGCAGCGAGAACGAACGGCGACGGGTCAAATATCTGCGAGCCGATATGACAGTGCATTCCGCACAGATTCAGCTTTTTCGATTTGGTGCACTCCCTGACGGCGTCCATCGCCTCTCCCGTTTCGAGAGCGAATCCGAATTTGGAATCAATCTGACCTGTCCTGATAAATTTATGAGTATGCGCGTCTATTCCGGGCTTTACTCTTAGATACACGTCAATTTTTTTGCCGTACTTTTCGGCGAGCGACTCAAGAGTTTTTATTTCCTCGATATTATCGGCGATAATTCTTCCTACGCCTGATTTGACAGCGTATTCAAGCTCATTGTATGTTTTGTTGTTTCCGTGAAAATATAATCTGTCCTCTGGAAATCCGACTGAAAGAGCAGTGTATATTTCTCCGCCCGACACAACGTCAAGACCTGCGTTTTCAGACTCGGCTATTCTGCACATTTCCTTGCAGCAGAACGCCTTTGACGCATATAAAACTCTTCCGTTTCCGCCGTAATATTCCTGAATAGACGAATTGAAAAATTTAAAATTTTTCCTTATTCCGTCTTCGCTGTAGACAATAAGCGGAGTTCCGAAATTTTTCGCAAGATCCAGAGTGTCAGCGCCGCCTATTGTAAGATGACCTTCTTTATTCACATTAAGGCTGTCAGATACAAACATTTTTGTCTCCCCCTGTAAATATTCTATGCCCCATTGTAGCGTCGATATAAAAGGGTAAATTTGAATTAATATTAACATAAAGCTAAAGTAAAATCAACAGGCAAAAAATCAAAAAAACAGCCCGGAATAATTGATTCCGGGCTTTTACGGCCAACCGATATTTTTATTCGACAACGTCTTTGTCTTCGTTTCTCTTTGACACGCCGTCGGCTATAAGTGCTATCCCGCCTGACAAAATAAGTATTCCGATGAAATATCCTATAATTTTAATCAGCGATTCGGGTTTTGCGATAATTAATATTCCTATCGCGGCAAAAACAATTCCCAGAATAACTTTAATAACGCTGTTCTTTCTGAATTTTACAAATTCCGCTTTGCCGGCTCCGCTTATCTGCTTCAAATCGGAAACGCCCGATATAAAAAGCGCGATTCCGCCGACTGCAACTGATATTCCCATAATGACGGCATAGATATCCGAAACGGCGTTTCTGAATTTCAGAGAAAATACGAAAAGTATTCCTATCACGAGACTTATCACGCCTGAAACAAGATCGGCAGGAGACAAAAAATCAATATTTTTTCTTTTAGACCAGCCGGCGATTTGAAATACGCCGTAAACAATAATCAATATTCCGGCAATTATGAGAATAGTTCTGAACGCAGACGCGGGGTGGAAAATCGCCGCGGCTCCTATGACCAGAAAGACTGCTCCTCCTACAATCTCCGCAACACTTTTACCCGACATAATTTTTTTGCGACCTTTCTTTTTATTATATTATTTATTTTTTTACAGCTTTGATTATTTCCCTTATTGTTTCGTCGGTTCCGATTTTTTTTATGGAAGAAAACGGAATAGACTTTATGCCGGGAAGAGATTTTGAAAATCTTTCTTCGGCTTCCGTCTGTTCTGTTTTATTGAGTTTATCCCATTTTGTAAGAACCGCTATAAAATTATAACCGCCGTCAATCAGAAAATTAATCATGTCGGCGTCGTCGTCAGTCAGATCCCGCCTCGAATCGACAAGCTGAACGACTAAAGATATGTTTCTGTCCTGCGAAAAATATCCCTCGACAAGCTCTGCCCATCTCTTTTTTTCATCGTCGCTTCTTTTGGCGTAACCGTAGCCGGGCAGATCCACAAGATAAAATCCGTCCGCTTCAAAGAAATTTATAGTAGCTGTCTTTCCCGGCGATGACGATACTCTCGCCAGATTTTTCTGACCGCACAAACTGTTGATTAAAGTAGACTTGCCGACATTTGACCTGCCGGAGAACACTATCTCGGGTCTGTCCGAAAAATCAAGCTGCGTTGACAATCCGTATGATTTCAGGAATTTAACGTTTCTCAGGTTTGGCATATTGATTTTACCGCCTAATTTTTCAGTCATAAGCCCTTTCGGAGGGCTCTTTTTTTACGGGAGATATTTTCGTTCCGGCTTTCTTTTTAAGTTTCGGCCTCGAAGTTTTTTCCGTAATTTCGTTTCTGATTAAAGCGGCGTTGAGAACGTCGTCTATTTTTTCCGCTTTTATGAATGTGATTTCATTTTTTACACTTTCGTCACATTCGTAAATATCCGGCTCGTTTCTTTCCGGTATAATAACTTCCCTGATACCGTGTCTGTACGCCGCCATAGACTTTTCTTTAAGTCCGCCTATAGGCAGCACTCTGCCCGTGAGTGAAATTTCGCCTGTCATAGCTATATCGCCCCTGACGCTGATACCGCTTAAAGCGGAGACAATGGCTGTAGTCATTGTTACGCCCGCGCTCGGTCCGTCCTTTGGCGTAGCCCCGTCGGGGAAATGAATATGAATATCTTTATTTTTATAGAAATCGGGATCTATGCCGTATTCAGACGCTCTCTGTCTTACTACAGACACGGCTATCTGCGCCGATTCCTTCATTACGTCGCCGAGAGAACCGGTCGTAGTAATTTTCCCCGTTCCGTCCATTACGGCGACTTCGACTCTCAACAAAACGCCGCCTACAGACGTCCACGCCAAACCGTTCACGCATCCTACGGCTTTTTTGAATTTGCCGTCTTCGTCGTCTCTGAATTTTACAGGTCCCAAAAGTGAGAAAAGATCTTTTTCAGATACCTTCATCATACTTTCATCGCCCTCGAGATACCTGACGTCGTATTTTCTGCATATTTTTGAAATTATTCTGTCAAGCTCTCTGACGCCCGCCTCTCTCGTGTAGCCATCTATTATGGATTTCAAGGCTCCGTCGGTAATTTTGAGCTGAGATTTCTGTATTCCGTATTCTTTAAGGTTATTGGGAACCAAGTGGCGTTTGGCAATCTGAAGTTTTTCTCCGAACGTGTAGCCGTCAAGGTCTATTATCTCCATTCTGTCAAGAAGCGGCTCCGGAATTGAGTTTTTGTCGTTCGCTGTAGTGATAAACAATATCCTCGACAAATCAAAAGGCATATCTATGTAGTGGTCCGTGAACGTGGAATTTTGTTCCGGATCGAGAACTTCAAGAAGAGCGGACGCCGGATCTCCTCTGAAATCGCCGCTGAGCTTGTCTATTTCGTCGAGAAGAATAAGCGCGTTTTGAGAACCCGCATCTGTCACGGCGTTAATTATTCTGCCCGGAATAGCGCCGACGTAAGTTCTTCTGTGGCCTCTTATCTCGGCCTCGTCGTTTACGCCGCCGAGGGAAATTCGCGCGTATTTTCTGCCCATAGCCTTAGCTACTGATTTTGCGATTGATGTTTTTCCTACTCCGGGAGGGCCGGCGAGACAGATAATCTGTCCCTTCATTTCGGGCGACAGGTGGATTGCCGCGAGAGTCTCTATAATTCTTTCTTTTACCTTTTCAAGTCCGTAATGGTCCTTGTCAAGCTGTTTTCTGGCGCTCGTAATATTAAAATTATCGTCGGTGTACTTGCCCCACGGCAGCGCGAGGCATTTTTCGATATATATTCTTGAAACTGACGAATCGGGCGAACTCGACGGGATTTTAGAAAATCTTGAAATTTCTTTCAGAAGTTTATCTTTGTTCTCCTGCGGCATCAAGGAATCTTTCAACTGCTGTTTGAACTCCTCGGCCTCGTTTCTCTCGTCATCGGTTTCGCCGAGTTCCGAGTAGATGGCTCGCAGTTCTTCCCTGAGGTAATATTCCCTCTGGCTCTTGTCGAGAGCCGTTTCAACCTGTTTTTCTATTCTGCTCTGCTCCTCAAGAAGGCTTATCTCACTTTCAAGGTATTTGAGAACCTGTTCAAGTCTCCGATATTGGTCAAGCTCCTCGAGAATATTCTGCCGTATTTCGACGCTGAGCGTAACCATATTATTGGCAACAGTATCGGCGAGAAGTCCGGCGCTGAGGTCGTCAATATCGTCGACAGGATCCGGAAAATATCCGTCCACAAAATGAAGAGCAAGTTCCGCATATCTGTCGTATTTTGCCTTGGCGAGACGTGTGCGAGCCTTCACTCTTTTCTTTTCTACGGCACTGCAAGCATCCGGTTTGTCCTCGTATACCATCTGAACTACGCCTTTTACATAAGGATCATACTGTTTGATATATTCGAGTTTCGCTCTGTACATTCCGTCGCAGAATACGGTGAGCGGATCCATAAAATCCCTTCCCCTGATAACCTGCGATATCTTGGCTACCGTACCGACAGTATAAAGGTCTCTATCCGTCGGATCCTGCACAGACGAATCTTTCTGCGCCACAAGCAATACGGATGAGTCCATATCGGTGCATTGTTTCAGCGCCCTTAATGTCTGGGGACGCGCCGCATCAAATCTTATTCCGCTCACGGGGAAAAGAACTGTTCCGCGAAGACAGATTACAGGCATTTCCTTGTGAATATAAGGCGGAATGAAATTTTCTGGCAGATTTATTTCATCGTCGGAATTGTCATCCGCGTCGTTTTCTGCGGCAGTATCTTCCGATAATTTTTCGGCTTTTTCTTTTTCCGTATCGCCTTCGGCGGATACTGATTTTTCTTCATCGGACGAAATATCTTTTTTGTCATCGACGTCAATATCGGCAACGATATCTGTATTTTTATCCTTTTCCTTTTTTTTCATTTTTGTCTCCCGTAAAATTCAGAGATTTTATATCTCTCCGAAAACTGATAATTTATCTGTTATGATTTATTATTATTTCATATAAACATATTTTTCCCTATGATATGTTTTGCTTATTATATCAACTCGGCTGCTTTTTTTCAACATCAATTTTATTTCATATTTTATTTAAATAAAGTATTATGTCTCACACTGAAGCAGGCAGAAATTTTTATGTAAAAGATTGCCAAAAAAATTAATTTGGCGCTTTGCACTTTAATATAATAAAGCGATTTCATTAAAAAAGTATTGACAAATGGATTTTTCGGACTAAAATCTAAATTAATCAAAGCAATGGCGCTCGGAGATTTTAAATTATCCCGGGCGTCTTTTTGTTTTTATTTAGGGAGGAAAATTTTTATGTCAGAAGAAAAAGTAAATGTACCGGAGCTGTTCGGCAGTCTTGTATTCAATGACGACGCTATGCGTCAGAGATTGCCGAAAGACGTGTACAAGTCATTTCACAAAATCATAGACGAGGGCAAAGACCTCGACAAAGACACAGCCAACGCCATAGCTCACGCTATGAAAGAATGGGCTATCGAAAAAGGCGCGACCCACTTCACTCACTGGTTCCAGCCCATGACAGGCATAACAGCCGAAAAGCACGATTCATTCATCAGCCCGGCTCCCGGAGGAAAAGTAATAATGGAATTTTCCGGAAAAGAGCTTATCAAAGGCGAACCCGACGCATCTTCTTTCCCCTCCGGAGGAATAAGAGCTACATTTGAAGCAAGAGGATATACCGCATGGGATCCCACATCGCCCGCATTCATTAAGGACGATTCATTATGTATACCTACGGCGTTTTGCTCATACACCGGCGAGGCTCTCGACAAAAAGACTCCTCTGCTGAGATCTATGGAGGAACTTTCAAGACAGTCTGTCAGAGTTCTGTCCGAACTCGGAATTGAAGCCAAAAAGGTAAGCACCACAGTCGGCGCTGAGCAGGAATATTTCCTAATAGACAAGGAAACATATAAACAGAGAAGAGACCTCGTCATTACAGGCAGAACTCTTTTCGGTTCAAAACCGCCTAAGGGACAGGAAATGGGCGACCATTATTTCGGAGTTATAAAACCGAGAGTTATGGAGTTCATGAAAGACCTGAACAAGGAACTTTGGAAAGTCGGCGTTTACGCTAAGACGGAGCATAACGAGGTGGCTCCGGCTCAGCACGAGCTCGCGCCCGTATTCACAACAACAAACGTACAGACCGACCAGAATCAGCTGACGATGGAAATAATGAAAAAGGTTGCCGACAGACACGGTCTCGCATGTCTTCTTCATGAAAAACCGTTTGCAGGCGTCAACGGTTCAGGCAAGCACAACAACTGGTCAATAATGACCGACACAGGAATAAACCTTCTCGATCCCGGCAAACATCCCGAGTCAAATACTAAATTCCTCATATTCCTCGCAGCTGTAATCAAAGCCGTAGACGATTATCAGGATCTTCTCAGAATTTCAGTGGCGAGCGCCGGAAACGATCACAGACTCGGAGCTAACGAAGCGCCTCCGGCAATAGTTTCAATCTATGTTGGCGATGACCTTGAAAAGGTAATTAACGCAATTATCGACGGCAAAACATTTGAGGAAAAATCCGCAGGCTCTATCGAGACCGGAGTAAATACTCTTCCCAAATTCAAAAAGGACAACACAGACAGAAACAGAACATCGCCTTTCGCATTCACGGGAAATAAATTTGAGTTCAGAATGCCCGGTTCGGCTTTCTCTCTCGCGGGTCCCAACTTCATAATAAACACAATAGTCGCCGAATCACTTTCTATTTTCGCAGACGAACTTGAAGGTTCCGAAAATCCGGAAGCGGACGCCATGAAGATTTGCGAGCGTGAATTTAAAGCTCACAAGAGAATTATTTTCAACGGCAACGGCTACGACAAAGAGTGGGTAGCAGAGGCTGAAAAGAGAGGACTTCTCAATCTCAAGACAACGGCTGACGCAATCCCCTACTACACGAGCGAAAAGAATATCGCTCTGTTCGAGAAGCATCACATTCTCACTCGTCCCGAGGTCGAGGCGAGAGCCGAGATAATGCTCGAAAATTATTCGAAGAAAATAAACATCGAAGCACTCACAATGCTCGATATGGCGAAAAAGGACATTATCCCCGGCGTATTCAGGTATATTAATATGCTCGCCGATACGGAGACAAAGAAGAAAGAAGCTGGTCTTGACGTCACGAATGACGCGGCTTACAAACTCGCCGACAAACTCTCAAAAGAACTTAACATAATGTACGAGAAAGTTGACGCTCTGAATGACGCCGTAATAGCCGGAAAAGACGTCCCGGAGGGACAGGAAGCCGCGAACTACTTCAAGGACACTGTTTTAACAGCCATGAACGAACTCAGAGTAATAGGCGACGAGATTGAAAACGAGATGGCCGAGGAATACCTTTCCTATCCCACATATTCAAAAATTCTCTTCTATATCTGATAAAAATTTTTCTCCGATAGATTTCATATTTGCTTTTCTTTTTTCATCAGGCTTGTTCCCTTGCCCGCCGTTTTCAAAAAAAGGCGGCGGGAGGAATAAGTCCCGAAAAATGAATATGATTTATATAGTATCGATTTTAAAAAGCAATTCTCATTTGTTTAGTGTACTTCGTTTTTTAATTTTTCTCCTAAAAAAATCCGTCTCTCAATGGGGCGGATTTTTTTTAAATAAATCAATAATATCGAAATTTTATTTTATCGATATAAATACACAGAAAAAAGAAATGTTTTTTTCACTCAAGCTCGAATGCGCCTGTATAGAGCCGGTAGTACATTCCTCTCTGCCTGATAAGCTCCTCGTGATTTCCCTTTTCGATTATTCTGCCGTGGTCAAGAACTATTATCACATCGGAATTTCTGACGGTTGAAAGTCTGTGCGCTATTACAAAGACGGTTCTGCCTTTCATCAGAGCGTCCATTCCACGCTGAACTATCTGCTCTGTTCTCGTGTCGATAGATGATGTCGCCTCGTCCATTATCATTACAGGAGGATCAGCGACGGCCGCCCTTGCGATAGATACAAGCTGTCTCTGACCCTGCGAGAGGTTCGCGCCGTTTCCGGTGAGCATTGTGTCGTATCCTTTCGGAAGCCTTGTGATGAAATCGTCCGCGCCCGCGAGTTTAGCCGCTTTTACGCAGTCTTCGTCCGAAGCGTCGATTTTTCCGTAGCGGATATTCTCCATGACAGTTCCGGTAAAAAGATTTACATCCTGAAGAACTATTCCCATAGAGCGCCTGAGGTCGGACTTTTTTATCTTGTTGATATTTATTGAATCGTACCTTATTTTGCCGTCCTCAATATCGTAGAACCTGTTTATAAGATTTGTAATAGTTGTCTTTCCGGCGCCGGTAGCTCCTACAAAAGCGACTTTCTGACCGGGTTTGGCATAGACTGATATGTCATGAAGTATCTGCTTTCCCGGTTCATACGAAAAATCGACGTGATTTAACCTGACGTCGCCCTCAAGCAATTTATACGTCACGGTGGAATCGGCGCTGTGAGGATGTTTCCACGCCCATTTGCCCGTTCTTTTTTCGGCTTCTGTTATCTGTCCGTCGGGAGAAACATCGACGTTGACCAAAGTGACATAGCCATCGTCCGTCTCCGGCTTTTCGTCTGTCAGGGAAAATATTCTCTGTGCGCCGGCAAGACCCATGACTATCGGATTTATCTGATGAGATACCTGATTTATGTTGCCGGTGAACTGCTTTGTCATATTGAGAAACGGGACTACGATTGAAATGCCTATAGGAAGGCCCGAAAGCGAAATATTTTTAGCTTTGGCGGCGATTAATATTCCGCCGATAACAGCGACAAGAACATAATTCAAGTTGCCGATATTCATAAGAATAGGTCCTAAAATGTTCGCGTACTTGTTAGCCGTATCGGAATCTCTGAAAAGCTTTTCATTTCTTTTTCTGAACTCTTTTTCGCACTCCGGCTCGTGGCTGAACACTTTAACTACCTTTTGACCGTTCATTATCTCCTCGGCGTAGGCCTCAACTTTTCCGAGAGACTCCTGCTGACGGAAGAAATATCCGGCGGATACAGAACCGCATTTATTTATCGCAAGGTACATTATAACACAGCCCAAAATGATAAGAAGAGTAAGCCAGAGGGAATAATAAATCATAATAAAGAAAACAGATATTACGACAGTCCCCGACATAAGAAGCTGAGGAAACGACTGAGATATCATCTCTCTCAAAGCGTCTATATCGTTTGTATAACGACTCATTATGTCGCCTCGGTCGTTTTGGTCAAAATATTTGATAGGAAGACTCTGCATGACGCCGAACATATCTTTTCTCAATTTATTCAAAGAGCCCTGAGTTATGACTGCCATCATTCTGTTGTAGGCGATGCTTGCCGCAAGCGAGATTATGTACATTACTATAAGAAGAAGAACTTTTCTGATTATCTCGCCGCCGACGTCTGCCCATGTGAGCTTCTGACGCCATGACTGTTCGATTATTTCAATTACATTCTGCATAAAAACAGACGGAATGGAGGAGACTACGGCAGAAATCAAAATACATACGACTGTAAGAGACGTCATAACCGGGTAATAGTGAAAAACCGTTTTTATAATTCTTCCGGCAGTCCCTTTTTTTATCATCTTCATTTTTCCGACAGATGATCTTTTGCCTGTTTTATTCATCGATTTCAGCTCCTTTCGTCTGTGATATGCAAACCTCCCTGTAAATTTCAGACCTTTCCATAAGTTCCGAATCCGTGCCGATATCGGATATTTTTCCGCCGTCCATTACGATTATCCTGTCCGCATTTTTGACTGATGAAATTCTCTGCGCTATGATAATCTTTGTGGTTTCGGGTATGTATTTTTTCATGGCGAGATTTATTTTCGCCTCCGTAGCGGTATCGACAGCGCTTGTGGAGTCGTCGAGAATAAGTATCTTAGGCGATTTCAGAAGAGCTCTTGCTATGCAAAGCCTCTGCTTCTGTCCTCCGGAAACGTTTGTTCCGCCCTGTTCGATATAAGTGTCGAGACCTTTAGGCATTTCCGAAATAAATTCATCGGCGCACGACGCACGGCAAGCGTTTTCAATCTGTTCCTCGGTGGCGTCTTTATTGCCCCATTTAAGATTATCCCTTACAGTGCCGGAAAAAAGAACATTTTTCTGAAGAACGACGGCAACCGAATCCCTCAAAGTTTTCAGGTCGTATTTTTTTACATTTATTCCACCAACCGAGACAGAGCCGGACGAAACGTCGTAAAGCCTCGGAATCAACTGTATCAAAGTGGATTTTGACGAACCCGTTCCGCCTATTATTCCTATAGTTTCACCTGATGATATATGAAAGTTTACGTCGGACAGAGCATATTTTTTGGCTTTTTCGGAATATTTGAATGATACTTTATCAAAATCAACAGAGCCGTCATTGACCGTTTTAACGGCGTTTTCCGGACTTGTCAGCGTTGATTTCTGATTAAGTACTTCGCAAACTCTCTGCGCCGATTCCTCGGATATTATTATCATGACGAAAACCATAGACAGCATCATAAGGCTTTGAAGCATCATAAAAGAATAAGTGAGAAGCGCCGAAAGCTGTCCTACGTCCAAATCGGCTCCGGTTGTAGTGATTATTATATTGGAGCCGAAAATCAAAACGACAACCATTACTACGTAAATGCAAAACTGCATCATAGGATTATTCCAAGCGAGTATTTTTTCTGCCTTGGTAAAATCTTTGCACACGTCGTCTGACGTCTTTGAAAATTTCCTCTTTTCAAATTTCTCTCTTACAAATGATTTGACGACTCTTATTCCGGAAATGTTTTCTTCGACCGATTCATTCATTCTGTCGTACTTTTTAAATACGGCGTTAAAAAGCGGAGTAGTGGTTTTTATAACTGCGATGAGACCGAATGCGAGAAACGGGACTGTAAAGAAAAATATAAAAGCGAGTTTACCGCCCATAACAAAAGCCATAACAAAGGCGAAAACGAGCGTAAACGGGAATCTTACAGCCGTCCTGATTATCATCATAAACGCCATTTGAATATTTGATACGTCGGTTGTGAGTCTTGTGACAAGGGAGGCCGGAAGAAATGAATCTATGTTTTCAAACGAAAAAGACTGAATATTGTGAAAGATATCGTTTCTCAGGTTTTTCGCAAACCCTGCCGACGCCTTCGCGCATGTCACGGCGGCAACAGTTCCGCCGGCGAAAGACGTCAGAGCCATGATCACAAGCTTTACTGAGTAATTTAAAATAACGTCAATTCCGCACCCGGCTCTGATGTTGTTTACAAGGCCGGACGTAAAAAACGGAATTATACATTCCATTACGACTTCGATTAAAACAAAAAAAGGAGTCATAATTACCTGTTTTTTATATTCCCCTATACTTTTCGACAATGTTTTTATATTCTCTTTCACAAATAAACCTCCTCAGAAAATTCAGAAAATAATATCTTATCTGATATTATTATAGATATCCCGTTTTTTGACGGCAAATTAATGCGGATTTATTCTGCCGGCTTATTCATCGGTTCGATAATTCCGCCTGAATATAAAATATTTTCCGACAAAAAAGAGACGACCAAAAATTTTTGACCGTCTCGATGTCACATCAATTAATAACTTTATTAAATTTCATACGGAACATAATATTTATTCCGATTTATTTAAAATCAGCAGTCGTCATGCTTTCTTGCAGCTGTGAATGTAACAGCAGCAGCAGCGCATACTCCGAAAGCTACGATAAGTCCTGTCTTTGTAGAACCTGTCTGAGCAATAGAACCCGTTCCGTTAGTAGTCGTTGTAGTTGTCGTTGTGCTTGTATTGTTTGTTGACGAATTTGAATTTCCGGAATCGGAGCTTGAATTATTGTTTGTATTCGAGGAGTCTTTGTTTTTATCTCCGCCCGTAATTCCGCTTATAAGACTTGAGATATCAAGACCGCCGAAAAGGTCGGTAAGACTTCCGAGATCAAAATTCTGGAACAAGCTAGTAATTTTGCTCATATCGAATCCTTCAAAAAGAGAACTCAGAGAGTCAAGATTGAAATTTTTGAACAAATCCGTTATAGAGCTCAAATCAAGTCCGTTGAATATATCCGTCAGAGAAGAAGGATCAAAATCCGCGAACGCCGCCGAAATTTCACCCGACTCAACATCTGCTTCGGTATCGGCTGCGAAAGCCGCAGGTACAACAGAAAACGCCAATAAAACAGAAAGTAAAATTGCTATTATTTTTTTCATTATCTTACAATCCTTTCAATCAGTAAGTCTGATTTATAGAACTACTTTTAAAAATATGACTATACTAATAATATACTTTAGTCTAATATTTGTCAACACTTAAAATTAACTTGAAAGAAAAATCGTCAAATCACACAAAATTTTCAAAGTATTTTGTAAATAATATCTGTTGAATTTTTATTTTATTTATAATATCATAAATTTATGTATAAATTATTATCAAATGAACGAGAAATTGTTGATTTTCTTTCAACAGTTGAAAATGACCCGTTAGGCGCGAGGATGGAAACCGATTTAAAAACATACGGTCTTAATTCTTATCCGCGTTTTTATTACGGTTCAAACTGCGTCAGGCTCTGTTTTTTTGACGGCGTTTTGTCGGTATCTGTCTCGAAAGGAAAATCGGATATTGATGAATTGAAGGAATTCGCCGAATTTACGGGCGCCGCCGAAATTGAGATTTCTTCTTATTCGGATATTTCAAAGGAAATTTCGGAATGTTTTTCAGAAGATAAATATTCGGTATCTGAAGCTGTTTTATTAAAATACAATAAAGAACGCGGAGAAAATATAAAATTCCAAAAACATCTGCCGAAAAATTTTTCGGTTTCGCCGCTTTATTCAGATGACTTATATTCTTTTTTTAATCTTTCATATCCCGGGGAAAAACCGGATTTTCCGCTTTGGTATACGGATTTGTCGCACAAGCTGCGCCATGGTTTTGTACACGGAGTGAAAATAACGGCGGATGACAAAATTGTTTCTTCAGCCGCAACGTCAGGGGAATCGGGCAAAGCGGCGCTTATTTCAGCCGTGACTACCGATATTGATTTCAGACATTCGGGATTAGGCTCTGAATGCGTTTTAACTCTCGTAAAATCTTTAAATCAGAAATTTATATATGTTATTACAAAGAGCCCTATTACATCAAAATGGTATGAAAAACTTGGCTTTGAAAAAAGCGGAAATAGATTTTACACCGTCTCTCATTTATAATTATAATACCATAATTATGAAATAAAAATCAAACAGCAGCTAAAAAAAATTTCCCGCCTTTTCAGGCAGGAAATATTTTTTGCCGAATAAAATTTTTCAGTCGAGGAAATCCTTAAGTTTTTTGCTTCTTTGAGGATGTCTTAATTTTCTGAGCGCCTTCGCCTCAATCTGTCTTATCCTCTCTCTTGTGACGCCGAACCTGTCGCCCACGTCCTCAAGAGTTCTCGGATGGCCGTCGTCAAGACCGAATCTCATTCTCAGAACTTCCTCTTCTCTCGGCGTCAAAGTTTTCAGAACCTTGTCAAGCTCTTCTTTTAATAGAGCCTGGCTTGCTGCGTCTGCCGGAGCGAGAGCCTCGTCGTCGGGGATGAAATCGCCGAGATGCGAATCTTCCTCCTCGCCTATGGGAGTTTCAAGTGATACAGGCTCCTGCGACACCCTCATAATCTCCCTCACTTTGTCCGGAGTCATTCCGATTTCCTTCGCGATTTCCTCCGGAGTCGGGTCTCTGCCGTTTTGATGAAGAAGGTAGCTTGACGCTTTTTTCACCTTGTTTATGGTTTCAACCATATGAACAGGTATTCTGATAGTTCTCGCCTGATCGGCTATAGCTCTTGTAATCGCTTGTCTTATCCACCACGTCGCGTATGTGGAGAATTTAAAACCTTTGGTGTAGTCGAATTTTTCAACTGCTTTGATAAGACCGAGATTTCCTTCCTGGATAAGATCCAAAAAAGACATTCCTCTTCCGCCGTACCTTTTTGCTATCGAAACGACAAGTCTTAAATTTGCCTCGACAAGACGCTTTTTTGCATTCTCGTCGCCGTTTTTTATTCTGATTGCAAGGCTTATTTCCTCGTCGGGCGTGAGAAGAGGCACCTTGCCGATGTCCTTCAGGTAGACCTTGACCGGATCGTCTATAACGCTGTTTTTCATATCCTCGTCTTCCGGGGATACATACTCCGCATCTCTTCCCTCGTTCGCGTCAAAATCGATATCGTCGTAATCAGCCTGCGAATCATCGACTATATCGACGCCGTTTTGCTCGAGGATTTCATAAACCCTGTCAAGCTCCTCTATGTCGAAATCATTGTCGGTTATAAATGCGTCGAGCGTCTGGGTAGAAATATGTCCCGTCTGTTTGCCCTTGTTGACGAGGCTTTGTATCAGCGCGTCTTTTTTGGAGACAGGCTGTTTTGATTCGTTGTTTTCCTTTTCACTCATAAAAAACTCTCCTTTTGAAAACTGTTAGAAATTTTTTTCAGGCAGTTTTTATATATGATGCGCAAAATCAAAAAAATGACAGCGCGATGATTAAATCCGAAATTTAATTCACCTGAGTTTAATAAAACTTTAATTATTTCTATTGAATAATTTCAGAAAATCGTCGTCGCTCATATCCCCTACTCCGGAGGATTCTATATCAAATTTTCTTTTTTCGCTTATCATTGTATTCAGGCACTCCCTAATCTCGGAGGAAGTGTTTTTCAATCCGGCTCTTGAGGTGACAAGTCTTGAAAGATGACTCATCTCCTCACGGGAAAGATCCGCGCTGAGATAAGACATTTCAACTCCTCTTCCGTCGTCGAGCCGTGTTTTGATAATCGAGAAAATCCTCGAATCGGCGTCGGACGCGAACATGTTTTTATCGGCTTTGTCCTTGATATCTTTATAAAGTTCGGGGCTTGAAACAAGCATGCCGATTAAATTTTCCTCCGCTTTGTACCAGGCGAGTTTTCTCTGCCTGTCGGGATTTACCGCGGCGTCATTTTGTATTTTAAAAGAAGACGCCTGCCGCTGTTCCTTTTTTTTGCCGTCGTTTATTTTTCTTCTTCGTATTTTGTCGACCTCGGACGATATTGCCTGTCTTAAAACTCCCGTTTCGGAAGAAAGCTTTGAAATATAAAGATCTCTTGATACTGCGCTTGCCATATTCGCGATGACTTTGCATGAATTACTAATATATTTCGCCATTCCCTCCGGTGTTGAGCGGTCTATTTTTTCAGATGCGCTCTGAATTTCGTATCCGGCGGAGCTTACGGCAGAATCGAGAATTTCGCGCATTTTTTCACTGCCGTATTTTTTTATAATCTCGTCAGAATCTTTCCCGCCTGTCAAAATCGCGACTTTTACGGACAGAGACGAGTCCGAAAGTATGCCGAGCGTCCTTTTTGTGGCTTTTTGTCCGGCCTCATCCGCGTCATACGACAAAATCACTTCATCCGCGTATCTGCTCAAAAGCTTCGCCTGCCCGGGAGTGAACGCCGTGCCGAGACCTGCTACCGCGTTTGTAAAACCCGCCTGATGATATGAAATTACGTCCATATATCCTTCGCAAAGTATAAGCTTTCCGCTTCCTTCGTTTTTCGCAAAATTCAGCGCGAACAAATTGTCGCTTTTTTTATATACATATGTGTCCGAAGTGTTCAGGTATTTGGGTTTGGAGTCGTCAAGAACTCTGCCGCCGAAGCCTACGACGTTGCCTTTCAAGTCGATTATGGGAAACATTACCCTGTTTCTGAAAACATCTATGAGCGAACCGGACCTTGATTTTTTCGCAAGATCCGCCTGGAGAAGGACGGTATCGGTAAAGCCCTGTTTTCTGAGATACCTTGTAAGTAAGTCCCATCTGTCGGGCGCATAGCCCAAGCCGAAATGGGTTACCGTCTTTTCAGTCAGCTGTCTTTTCTTAAAATAATCGAGACCGTTTTTCCCTTCTTCGGTGTAGAGAACGGAATTATAAAATTTCGCGGCTTTCCTGTTTGCGTCGTATATCTGCCGCCTTAAAGAAGCTTTTCCGTCGTCGAATCCGTCCTGAGGAAGAGCGAGTCCGACTCTGTCGGCAAGAAATTTTACGGCGTCAAGGTAATCCAAATTTTCGATATCCCTTATAAATGTGATTACGTCGCCGCCCGCCCCGCAGCCGAAGCAGTAAAAAGACTGAGTGTCCGAATATACTGCGAACGAAGGCGTCTTTTCGTTGTGGAAAGGGCACAGACCCATAGAATATCTTCCGTGATTTCTCAAATCAACATAAGACGACACTACATCGTTGATGTCGTTTTCGTCTTTTATCCGCCTGATGAATTCATCCGAAAGACCGGGCATAAACCGTCAAACCTCCGCAAAAATTTTTCCCGCCTGTTCGGCTTTAAACCTTCCGTTAGATATATCGAAAAGCTCCGATGAAAATTTTTCAACGTCTGTTTCCTTTATATACAGCGAAAAACTGACGTTTTCTTCGTACCGGGTGTCGTAAATACGCGCGCGGTACCTGTCGGAAAGCCGCTCAAACGAATTTACAAAATCGTATGAAATCGTAGTTTTCAGACATACGCATGACGTCATCACGCTTTTTCCGCATGCCTCTACTGCGGCAGAAGCCGTTTTGGAGTAAGCTCTGACAAGACCGCCCGCGCCAAGAAGTACGCCGCCGAAATATCTTGTCGCCACTACGGCGCAGTCTTTCAACCCGTTTTTTTTAAGCGTCTCAAGACACGGAACCCCGGCGGTGCCGCCCGGCTCGGAATCGTCCGAAAAACGCTCCGTATTGTTTTTCCTGAGAATGTAAGCGTATACGTTGTGCGTTGCGTCGGGATATTTTTTCCTTATTTCGGAAACAAACTCAAGCGCTTCCTCTTCACTTTTGACAGGCGCGCCTGTGCCTATAAATCTCGACTTTTTCTCGGTAAACTCTGCCGAGCCTCTTTTCTTTAATGTAATATATTCCAACAAACCTATCAGCTAAGAAATTAATTTATATTATATATTTTTTTAGATACCAAAAACAAGCGGCATTTAGCATACCGCTTGAAAAAAATTCTTCAGAGAAATTATTTGTCACGATTGTATCTCTTGTTGAATCTATCGACACGTCCGCCGGTATCTACAAGCTTCTGTTTGCCTGTATAGAAAGGATGACATTTTGCGCAAACATCAACACGAAGATTCTCTTTTGTTGAACCTGTCTCGTAAACAGCGCCGCACGCGCAACGGATAGTTGTCTGCTTATAGTCGGGATGGATACCTTTCTTCATTCATTGTCACCTCTTTGTTTAATATAGCTTACATATAATATCACTTATTGATATAAAAATCAAGTGGTTTTTAAAATTGTTTTATCACATTGTTTTTCTCAGAGAATCATAAGTCTTTTGTCGGGAAAAATAAGTTCGGCTTCTCTTTTTATTGTTTTTTCAAACGGAGAAAACTCTCTGACGTGATTTGACGCATTTTCGCTCATTTTCAGAAACAGTTCGGGATTTCTGACAAGTTTCAATATCGCGTCGGCAACTGCGCCGCTGTCCTCGGGCGGGCACAGCATCGTATTTGTCTCGTCGCAGAATTCCGGTATGGCTGCCACCTTATTCGCAACAGGCACAAGTCCTGACGACATGGCTTCGTCTCTTGAAACGCCCTGCGTGTCAGTTCTGGTAGTCGCGATGTAAATACCGTGTTTTTTATGTTCTTCTGCTATCTGCGCCTGTGTCAGAAATCCTTTGTGAAGATGCACGTTTGAAAATTTTTTGATTTTTTCGGTGTCACGGTCGAATCTGACGCCGTCGCCGAAAATATCGAACGTCATACTTGAAAACTCCGGCTCTGCCGAAAGCTTCAATATGGCGTCCTGAGTGACGTCGTTGGCGTAAGTTAGGGAAGAGAAGGATTTTACCGTCATCACTTTAAATCTGTCTTCCGCTTTTTTAGGAACGTAATTGAAAAGATCCGAGTCGATGAAATTATGAATCACATAAGAGTAATTTTTCAAATCCACATTGTAGTCTTCCTCGACCTGGTTTCTGAAAAATTCGGACACGAATACCATACTGATATCGTATCTGCCCAAATTTGAGAAAATCTCGTTCCAGAGTTCTTTCCTTTTCTCGCTCGCGATTTTGGCTTCTTCTGTTTCTTTTTCGCCTGTATAGTTGAATTTTCTTCTTTCATATGGCTGAATATCGCTTCCGTGGCTCCAAATGACAAGTTTAATATCGCTGAGATAATTTTTCACAACCGACCAAATGTACCTGTTCATAAAATGAACGCACACTGTTTTTATCCTGCCGTTTTCAAGCAAAGACGAAAGAGTAGCGGCATTTCCCTCTGTTACGTTGACGCCCTCAAATTCGTAATATTTTCTATTGTTGTACATATTTATGCAGGCGACGTCGGCGATATCTCCAAGTTTCTCATATCCTTTTATTCGCCTGTGCACAAACATATATCTGTAAAGATCTGAATAAGAAGGATAGTGGTCTGCGACTACAAGGACATCGGACCTCGACAAAAACGGAACGGCGGAACTGTCGGTTCCTTTTCCGGCTGTGATTGAGGAATATTCGCGAACTCCCTTTCCTTTTATCCTGACGGCAAGCTCGATAAATTTTGTGCCTTCCGGAAGGTCGGCCGTTACGGCGTCGGATCCTTCGGAATACGAGTCGCCGAGCTGTTTCATTGCTCCGTCAAAGAATAATATATGGTTTTCTGTATCAAGTTCCCCCGTGGAGGAGAAGAGAACGGAAACCTGGTTTGACGCATAAAATTCTTCGGGAAGAAACTTTCTTTTAAATATCAGATACTCCGGTTTGTCGGACTTTTTCTGAGACGAGACGACAAATTTTGAGCCTTCCAGCTTGTATGTCACTCCTCTTATCCTGCCCCTCGACATATCCGCCATATCCTTCGGCGTCAGCCTCATGACGTCCGACGAAAGATTTTCGCAGTCGATTGACGACGCGAGGCTGTTGATTACATCGGGGTCTATTCCCTTGTCGGCGATAAAAATATCGTCCGCCTTTTCACATTCGCCGCCGGAAAAATTTTTGCAGTAGTTAAACTCGTCCGTGCATAGGAAATCGCCTTTTATTTCGACACCTTCGGCAAATTTTCTGACAAATTCCTCACTTCGTTTCAACTTTCCGATTTTGACGGCGGATCTCGAAGAAAAGGCTTTTTCTGTTTTCTTATATTGAACATCGTATTCGGGATCGAAAAATTTTCCGTCATTATACGAATAATATCCCGCCTTTGTAAAACCTTCGGCGCAGGAATATCTTGTGGAAAGAGCAAAATCCAAAAGATAATTTTTTCCGTAGTAATCTTTCGGCGACATAGCCGAAACGAACGTTTCGCCTTCTTCTAATTCGTCGGATTCATCAAAAATACCGCACAAGTCAACACTGCCGCCAGAATTATCAGAGCCGCTTGGGATAAAATAAAGTTCCTTATTCCAATAGCTTTGGCTATAGAAAGAATTTTCGATTTTCTCTTTTTCTTCATCTGTTTTTACCTCCGCGATTACTTTGAATTTCGGCAGCTTCTTTCTCAAGTCCCTGCCGAAAACACATTCACAAATAAAACCGAGCCTGTCTTCGCACAATTCGGAAGATAAAACTCTTCTGAGTCCGGAAAGTCTGTATTTTCTGTATTTTTCTGTGGTAGAACAGTAAAGATTCAATCTTGATTTCAATTCGTCGGCGCTGTCTGTTGAAATTGTGAGGTCGCCGAGAATATTTTTCAGTCCCCTCGCATAGTTGCCGACGCATACCGTGTTTGACGCCATAAGCTCGTAAACTCTGCGTGCGAACATGCTCTGACTGTCGGTTACGGAATTCATATTTATTCCGTAATTGTAACCCTTGTAAGCTATATGAATTTCGTCCGGTTTCAAAGTGCCGACTATCATTGACTTGTACCTGTCGGGAAAAGCATGTTCGGGACGGGCGTTGTTGAGATTTCTGTCGTAAATTTCAAGTCCCCTGCCGCTTTCAAATACATCCGCGAACGAGTCGAATACCCTGCATCTTTCGCGGTACCTGTGATAATAAGCGCCGGCGAAGCAGAATTTATCCTTTCTGTCATGAATCTCAAGCGGATTGTGAATCCTCGGCTGAGCCGAAAAATGAAGAAGATATACGTTGTTGTGTTGAAGAGTTCTTTTATACCTTTCAATCACGTCGAAATCAGTCGTAAACACAAAATCGGCAGTAGACGCCGCGGACATAAACGCATCTGTCCAGACGGGATCTTCCTTGTTCCAAAAAACGACGGGAATATTTCTTTCATGACAATAATCGGTCACGTCAAGAAGATCTTTGGAACCGTTCGCGATTTTCTTGTACCATGAATTGTTTTTGCCGTTCCACGCCGATTCGACGAAAAGCATATCAGGAGAAAACTCATCCATCTGCGCTTTCCATTTATCCGCCTCTATCTCAAACAGCCTGCACTCGGGTTTGAAATTGCCGAGAGTGAAAGTGTCCATAATGGCGGCTACTTTCAGTTCCTTCAGAGATTTGCAGTCAGTCTTGAAAAATTCAATCTCCTTTTCCCTGCCGAGGTCTGTATTTCTCCCGAAATCTTCGAGCGTCTTTTCAAGTTTTTTTGTTTCCTCTTTAAGCTCGATGTTAAGCTCATCTATTTTTCTGGTATTCATAACTTCCCCAAGCCGTACGAACGGCGATTTATTTTTTTAAATTATATAATCACTTTATACGATTGTCAAATAATCGAATTGAAGTGATTCAGTGAACTGCTCTCCGGCTCTTTTTCGATCAGTTCTTCTATTCTCGCGGAATATCTGAGTATTTTTCTCGCATCGGACGCGTTAATTTTTCCGTCAAAATTTACGTCGCATATATATTCAAGATTTTCGGGCGCTTTGTCAAGCTTCGCGGATATCCTGAGAACAAGACGCGCATCCGAGGCGTTCACTTTTCCGTCAAGATTCGCGTCTCCCAACTCGGGTTTTTTCAAGACTTCAAACTTATCCGATTCGGCTTTCAAATCATCGTCTCCGTCTTTTACCTCAGCCTCCGCAAAATATTCGCCTTTTTCAAGATAAAACGAAAATTCGTTTTCTGATATAAAGCCGGAATCAGACAATAAAGCACCGTCGCGGTAGATAAAAAATCTATACTGTTTTTCGTCTGAACCGCCTTCGACGTCGGCAGATAAAGTTACCTTCATTCCGATAAAGTAATTTTTTTTGTTTATTTCGACTCCGTTCATTTTTACGCGGTCAAAAACGAATACTGTCGAGCTTCTTTGTATTTCGGTGTGTTTTTCGGAATCCCTGACCCTTACGAACAAAGTATAGCCGCCGCTTTTTTCGGGCGTGTATTCAAAGTAGGAATTAAAAGTATAATCGGTCGATTCTATAAGCTCGTTGCCCGACAAGAGGGCGTACTGAAATTCAAGAGTTCCCTCCCCGCCGGACGGATACAGCTGCCATGTGATGTTTTCGCCCGTATGGCACTGCGTCTTGTCAGACGTCAATTCGCCTGTATTTATCAAATTGTATACGTCAATTTCGTCGCTTTTTGCCTCGGAGCTTTTCCCCGTGGTCTTGTCTTTTACTTGCGCAACGGCATAATATTTTCCTTTTTCGTCTGCTTTAACAGTAAAAATAGGATAATCGGATGATTTTCTCTCGCCTGCTTTTACACCGTCTTTGTAAAGCGTAAATTCATATTCGTAATTTCCGGAACCGTTTGACGCCGACGCGGCGAATACAATATCGTCGTCCAAATTTACTTTTGACGCAGAAATTGAAACGGAAGCGGAAAGCGGGATTACAGTAGTTTGATTTCCTTTTTGGGATACAGTCACAGGGCTTATGGACGCAGAGCCGTAATTTCCCTGCTTGTCTATCGCGTATACCACAGTCGTATAATTGCCGTAACGTCCGCCGAGATCGGAGATTTTCTCATAAGACGTCATAACGCCCGACTGAACCTCAAGCTGTTTCCATTTGGCGGACGACATGCCCGAATCGGTGTAATATGAAAGTACGTACACCTTATCGACTTTTACGTTATCCGTGCAGCTGAAAGATACGGCGTACCCTTCCGATGTGACGGAAACGAGCTTTAAATTATTTACTTTAGGCGGAGTACTGTCCTGAGGAACAAAAGGATTTGAAGAATATTCAGACCAGTTAATGGATGCGCAGAAATTATACGTCCTCGTCCTTCTCGAATTTTTTGAGGAAAATTCGTAAAGTTCATATAGGTTGGGAGAATAATCTCCGGTACCCCTGACTACTTCGTAGTAAAAATTTTCCGCTCCGGTGTAGCCGTTTTGATTTTGATAGTCGGCGAAAAAAACAAGAGCCTCGGACTCGGTAATGCCAAGCCTTTCGCCGTGCGATACATAGCCCGAAATATCGTTTATCGCATTTTCGTTCTGCACCTCGACGCCTTCGGCGGACGTGAGAAGGACAGCTGTCCTCGCAGCCTCGTCGTCGTTATATATTCTGCCCTCCCAATTCGACTTTGTTATTATCTCATTGTAAAGAGCCGGACCGAGAACGGAAAGCGCCTTGTCCGGGTTTTTTGAGACAATCTCCTGCAGCAGCTGAAGGGCTCTCGTGGCGTGCCAGCCCAAAAGTCCGAGACTTACTGCGTTTACGTCTTTTTTGACAACGGTGCCGTAATTTCCCTCGTTTTGAATTATTATGTCGACAGCCGCGTATACTGTCGCGTTGAACGACGCCGCCGATGTCATGACTGGGAAAAATGAGGAAACAGCAAAAAGAAGCGCAAGCAAAACGCAAGTAAATTTAAACTTTGCCTGTCTTGACGTTTTATTCAAAAAAGGACCTCCCTTTTATTCGTCGTAATCGTCCGGTTTCAAAGGTTTTTCAAGGACAGATGAATATTCGTGGTAAATCACAAATCCGGGTTTTGCGCCGTTTGGCTTTTTCAAATTTTTCACTTTGGTGTAATCGACCTCCGCCGACGGCGATTCCCTTTCGGAAGAAAAATATACTGCAACGCGCGCGGCGTATTCCATATCCTTTTCATCAGGCTCGTTTCCGTTCAGCGAAAGAATGACATGTGACCCCGGAGCTTTCTGCACGTGGAACCAGTAGTCGGATTTTTCCGACATCTTGAGCGACAGTCTGTCGTTTTGGATATTGTTTCTGCCTACGAGAACGTCAAATCCCGACGGCGATTTGAATTTAAGAGGCGGAAGCTTTTTCGTGCTTTTTTTATAATTCTGATTTTTTCCGTTTTTCTGAGACTGTTTTATATATCCGCCGTCTGTGAGTTCCTGCCTTATCTCCGCTATTTCGGCCTCCGTTTCAGACCTCATAAGCTCATCCTTTACTGTTTTTAGGTATTCTATATCTTCCTTAGACGATGAAATAAGCTCCGTGAGTTTCATCTCGGCAGTTTTTAATTTTCTGTATTCCTTAAAATATATGCGAGAGTTTTCAGCCGGCGTTTTATCCGGTCTTGCGGGTATTTCGATTATTTTACCGTCGTCGTACCAGTCCTCCACTTTGTAAACGCCGGTGCCTTTTTTCAGCGCGTATAAATTCGCGTTTATCAATTCGGCGTATTTTTTCTTTTCGTCCTTTTCGCCGCACTTTTCGAGGTCGCCGAGTCTGTAATCAAGTTTTCTCGAGTAATGCTCTATAAGTGAATCGACTGTTCTGAAAAGGTCTTCCGCCTTAGCTTTCGTTCTCGATATTCTCTCCCTCTCGGAATAGAAATCGTCAAGAAGGCTTGACATATCGACGTACGCCTTCATCTTATATACCGACGCGTACATAGTGATGAACATATACGAAAAATCCTTAGGTTTTCCGTTTTCATCGAGTATCATCAATGAAGCGCTTTTCCCTTTTTTGATATTGTTTTTTAAAATATCGAGTTCAAAGAGAAGTTTTTCCTTTTCTCTCACGTTCAATTCAGATGCGGAGATGTCATCCGGCACGCACCTCGACTGAATTTCGCGGGCGACAAGCGGGGAGACGCCTTCCAACGTGTCAAGAATCGCCTTTGAAAGCGGTCTTTGAGATATGCAGATTTTATCCGCCGCGTTTTCTGCGGTAGAATTTTCAAGATTGATTTTATCGGGTCTCGGAGGCAATTCGTATTTAAGTCCGGGCAATATCTGTCTAACCGACGACTTTGTCTCATCAACTCTTTTTATCGAGTCGATAATTTTTCCGTCCCCGTTCAGAAGAATAATATTTGAGTACTGCGCCATTATCTCTACGACAAGAGTTTTCATGACGTGTTCGCCCAATTCGCTGACGGCGATGAAATTTATCATAAGTATTCTGTCAAGTCCGACCTGGTTTATTTCTTCAATGACCGCACCCTGAAGATGTTTCCTCATAAGCATGCAGAACATTGGCGGTTTGGGCGGATTTTCTATTTTTTCATCTGTGATGTTCAGCCTCGGACTGTTTGAAGACGCGGAAACGAGCAGCTTAAATCTGTCGTCTCTCGTTCTCAGAGAGAAAATCAGCTCTGTTTTCTGGGTCTGATTTATTCTGTCCACTCTTGAACCTATTATTTTTTTCGCAAGCTCTATTGAAAGATCGTGCAGAAAAATTCCGTCAAGCGCCATTTGATTTAAGCCTCCTTTTCAAAATTATCAAATATATTCCGCCGGCTTCTCGTGGTATTCAAAAATTTCGAGCCGTCTGAATTTTTCTTCCAGATTTTCCTTTAATACGTGTACAATCGGGTCCTCGGTCTCGTAATGTCCGGCGGACACGAGACATATACCAAGCCTTTTTCCCTCAAGAAGCTCATGATGTCTTGCCTCACCCGTGACAAACGCGTCGGCGCCGAAATCGTAGGCATTTGAGACGTATTCGCCGCCCGCGCCGGAGCACACCATGACTTTTTTTATTTTTCTGTCTGTGGGAGTGTAGACGCAGTGGGTCGAAAGTTTGCCCGAAACGTATGACGCAAATTCCGTGTCTGTCATAAAATTATCAAGCTCGCCGAGTCTCAGACAGTCGCATTCTCCGTCCGAAAAAGTTTTTACGTTGCCAAGACTTAACATTTTGCATAAAGTATCGTTCACTCCGCCTTCTGCAAAATCAAGATTTGTATGAGACGCTAAAACATCTATCGAATTTCTTACGGCCTCGTAAAGCGGCGTTCCTCTTTCCACAAAACCTGTTTTGTTGAAGAGAACGGGGTGATGGTTGATTATAAGCTGAGCGCCTTTTTCTCTTGCGAATGCGACCGCTCCCAATGTCAGGTCAAGGCTTATCACGATACGGGAAATATCGTCATCAAATGAACCTGTCTGAAGACCGGAATTGTCCCTTGACCATTGTGTTGAATAAGGAGCAAAAGAGTCAATATAATCGTAAATTACCTTTAGCTTCATTTTTTCACCATGTTTGATATTTATGTTCTATTATTCGGGAATTATTTTAAATTTTCCTTGACCGCGGGATACATATTTTCAAATTTTTTTATGTTCTCTTCGATTTCGCGGCAGTTTCCGTCTTTTTCAAGTTTCATTCCTTCTATTCTCGCCTTCGCTATTTTCGTCTGCTTTACGGCGTATTTTATTTCCGGAGACGGAATCAAACCCGAAAAATCCATCTTTTCGCCTACGTAATAAGAAAAAGAACTGTGATATTCTTTTTTGCCGGTATAATAGGCGCTGATTACGGCGTAAACCCTTCCGCCGTCCTCGACGCAGCACTCCCGGTCTATTTCAAATAAGTTGTCCCATAAAAATTTTCTCACGTCCTCGGAACGTGTCATTGGCTGAAGAATAAGATGAACGCTGCTGTTTCTGATAAATTTCGAGTCGAAAAGTATTTCTGAAATAAGAAATCCTCCCATGCCCAAAATAAAAATTTCATCTGCGTCATCCGGGATATTTTCAAGACCGTCAGACTTTATTAAATTTATCTTATCTGAAACATTCAGTTTTTCAAAAGTTTTTTTCGCATTTTCAAGCGGACCTTCGGCTACGTCGGAGGCGTAAATTTTTTCTGCAAGTCCGTTAATAGCAAGAAACGCCGGCAGATATCCGTGATCTGTGCCGACGTCAGCTGCGTTGCGGCGAAGACGCATCATATTCTCCGCCGCTTTTAGTCTTGGTGACAATTCAAAATTTCGTGTCAATTTACTTGTCTGATTATGATTTTTTTACTGTAATTTTGATGTTCTGGTTTTCCTCGCCGACGACCTTTGTGAAATCGCCTTCAATGTCAGAACCGATTGTTACGCTGTCGGCAAGAAGCTCGGAAGAAAGCTTTTCCTCGGCGCCGTTCAATGACGAGACAATGCCGGAATCATCGGAGTTTATGGAGATTAAAATTCTCTGGTTTACGTCAAATCCGGCCTCTTTCCTCGCAAGCTGGCACTGACGAATGACGTCTCTTATTACACCGTCTCTTATAAGCTCGTCTGTGAGGTTGGTGTCAAGTCCGAGAGCGCCTTCCGAAAATTCAGCCGATGCGATATTGTTTTTGGGTCTCGACTCGACTGTGAAAAGCTCGGGATCGTACTCCCCGTCCCATCCGTCGAAAGTGACTTTTTCGCCCGCCTTGACTTTTTCGGTCTTTTCCTTCATTTCCTCCGCGCTCAGGTCAAGCAAAGTCTGTTTCATTTTGTTTACGTCTTTTTTGAGGACGGCTCCGGCTTTCTTAAAGTTTACGGTGAGATAATTTTCCTCAAGAACTGATTTATCCTCTGTGTAAACAATATTTCTGATGTTGAGCTCGTCGAGGATATTTTTCTCGAAATTCTTAATTTTATCTTCCGTTTCTTTTCCGCAGCAGATATATATAGTAGAAAGCGGCTGTCTTACCTTGAGCTGTTTTTCGTTTCTGAGTCTCATGGCGACGGAAATCACTTCTCTTGAAACCTTAGTGTTCTCGAGAACTGTGTCGTCAACGACTTTATCGAATTTTTCCGGCCATCCGCTGAGGTGAACGGAAATTTCCGCGTTTTTATTTACTTTTCTTTCGACATTCTGCCAGATATATTCTGTCATAAACGGAATAATGGGAGCCATACATCTCGAAGATGTGATTAAAGCGTACTTCAATGTCCAGTAAGCCGTCATCTTATCTTCGCCGTTTTCCGTTTTCCAGAATCTTCTTCTGTTTGTTCTGATGTACCAGTTTGACACATCGTCTACAAACGTCTCAAATTCCTTTACAACAGGATATGTCTTGTAGTCGTCGAGATATTTTTCCGCAATATCGGCGAACTGATTAGTTCTTAGTACAAGCCACTTATCAATAAGCGTCATTTTATTTACGTCGGGAGTGAAATTCGTGAGGTCGGGCTTATCTATTGAAGCGTACGTCTCAAAGAAAGTATATATATTCATAAACGAGAGAAGTTTTCTTCTCGCCTCGTCGCCGAGATTATATCCGAAGCGGACGTCGTTTGTGATAGGAGCGCCGGCGTACATATATCTGATAGTGTCGGCGCCGATTTTCTCCGCGGCCTCGTCGAATTTAATCATAAATCCGGTTTTTGAGAATTTGGAACCGTCCTCGGCTACGACTGAATTGAATCCGAGAGTTCTCTCATAAGGAGCTCTGTCCTCAATTACGACGGACATGAAAAGCATAGCGTACCACCAGAGTCTTACCTGCTCTCTCATTTCGGTTATCCACTCCGCCGGGAAGTTTTTCTTCCATTCCTCTTTGTCTTTAAAGTAGCCCAAAGTAGTGAACGGAACAATTCCCGCATCCATCCATACGTCGCCGATGTCGGGAATTCTCGACACTTCTCTTCCGCACTTGGGGCATCTGATTTTCACATTGTCAATCCACGGTCTGTGGAGTTCGGGAAGGTCGTCAACGGTCTTTGGATCAACGGCGAGTTTTCTGAGTTCTTCTTTTGAGCCTACGACTGTCGTATGACCGCATTCGCAATTATAGAAAGGCAGAGGAAGACCGTAATAACGTTTTCTTGAAATATTCCAGTCGCCCATATTGGTGAGCCAGTCAACCATTCTCTTTCCGTTTGCCTCGGGTTCCCACTTTACGGTATTCGCGGCTTTTATAAGTCTCGGCTTGAGCTCTTCCGTTCTTATATACCATGCGGGTACGCAGCGGAAAATAACTTCGGATTTGCATCTCCAGCATACGGGATAAGAGTGATTTATAGGCATTATCTTGTAAAGCTTATTTCTCTTTTCAAGCTCGTCGAAAACTTCCTGAGCTATCGTATGGCTGTCTTTGCCTGTCATAAAGCCGAATCCGGGGAGGAAAATTCCGAGGTCGTCAACAGGCATAATGAGGGAAATACCTTCTCTCTGACCTAACTGGAAGTCCTCGAGTCCGCATCCGGGAGCTATGTGGACTACTCCCGTTCCTTCGTCCGCGGCTACGTCTTCCCAGGCGACTATCTTGTGATCCACGCCCTGCTGTTTTTCAAACTCGGGGAAGCATGTTTCGTAATGAAGTCCTACAAGCTCCGAACCTTTAAGTCCTCTGACGACTTCAAGCTTGTCGTCACCGAGGTATTTAATCGCATTTTTAGCGAGATATATTGGCTTGTCGTCCGACTTGATTTTAACCTCGACATAATCTATTTCGGGATTTACGGCGAGCGCCGCATTTGACGACAATGTCCACGGCGTTGTGGTCCATACAAGTATTTTTTTATCCTGCTCGACAAGCGGAAGTTTGAAGAATACCGAATTATGGGTAATCATCTTGTAGGAGCCTGTCATCTCATGTTCCGAAAGCGACGTTCCGCATCTCGGACACCACGGCATAGGCTTGTATTCCTGCTCTATCCAGCCGTTGTCGTCACATTTTTTAAGGAAGTACCATATTCCCTGAATATTTTCGTCGGTGTTTGTGAAATAGGAATTATCCCAATCCATCCACTGACCGAGTCTCTTTGACTGCTCTGTGATGACGGATGAATATTTCTTTACTCTGTCTTCGCATGCTCTTGTAAATTTGTCAATTCCGTATTTTTCAATATCTCTTTTCGACTTGAATCCGAGATCTTTTTCAACACCGACCTCGACCCATAGACCCTGAGAATCAAATCCGTTCTGATACCTGCAGTCATAGCCTTTCATAGCGTGGTATCTTATGAAAATATCCTTTAAAGATCTGCCCCATGCGTGATGTATTCCCATGGGGTTATTCGCCGTGATAGGACCGTCAAGGAAACGGAAGCGTTTATTTCCTTCGTTCCTTTTTCTCAATTTTTCGAAACAGTCGTTGTCGTCCCAAAATTTGAGAACGTCATGTTCCATTTTTATAAGGTTGGTGTTTACTTCATCCGCCATTTTATTTCCTCCGATTTATTTTCAAAAAATATTATATGCCTTAATCGTTATTTTTTTTCTATATTTGTTTTTGAAACTATGAATACGGGTCTGTTCTGAGTTTCGGTGTAAGTTCTCGCAAGGTACATGCCGCCTACTCCGATTGAAACAAGCGTCACGCCGCCTATAAGCAAAACCGAAAGCAATATCAGATGATTTAAAACAGAAATCGTTCCGCCGACAGAAAGGCAGATAATCACAATAAGCTCTGCCAAAGCAAGTATAAGGGAAATAAGTCCCAAATATATCGGCCATTTCAGAGGCTTAGTCGTGAAACCGAGTATTCCGTCGCCCGCGTACTTAATAAGTTTTCTGAGACTCCATTTTGATGTTCCTGCCGCTCTTTCCCTGTTTTCGTGAGCAAACCATTTAGTATTGAATCCTACCCAGCTGAAAATTCCCTTCGTGAACCTGACTTTTTCGGTCATTTCAAGAATAGCGTCAACTACTTTTCTCGACATTATCCTGAAATCCTGAGCGCCGTCGTCTATATATGTATCGGAAATCTTATTGATAACCTTGTAGAATTGAGACGAAAGAAAACTTTTTATTCCTCCCTCCCCTTTTCTGTCCGTTCTCCTCGAAGCGGCTACGTCGTACCCTTCTTCGTCTACCGCTTTGAGCATATCGGGAATAAGTTCGGGAGAATGTTGAAGGTCGGCGTCAATAAGTCCTACGTAGTCGCCTTCAGACATCTTGAGACCCGCGTACATAGCGGACTCTTTTCCGAAATTTCTTGAAAATGATATGTATTTTACCTTTTCGTCTTTTTCGGCAAAAGACATTATCTTTTTTAAAGTGTCGTCGCCGCTGCCGTCGTCTACGAACAAAAGCTCGTAATCATACTTTGAGTCAAGACCCTTTAAAACTTTTGAAGTCTCGTCGTAAAATAACGGAAGAACTTCTCCCTCGTTGTAGCACGGGACTATCATTGTAAGTTTTTTCATTGTTTTTCACCTGATTAATTGACGTAAAAAAACAAAAAAATTTTTACCTGTCAATCTGATATTTCTGATTACGTCAATCTGATATTTCTGATTACAATAACATAGGATAAATTATATCATATATAAAATTAAAATAAAAGCGGAAATTATTATTTTTTATATCTGTAATAAAATAAAATTCGGCGCATGACAATAAAATACAGCAAAACAAATTTATGTTCATTTAATTATCGGTCATTCTGTTGACAATATGTCAAATTAACTGTAAAATTTGTTATATAAAATTTAAGGTGATAATAAATGCCATTCGGAAAGAAAAAGAATACGAGAAAAAATGCGTCATCCGGCGTTTTTGAAAAAATCGAGGTCGGCGGCGAAGAGGTCGCTATTTCCAATTTTTATATGTACACGGACAACAAGACAGGAGAAAAATACTGCGAACTCGCCGCGAGAGACAAGGTGGTTCAGCTTCATTTCACGGAGGTTGAGATGACCGTTTTCCTTACGACTCAAAAACTTGAGATAAAGGCGGCTTTTGTCGATGCGTATCAGCACTCAAAATTTAAAATATATAAATTCAGAATAACGGATTTGAAAGAATATTATATATGACGGGTATTGACAATAACCGTTTGCGATATTATAATATTTTTATACCAAGGATCTTCGGGGCGGAGTGAAAGTCTCCACCGGCAGTGATAATAAGTCTGCGAGCCTGCATTTTCAGCGGCATGAAGGAGTGAGATTCTCCTACCGACGGTTAAAGTCCGGATGAAAGAAGAAACAGTGAAAAACAAAGCTGTTCAGGGTCTCGGAAATTCCGGGATCTTATTTTATTTTCTCCCGTTGATTTTCCGTTATATCCGGCAGTCTGAATTGTTCGTTTTTTATTCATTGAAAAAAATTTATTTGAAGATCCTGGCAAATAATTTTTTCAAAGGAAGAAAACAAAATGCAGGAAAATGAAAAGACCGTTTCAAACAACGTTGAGGCAGAACACGGCGTTCGGACAAAGAAACAAGACAAAAAAAGAAAAGCGAACGTAAAGGCTGTAGCGGTCACGGCAGTCATGAGCGCTATCGGCGCGGTGCTGATGTTTGTGGAATTTCCTATTCCGATAATACCGTCGTTTATTAAGCTCGATTTCTCCGAACTTCCCGCTCTTCTGACATCTTTCGCATTCGGACCGTGGTGGGGAGTATTGGTATGCCTGATAAAAAATCTTCTGCACCTTTTGTCAGGTTCCACTATGGGAATAGGAGAGCTTTCAAACTTCATTTTAGGAGCTGTTTTCGCATTTGTCGCCGGAATAATCTACAAAAAGCATAAAACCAAAAAAACCGCTCTTACAGGCTCTGCCGCGGGCGCCGCCGCTATGGCTCTTATTTCTCTCGCAACGAATTACTATATTATCTATCCTCTTTACGGAACTGTTCTGAATTTCTCTCAGGAGGCGATAGTCGGAATGTATCAGGCAATTCTGCCGTCGGCTGATACTTTATGGAAAGACCTTTTAATATTCAACCTTCCGTTCACATTTGTAAAAGGAATAATAGACGCGGCGCTGTGCTTTTTTATCTACAAGCCCGTCTCAAAAATCTGGAAAAACAAATAATTTGTCACACAAAAAAAACCTCCCGTATTTCGGGAGGTTTTTTAATCGGCGATATCATTGCAATGCGAATATTACGATCTTTTCCATGTGCTTCTCGAGAAAAAGACAAGTATCGGGAATATTTCAAGCCTGCCCGCGAGCATATCCGCGATAAAAATTATCTTTGAAAAATAAGAATACGCCGCGAAATTTCCGGTAGGACCGACGACGTCAAAGCCGGGACCTATATTGTTGAACGTTGCCATTACGGCGGAAAAATTAGACTCAAACGAGAAACCGTCTATCGATACAAGAATTACTGAAAAAATGACTATCATAACATATGCGGTAAGATAGATATTCGTATTTGTTACAACCTCTTCGTCAACGGTCTTTCCGTTGTATCTCACTGTCTGAACTCTGTTCGGATGAAGGTAATGGTGTACGTTTCTTCTTAGGGATTTGAAAAGGATAATAACCCTTGAGCATTTTATTCCGCCGCCCGTAGAACCGGCAGATGCGCCGCAGAACATCAAAAACAGAAGAACGGCTTTTGACAGAGACGGCCACAGATTAAAATCCGTAGTGGCGAAACCGGTTGTTGTCATTATAGAAGCGGCAGTGAAAAACGAATTTCTGACCGTGGTATTTGTAACTTCAGTCCCGGCAGACTTCAGATTCAGAATGATAACCGCCGATGCGGCAATGTAAGTAAATATGTAAAATCTGAACTCCTCGTCCTTTAAAACAGTGAGCGCTTTTCCTCTTATAAGGTGATAATAAAGTCCGAAATTTACGCCGAACATTATCATAAATACAGTGCATACGTTTTGGGCAAACGGAGTATAAGAAGCTATTGAATCGTTCCTTATTCCGAATCCTCCAGTTCCTGCCGTGCCGAAAGCCACACATATTGAATCAAAAAGCGGCATATGACCTATTAAAAGGAAAATAACGTCGAGCACGGTCAACACGATATACATAATATAAGACAGCATCGCCGTCTGACGTATTCTCGGGGTCATCTTTCCGACGTCGGGGCCGGGGCTTTCCGCTCTCAAAAGGTAAAACGATGAACCGCTCGATTTTGAAAAGACGGGTATTATGGCGAGGACGAATACCAGGACTCCCATTCCTCCTATCCAGTGGGGAAAAGACCTCCAGTAAAGTATTCCTTTTGACAAATCTTCAACAGATTTCACGACAGACGCTCCCGTAGTCGTAAAACCTGACACTATTTCAAAAAGAGCGTCGATATAATGAGGTATCTCTCCCGAAAAAACAAAGGGAAGCGCGCCGGTTAAACTCAGCGCCACCCACGCGAGACCGACGCATACAAGTCCTTCCCTCGCGTAGAATTTTTTCTGAGCTTTCAAACCAAGCAGATAAAAGACGGCGCCGGCAACAACCGTCACGGCGATTGTTTTCAAAAAAGCGATGACAATATTATGTTCCGAATAACCGAGCGAGACGAAAACAGCCGGAACCATAAAAGCCGCTCCTATAAAAAGAACATAGGAAATAATACGGCTCATTCTCTTATAATTCATTTGATAAATTTATCTCCGTTTCAATCCTAAGCTGACAAAAATTTATCAGCAATCAGTCATTAAAGCACAAATTCAAATTTCAAATAATCAATCTTCGAAAATATCGTTTAAATCTTCGATTATTCTGTCCGATGAAGATACTACTACCAAAGTATCTTTATATTCAACAGTCGTGTCGCCGTTTGGAATTATAGTATGATCTTTTCTCATTATACAGCCTAAAAGTATTCCCTTTTTAAGCTTGACATCTTTCAAAGGCTTTGACAAATGCTTGAAATTCAAATTTACGTCGAATTCCATCGCCTGCGCCTTGCCGTCGGCTATGAAGTGAATCGCGTTTGCGGCTCCCGTCTGATTTTTCATAGCGGTTACACGGCTTACTATTCTGTCGCAGCAAAGTTCCTTAGGGCTTATGACGGAGCCGATATTCGCGGTGTCGGATATAAATTTCATATTCGCGGTTCCCCTGCCGAGTTTTGTTATTACATTGGGGACTCCGACACTCTGACCGTAGATTGAAAGTATGATATTCAGCTCGTCAAGACCCGTCAGGTTTACGAGAGCGTCGGCGTCGGACACCCATTCGCTTTCAAGGAACGAAATATTTGACGCGTCGCCGCATACGATATTAACATTGGGAAGAGATGACGCGAGAGAAACGCATCTGTCCTCATCCTTTTCTATTATTTTAACATTAATGCTTGAATCGGAACTCAATTTGTATGCAAGGTAATAGCTTATCTTTCCGCCGCCGCAGATAATCACTTTCCTCGCCTTTTTTGGAATAATGTTCAAATCCCTTAGAAGATTTTCAAGGTCTTTCACACTGCCGGCGATATAAATCCTGTCGCCTGCCATCAAAGTAAAACCGCCGTCGGGGACAAATACCTGATCTTTCCTTTTTACAAGGCAAATAAGTATATTCGCTTTCGTCACTGAAGAAAGTTTATTTAAAGTGACGCCCGCCAATTTTGAGTTTGACTCTATTTTTAGCTCGGCGAGCTGTACTTTCCCTTTAGCGAACGAATCCCTCTTTAAAAATCCCGGTCCTCTTATAAGTTTTTCTATTTCGTCGGACGCGTCGAGTTCGGGATTTACGATCATAGTAATGCCGTACCTGTCCTTCATCGAGTAAATCTGGTCATAGTATTCCGGATTTCTTATTCTCGATATCGTCTGTATTCTCTCGTTTAATTTTTTCGCGGTGATACAAGATATCATGTTTATCTCGTCTGAACCTGTGGACGTTATTAAAAGATCCGCGTTTTTAACGCCGGCGTTTTTCAATACTTCCAACGTGGCCGAGTTGCCGGACACAGTCATAACATCATATTTTTCCGACGCCGTTTTCACCACGGATTTATCTGAATCGATTACCGTAATATCGTGATCCTCCGATGAAAGGACTTCCGCGAGAGAAGAACCGACTTTTCCCATTCCGGCAATAATAATATTCATTTTTACCCTCCGGCAAATATAAATAATTTCATCTGACGGCGAAAATTAAACATATTTTGAAATCAAAAAATTTTTTATTTCAAAAAAACAATTTTTTACGCCGTGGCTTTATTCAAATCTTTTACCAACAGTACACTATATTCTAAAATATTTATTATATATTAACTTTTAAAAAAATTTCCCGACAAATTCAAAAAACTTTGGCGATTTACTGATTTTTTTCTCCGTAGACCGGAATTATTTTTTTGTTGATATAGTAAAAATACGAAATGACGAGCAATAAGGACGTCACGGCCCAGGAGATGGGATAACACTGAAGCAGGGTAGAAAACGCCTGTTTTTCCTGAAATACCGTGTAAACCCATGCTATTCTTACGACGCACACGCCGAATACCGTTATCACGGCAGGCACCGTGGAATATCCGTAGCCTCTCATCGCTCCGGAGAAAATTTCCATAAAAGCGTTCAGGATTTCACCGCCGACAACCCATTTAAGTCTTTCGGAACCGTAAGAAATGATAATCGGGTCGTCGTTGAACGCCAACAAAAGCTGCTTTGAGAAAATCAGGACGAATGACGTGCAGATTATCGACAGAATGATATTTATGCCAAGACTTTTTTTGACGACTTCCCTGCACCTTTTTATGTTTCCCGCGCCGAAATTTCCGCTTACGAACGTCGTGCACGCCTGACCTAAAGCGTTCAAAATATAGTAGACAAAAATTTCTATGTTGAACGCCGCAGAAGACGCCGCCATAATATCCGCGCCGAGCGAGTTTATTGCCGACTGAATAATAATGTTTGAAACGGAGAACATCGAGCCCTGTATTCCGGCAGGCAGACCTATTCTCAGAATCATGCCGAGAACAGATAAGTCAAATCTGATTTTATGTTTAGGCAGTCCTACTATTTTATCGGTTTTTTTGAGTATTACAAAAAGAATTACAGAACTTATCAAGTTAGATATAACCGTAGCAGTCGCGACGCCGTCGGCAGACATGTTAAAAGCCAAAACGAAAAATATATTCAAAAAAACGTTTACAACTCCGGCGATAACAAGCGCTATAAGAGGAGTAACCGAATCGCCCTGCGCTCTGAATACGGCGGTTTCAAGATTGTAGACGAATATCACCGGCAGACCGGCAAGATAAATTTTAAGGTATGCCGACGCCATATCAAAAACTTCCTCCGGAACCCCCATAAGTTTTAATACGGGATCAGCGGCGAACTGGCATAAAATTGCGAAGACAGCTCCGAGAGTTATTCCGAAAATCAGCGAAACGTCGATTACCGTCGTTATTTTTTCCTTATTGCCCTGTCCAAGCAGTCTCGCTATGACGACATTTGAGCCGAGTGCAATTCCCGTAAATAGATTTATAATAAGCCCTATTATCGAACTGTTGGAACCGACCGCCGCCATCGCATCTGACGATACGAGCCTGCCGACTACGGCGACGTCGGCAGCGTTGAAAAGCTGCTGCAATATGCCCGTAAAAGCGAGCGGCAGAGCGAAAACAAGCAGATTTCTGTCAAGACTGCCCGAAAAAATGTCAACTTTCAACTTTCCTTTCATTTTTTTCCTTCCCAAAAAATTTATGTCTTTCTTCAGTAAAATATTATATAATTAATTTTAATCCGGCTGATATTAATACCATTGTAATGCGGATGTCAAGATAAAAGAAAATAACGGAGACAACAAATGGAAAAAGATAAAATAAATGCGTGTTCTTCGTGGGCAAAAAGCAAAGAAGCTAAAATATACCACGATAAAAGATGGTGCAGAGAAATAACAGACGAAAACGAGCTTTTCGCAATGCTTGTTCTTGAGGGAATGCAGGCAGGTCTTTCATGGGATCTTGTTCTCCTCAAGGAAAAAGATATCAGAAAAGCTTTCAGAGATTTAGACCCTGAAAAATGCTCCGTCATGACTCAAAAAGATCTTATTCCGCTTTACTCCGACGAAAAAATAATAAGAAATAAAAATAAAATAAATTCCGTAGTTTCAAACGCGAAGGCTTTTTTGAATGTTCAAAAAGAATTCGGCTCGTTTGGTGATTATCTGAAAACTTTCACAGGCGGGAAAAAGATAATAAACCACCCGGAAAGACCCGAGGATATTCCTGTGAAATCGGAGCTTTCCGAAAAAATAAGCGCGGACTTGAAAAATAGGGGATTTAAATTCTGCGGACCTGTGATAATTTACTCTTACCTTCAGGCAGTCGGGATAATAAACGACCACCTTGAATCATGCCCGTCAAAATACGAATAATCGATAATTCGACCGTATTTTTTCAGTTGATTTTTCGTTTTACGACTTCATTCGCGGCGGACAAAACCGCTACGCGGGCGGAGTCGAAATTAATTCCGCCCTGCATCCATACGGCGAACGGCTCTCTCAAAGGCGCGTCGCCGGAAATTTCTATGGACGAACCGGATGTAAACGTCCCGGCGGCCATAATAACCTGACTGTCATAGCCCGGCATATCCCACGGCTCGGGCGTCAGATATGAATCCACCGGCGAACCGGCCTGAAGGCCTCTGCAAAACGAGATAAGATTTTCTCTGTTTTCAAGAAGTACGGCCTGAACTATGTCGTGTCTTTCATCGTCGGGCATCGGAAGTGTTTTATAACCGAGAAGTCTGAAAAGTTCCGATGTAAAAACAGCAGTTTTCAAAGCTTCCCCAACGACGTGAGGCGAGTTGAAAAGTCCCATGATAATATCCCTGTTCGCGCCTACGGACGCGCCGACCTCACTGCCGAGAGACGGCGCAGTCATCCTGTATGAGCAAAGTTTGACAAGATCTTTTCTGCCTGCGATATATCCGCCTTTTTTCGCTATTGCCCCGCCGGGATTTTTAATAAGGGAACCGGCGATAAGGTCTGCTCCGACTTCGGTAGGCTCGGTTTTTTCCGCGAATTCGCCGTAGCAGTTGTCGACAAAGACAACAGTGTCTGGCGAAACAGAGTGAACCACATCGCATATTTTTCCGATCTCGGCTGCAGACAGGCTGTGCCTGAGAGAATATCCCCTTGACCTTTGGATATAAGCCATTTTGACGAAAGATCCGTTTTTAAATCTGTTTTCGATTGCCTTGAAATCGATCTCGTCGTCCGGAGTAAAATCAATCTGGCCGTAATTTACGCCGAAGTCGGAAAGCGAACCTTTTCCTTCTCTGCCGTCCATTCCTATCACCGGGCAAATAGTGTCGTAAGGTCTTCCGGCGACAGAAATCACAGTATCGCCCGGGCGGAGTATTCCGAATAAAGCTACAGTCAAAGTATGAGTTCCGCAAGCAAAATCATATCTTATTAAAGCATCCTCCGCGCCGAAAATCTGAGCGAAAATCTTATCGGCCTTTTCCCTTCCGGCGTCGGAATAGCCGTAACCCGTAGTGCCCCAGAGATCTGTCTCCGCAGTTTTATTGTCTGTAAAAGCTTTAAGAACTTTAGTTTGATTGAACCTCGTAATATTTTCAATTTCTTTAAATTTGCCGGTTATATTTTCCTCCGCCTTCTCGGCGAGAGATAAAAGTTTTTCATCGAATCCGAATATTTTCGCGCTGTCCATATTAACCCTCGAAAAAAAATTGTATAAATTAAAGTATATCAAAATAATGAATATATATCAAATAAAATCGGCAATTAAAAAACAGAAAACCAAAATGCGCCGAAATAATCGGCGTTTTTAATTTTTAATATGAAAACCCGGCTTCCCTCATAAAAAAGAGAAGCCGGAATGTTTTATAAAATTAATGATGTTTAAAGCGGATGATAAATTTATCCTTGTCTGCCGAATTTATTTTCAAGTTTTGCGGAATATCTGAGTATCTGTCTCGCTTCGGACGCGGAGACTTTTTCTGATTTTGATACTTTAGCCGCTTCCGTCTGAATGCCGGAGAGCTTTTCAAGTCTGGCGGAATATCTCAAAGCGAGCCTCGCGTCAGAAGCGTTTACTTTTCCGTCGCAGGTTATGTCTCCCAAA
>OMUY01000052.1 GCA_900314355.1 uncultured Eubacteriales bacterium | reverse complement strand
GCAAACGCATGAACCGTCGATACGACGGTGTGCCCGGTCAGCGAGGCTTCAACCGCAGAGTAACATTCGACGTCCCGCATTTCGCCCACGCAGATAATGTCGGGATTAAAACGGAGCGACGCCACGACCAAGTCCTCCTGCGCGATATCGAACGCTTCATTGTCGGACGGTCTGCTCAGCGTGTGAACCACGTTGTTTGTTACGTTTCCCGCCCTGTTTCTCCGTACAAGAGACAACTCACGGGAACCGGATTCAATCGTAAACACGCGCTTGTTGTCCGGGATCGTGGAAAGCAAGGCATTCAGCAGCGTGGTCTTGCCGGATGAAGTAGCGCCCGCGACAACGGTGGAAACGCCATACCTCATCGCCATACATAAAAAATCGATCATCTTCTCGGTGGCATTGCCCGATCTGACGATCTGATCTCTCGTGACGCTGGAAGGATGCATCAAACGAATGGAAACGCTCACGCCCGCTTCATCATCGACAAGCGGCGCTTTTAACGCCGTGATTCTTGTATTATTCGGTAGATGTCCCTGCGACATCGGGGACGCGTTGTCGATAATCATGCCGGAATGATTCAGCAGTCGTTTTACGATATCCGTGGCGTGCTGCGGTGAGAAAAAGTGATTATGAAGCTTACGGATCTTACCGTCCGTATAGGTGATCGCTACGTCGTCCCATGAATTGATGTTGATTTCCTCAACGTTTTTCCTGCCGAGGTACGGCGTAAGGACGGAAAACTCCGCCATTTCGCAATAGAGCTTATCTGTCAGTTCCTCGGTGCTGAGTCCATCAACCTTGTAATTGTAATCTCGTAGGTACTTTTCGATATATGACCGAAGCTGTGAAAGCTTTTCCGTTTCGGTCAGTGCCGCTGAATATCTGGAAGAAATATACTCCTGAACACGCGACAGCAGCGGCACGAATTCTATCGTCCGTTCCATACCTACTCCTGTTTAATCGCTGAAATACTCCGGGGGGTCATAGTCTTCGTCACAAGCCCCGTCTTCATAGGGATCAAGGTCATCCGAGGAATCTTCTTCATACTCTTCACAATCCGGAATCATCACATCGCGGATCGCTTCATCGGCCAATTCCATATCGTCGTCAAACAGCATATTGTCCTCAAGGAAAGTGTACATCGCGGCGGCAGCCTTTGCCTTCGCTTCACCTTCGCTTTCAGCTTTTACGATCAGATCCGTGTTGATCACACTTTTCGTTTTTACCTTGAAAAACTTGCTCATTATCGATCCTCCACCATTATTTTATCGAGCAGCGCTTTCAGCTTTCTGTTGAAACCGCCGTCCTTCAGGCGTTCATACAGTCTCGCGTCGAGCATCTGCTGTTTCAGGCTCCTTGAATACGGCAGCACCGTCACAACATCTCCGATGCTGGAGCAAATCTCATCGGTCGGAGAATACAGGTCCTTATCGGTCACGTTGACCACGTTCAGCACCGGTTTGCCTTCCGCGCCGTAAAGATGTTTGTTCGCGGCATACCACGTCATCCCTTTGAGATCTGACGGAATAACTCTGACGATCACGTCCGCCTTCTGAATCGCATACTGAGAGATTTTCTCATCAAAATCGTCGGAGCAATCGGCAAAGACAAATTCCGAATTTCTCGTGAGAACGGAAAACAGATCGATCAACTTCTCCGGCGTGGGATCAGGAAAGCTGTATTTGTTTTCCTCCGCCTTGAAGCCCAATACTCCGAAGTCATTCATCGACTTTACAGTTACCGAATTCTTCAGGATATTCTCGATGTTGATATCCGTATTGTCGATGATCGTGCCAAGCGTTCTAATTTCATCCGGCGCATAAGTCGGAAACAGCAGACCGAGAATCGGCACCGTCAGGTCGGGAGAGAGAAAGAAGATACGGTTGCTTTTTGTACAGCAATAGGTTTCAATCGCCGCTTTCATAGCGACCGAGGTTTTGCCCCCGCCGGGAGGCCCGACGAACGCGATCATCTTACCCATTCTGTTCACCTCCGGCGTTGTTTTTCAGATACTGATCCTGTTTATCAAGGAACTTCTTTGCCGTTTCTTCATCGCCACGGTAAACCAGCGCGACGTGCATTTTGGCGTTTTCCTCGTAGTTGGCAAGCTCCTGTGCCTGCGCGACGGAAACCAGCACCGTAATGGTCGTGGGAAGGTCGAAGGTGCCGTCCTCATTGGGCTCCACTTCGTTTTCATCCACGCCGCCCGCCGTAGTGGTCGTAATGACGCGGACGTATTTGAGCGACGCGGGGATCGTTGTATTGCCCTCTTTGTCGGTCACATAGATGCTGACGATATCGCCGTTCTGCAGCTTCGCGGAAAGCCCTCTGGCAAAGGAAGCAATGGTAACGCTCATTGCCACCTTGTCGCCGGTCAGCGCGCCGAGGATATTGACCGAGGCGTTGGCGTCCGCCGTGAGCTTCGCGTCGGTCGCAATATCGCCCTTATACAGATCCGCGTTGGCGAACATACCGATCACGGCGGTCTTATCCGCGATGAAATTCTCCGGCAGGCTGCTCTTTACAAGGTTCACGACCTCGATATCATCTTCGGTAATCTGCGCTCCCTGCGAAATGTCGGTCGTAAAGCGAACGACCTCCGTTTTGCCTTCAGACATTCTGCTGACCATCGGCGAAACGACAAAGGTCGTCAGCACCGCAAGCACAATACAGATAACGCCGATAAAAGTTCTGTTCTTCATTGGTTAAATTCCTCCAATCATGAATGCTGTCAGAAAGCCGACCGAGAGGTACGGAATCATAGGCATCGTTTTATCTTTTGATTTTGTTTTCTTGTTTCGGATCAGTGTCCCGACCACGGATAACAGCAGCCCGAGAATCAATCCGGCAAGCCCTTCGGGGAAGCCGCAGACGAACATACTCGCCGCGATAAACTTCACGTCCGCGCCGCCGATCTTGTTTTTGCTGATTACCGCGGCAAGGAAGAAAAATCCGAAAGCCGCAGCGCCTGCAACAGCGTTCCAAAGGAGTTTACTTCCCGAAACGGAGATGAGTCCGAGCGCCGCAACGACAATCGATACCCAATCCGGGACTTTTCGGATTCTGAAATCGGAAACTGAAGCGTACAGGAAAGCGTCTGTCAACAGGATTCCTTTCAGAAGCCCCACGCTTACACCGAAAATGAGGTACATTCCAAAGGAAAGCGCCGCCATTATAGAGATCGCGATAACATTCAGCTTTCTGCCTTTGGCATACTCCGGCGTCCTGCGGATCGTTATCCACGCCAACAAGACGGAGGCGAGGACAATCGGCAAAAAAGTCAGCAGCTCCGGGTCGATACTGCTGAATATGATCGGTCTGATACCTTGAAATCGAATCATACGGTCATCCTTTCCGACGGGGCGGAGCCGAAGCCCCGCCCGTC
>OMUY01000051.1 GCA_900314355.1 uncultured Eubacteriales bacterium | reverse complement strand
CGGTAGTTGAAGACGTCAAGGTTAATAACTTAACACTCCGAAAGGAGACGGAAACACCATTTAAATGCGCCTTTTCCTATGCTTGTTACGTTAATAACTTAACACTCCGAAAGGAGACGGAAACTCATGCGGCGTTAAATTTTTTATATTCATTTTTGGTTAATAACTTAACACTCCGAAAGGAGACGGAAACGCCCCTCGTTCGCCTCAGACGACACTTTTTTGCGTTAATAACTAAACACTCCGAAAGGAGACGGAAACGCTCTATTAGAGAAGAATTTTCATTTTGGAGGCGTTTGTTAATAACTTAACACTCCGAAAGGAGACGGAAACTATCAGTAACCCCTTTCTAATTCAGTTCTCTCTTGTTAATAACTTAACACTCCGAAAGGAGACGGAAACTTTGTTCTCCTTTTGATTGAAAATTTTGTATATTGTTAATAACTTAACACTCCGAAAGGAGACGGAAACCAGCTGACGTGGTTATGATATTGTCGCTAAGGTTTGTTAATAACTAAACACTCCGAAAGGAGACAATTTTTTAAAGGAAGAATATAAATGAGCGTTATTTACATTACGGATCATGGTTCATTGGTAAGTTTTCAGGGAAACAGAATAATAGTCACAGATAAAGATGACGAACAGCAGTCTTTTCCTGTAGAGACAGTTGAAGGTATTACATTGCTTTCAATGTCTCAGTTGACGACACAGTGCATTGAACAATGTCTAATAAAAGGTATTACTGTTTCTTTTCTGTCAAAGGGAGGAACGTATTTCGGAAGATTAATATCAACAGGACATGTTGATTCCGCCTTACAAAGAAAACAAAGTTCGCTTTATAATACAGATTTTTCAATAGAGTTGGGAAGGATAATTCTTACAGCAAAATTGAAAAATCAACTTACAGTTCTTAGACGATATGCGAAAAGTAGAGGAGTTGATATAGATAATGAGATAAATATGATTAAATCATGCGAAAGATCCATTAATAGTTCAGTATCTATTCCACAGATTATGGGATATGAAGGTCAAGCCGCAAAAACATATTTTTCGGGTTTGAATAAATGTGTAGATGATGAATTTCACTTTGACTGCAGGTCGAGAAGACCGCCTAAGGATGAGTTCAATTCAATGTTGAGTTTTGGCTATTCAATATTAATCAATGAAATATATAGTGAAATTGCAGCGAAGGGGTTGAATCCTTATTTTGGATTTGTTCACCAAGACAAAGAAAAACACCCTACTCTTGCCAGTGATTTAGTTGAAGAATGGCGCGCTGTGATAGTAGATTCTATGGTAATGAGTCTTGTTAACGGTCATGAAATACAAAAAAGTAATTTTGAAACCGATGTTAATGTACATGGATATTATTTGAATAATGAAGGACTAAAAATATTTGTAAAAAAATTAGACGGAAAATTAAGAACAGGAAATAAATATCTTGATTATTCAGATGATCGTGTTTCATTCCGTGTTGCGATTTCTTATCAGATTAGCCATTTGATAGAAGCCATAAATAAAAAAGATGCTTCGATTTACAAACCTATTTTGATAAGGTAGAAATTTATGGAAAGAGAAGATTATTTTTTTGGATCTCCAAAAATAAATATTTCAAATAAAGTCTATGCCCTTATTATTTATGATATTACTGATGATAAAATGAGGACAAAGTTTGCGAAATTACTTAATGGATATGGGAACAGAATACAAAAGTCGGGATTTGAAATAAATGTAAACAGATCTAAATTTGATAAACTATTAAAACAAATTTCAAAATATTGCGGCAATTCTGATTCAATTAGAATATATAAGATAAACGGTAGAAGTGAAGTAATAAAGTTTGGCGTTGATAACACGCCAAATCAAGAAGATGTCACAATAATTTGATATCTGATAAATTATTTATGTTGACAATTTAGAAATAAAATGATAATATAATTAATAATTGAAAAATATTTAGGTGGAGGCAATTTATATGGGAAAAACTATTTTATTCTCACCTGTAGGCGGTACCGATCCTATTTCATATGATAATTGTTGTGACGGTTCGCTGCTGCACATCTGCAGATTTGAAAAACCTGATGTTATTTATATGTATATGTCGCAAGAAATACTTGAAAATCAGAAAAAAGACGACCGTTATCGCTATACTATTAATAAACTTTATGAAAAACTGGATAAACCCTATACTATTAATGAAATTAAGAAAGAAAAACTTACAAAAGTTCATGATTTCAACTATTTTTATGAAGATTTTCATAAAGAACTTCAAAAGATAACAAAAGAAATGAATCCCGACGATACTCTTATAGTTAATGTTTCGTCAGGTACGCCTGCTATGAAAAGTGCCCTTAATGTGATGGCTACTTTAGGGGAGTATAATTGGAAGGTAATTCAGGTCTCTACTCCTGTAAAAAAAATGAATGAACACAATCATAAAGAGTATGATAAGGAATTGGCATGGGAAACCGATTACGATAATGATGAAGGAGCTCCAAACAGGTGTCAAGAAGTAAAAAGCCCGAATCTTCTTTTAATCAAGCATACGGAAAATATTAAGAAGTTGATAGAACAGTATGATTATGCGGCTGCGGAAACTTTAGCGAAATCCATAAATAATAAAAGGATTCTATCTCTTTTAGAAATGGCAGAAAAAAGAACTCTTTTGGAAACAAAAGATGTTAACAGACTTTCTAAAGAATTAGGATGCGAAAAACTTATCCCCGTACGAGGAGAAAAAGATGAGCTGGCTTTCGAATATGCATTAGTCCTGCAGATTAGAATAGAAAAGAAATTATATTCGGATTTTCTGAGAGGCATCACTCCTGTTATACTTTATTTATTTGAAGATATTTTGATTAATTTCCTTCATGTAAAAATCGATAAATATATTCAAAAAGAAAATGGCATAGAAAAATGGAAGTTCGATTCTTATGACAATGAAGTCTACAAAATACTTTCCGATAAATACAATGGTAATTTTATAGAAGGGAAACCGGTATATTCGGATAACCTTGTTGCAATTATAGAAAGAAAAGCAGGTCTTCCTAATACCAAATTGATTGAACTTGTTAAGGGCGTCAGAGATATAGAAATCGATGTTCGAAATGCGGCGGCCCATACAATGGAAGCAGTAACAGATGAAAAGATAGGCAGAGTTACAGGTGGCAAGAAGTCTCAGGATATAATGGATGATATAAAGAAGCTTTTTGAGTATTCATCTGTTAGAAATAAAATAAGTAAAGATTCCTGGGATTCTTATGAAAAAATGAATTCGTTTATTATCCGGGAAATTGATAAAATATAAATATTTTATGCTTTAGAAAACGCATATGTATTGTAATTTATGCTTTTTCTTCTTCATAATAACAACCCCGCGGTTTTGCCCGCGGGAGTTTTTATTCGTGTAATAAAAATTTGATTGTCGTTAGAAAGATGATAAAAGTATTTTTTATTATTAAAAACGAACATTATTAAATCCATCGCTTTAATCCGCTTGAATTTTATCCTATTAATATGTATAATATAAAAAACATATATTAAGGAAATAAGTTATGAAAAAAATTGAACTTGGGAAAACAGGATTGACGGTTCCTCCTCTTGCCGTCGGATGCATGAGAATTAATTCCGTCGATAAAAAACAGTCAGATAAACTTTTTTATACGGCTGTTGAAAACGGCTTTAATTTCTTTGACAATGCCGATATTTACGGCGGAAAGGATCACAGAGGAGAATGTGAAGAAATTTTCGGAGAGAAATTAAAAGAAAATAAATCTATAAGGAATAAAATAATAATTCAGACAAAATGCGGTATACGTCCGTTTTATTCTTTTGACTTTTCAAAAAAGCATATCATTGAATCGGTGGAAAACAGCCTGAAAAGAATGAATACCGATTATATTGACGTCCTTCTTCTCCACAGACCCGATACGCTTTTTGACCCTGACGAAGTTGCCGATGCGTTTTCCACTCTCAAAAAGGATGGAAAAGTTCTTCATTTCGGCGTTTCCAATGAAAACAGGGAACAGATGGAGCTTCTCCAGAACAGTATGGATATGCCGATAGCCGCAAATCAAATTCAGCTTAGCCTCGTTCATTGTCCGGCTATTCAGAACGGAATCAACTTCAATTTAATGAATGATTCCGCTGTTGACAGAGGAACATCTGGCATAATCGAATTCTGCAGACTTAATAAAATCACAATTCAGCCTTGGTCTCCGTTCCAGCATGGATTTTTCAAGGGAACTTTTATGTCAAGTCCCGACTATCCGGAGTTAAACAATAAGCTTGAGGAAATAGCAGAAAGACATAATTCTACGCCTACTTCAATCGTTGTTGCCTGGTATATGAGGCACCCGGCAAAATTCCAGCCTGTCATAGGGACAATGAACCCCGACAGACTTCTTGAATGTATAAAAGGCACGGATATTGTCCTTACAAGAGAAGAATGGTACGAGCTTTATATGGCCGCCGGAAATGTTCTTCCGTAAAAAAGAATTAATCAATTTTCAGAGGAAAACAGATATGGTAAATGTAATAGGATTGGGATATATCGGGCTTCCGACCGCTTTAATGATGGCGTCTCACGGCGTTGAGGTCATCGGCACCGATTACGATGAAAACAAGGTCAAAACTTTAAAAGAGGGCAGAACTACTTTTAAAGAAAAAGGTCTTGACGAGCTTTTTGACAAAGCCGTGAAATCAGGCATTAAATTTACAACGGAATATCAGGTAACAGACACTTATATAATTTCTGTTCCTACGCCTTATGATAAATTTACAAAAAGGGTTGACGCGAAATATGTCGTCGAGGCAGTTAAGGACGTATTAAAGGTAGCTCAAAAGGGAGCGATTATAGTTATTGAATCGACTATATCCCCCGGAACTATTCACAAATTTGTACGCCCTGTTGTGGAAGAACTCGGTTTCAAAATCGGAACAGACATCCATTTAGTCCATGCGCCCGAAAGAATAATTCCAGGCAATATGGTCTATGAGCTTCTTCACAATAACAGAACCATAGGAGCCGACGAAAAAGAAATCGGCGAGAAGATTAAAAATCTTTACGCGTCCTTCTGCGGCGGCGAGATTGTCGTCACGGATATAAGAACCGCGGAAATGACAAAGGTCGTTGAAAATACATACAGAGCTGTCAATATCGCATTTGCGAATGAGCTCGCTAAAATATGCAGGTACGACGGCATGGATGTTTACGAAATTATTAAAATCTGCAATATGCATCCGAGAGTCAATATCCTTCAGCCGGGTCCAGGCGTAGGAGGTCATTGTATTTCCGTAGACCCTTGGTTCCTTGTAGGTGATTACCCGAGAATTGCGAAAGTTATCGACGAATCCATGAAGACAAATGACGGCATGCCGGAATTTGTACTGAACAGGATTTACGAGATAATGAAAGAAAACAATATGAAAGATTTGACAAGAGTCGGTCTTTACGGACTTACTTATAAAGAAAACGTTGACGACACGAGAGAATCACCGACAATTCAGATGCTTGAATCGATGGACAGACATCTGTGCGGACATTTGGTTAAAGTTTACGATCCGTTTATCAAAGACGATATCGTTGATAATCAGGTGCATGATTTTGACGAATTTATTAACGGCGTAGATCTTGTAGTCATTTTGGTAGGTCATGACGAGATAAAGAATAATATGGATAAACTCAAAGGAAAGATAGTTTTTGATACAAGAAACGTCTGCAGTCTTGACGGAGTTTACAAACTGTAATATTATGAAAAAGAAAGTTCTACTCGTCTTTGGCACAAGACCCGAAGCGATTAAAATGTGTCCGCTTGTAAATGAGCTGAAGACAAGGAGCAGTGTTGAGACAAAAGTCTGCGTAACGGGACAGCACAGGCAGATGCTCGATCAGGTTCTTAAAGCATTTGACGTTGTGCCCGATTATGACCTTTCCATAATGAAGGATAAACAGACTCTTTTTGACATCACGTCAAATATTCTTCTTAAAATAAAATCCGTTCTTGAAAAAGAGAAACCCGATGTGGTTTTGGTTCATGGGGATACAAGCACTACGTTCGCAACGGCTCTCGCGTGTTATTATCTTCAGATAAATGTAGGTCATGTTGAAGCCGGATTGAGGACGTATGACATTTATTCGCCGTTCCCTGAGGAATTTAACAGGGAAGCCGTCAGCATAATAAGCAAGTATAATTTTGCTCCCACCGAACTTGCGAAAAAAAATCTAATAAGAGAGGGAAGAAATCCCGAAACGATTTATGTGACGGGAAATACGGCTATAGATGCCTTAAAGACGACTGTAAGGAAAGATTACACAAATCCGGAGCTCACTTGGGCTAAAGATTCAAGGCTTATTCTGATTACAGCCCACAGAAGGGAAAATTTGGGCGAACCGATGAAGCATATGTTTAGGGCAATCAGGCGCGTCATGGATGAACATCCGGACGTAAAGGCCGTGTACCCTATTCATATGAATCCCGTAGTCAGACAGACTGCCGATGAAATTTTAGGCGGAGACGACAGAATACATATTATCGAACCTTTAGATGTCCTTGATTTCCACAATTTTATGGCGAGAAGCTATATGATTTTGACCGACAGCGGAGGAATACAGGAGGAAGCGCCAAGCCTCGGCAAACCCGTTCTCGTAATGAGGGACACAACCGAACGTCCAGAGGGAATAAAAGCAGG
>OMUY01000050.1 GCA_900314355.1 uncultured Eubacteriales bacterium | reverse complement strand
GTTCATCGTGGGATACGCCGAACTGCAAGAGTTTGCGCTGCATGGCTTCGGACATGATCTCCGGTTGCTCAAAATACCCGTCCGTGACGAACTTCCCGTCCACGATCTCGTTTTTCGTGATATGGTAGCGAAACAGTGTGTGATACAGCCGTTCACCGTTGGCAAGGATCTCACATTCGGATATATCCATGATCTTACGTTCATTGTTTTCGAGCTTGTGCGTGTACACCACCAAAGGAAACGCCTGTCCCGCCTGCATCAGCGAGGTTTTGAAATCAATCGGGAATTTCTTTTGGCATAAAAGCGCGATTCTCATGTGCGCGGAGTCCGCCGCAAACGCATGAACCGTCGATACGACGGTGTGCCCGGTCAGCGAGGCTTCAACCGCAGAGTAACATTCGACGTCCCGCATTTCGCCCACGCAGATAATGTCGGGATTAAAACGAAGCGACGCCACAACAAGGTCCTCCTGCGCGATATCGAACGCTTCATTGTCGGACGGTCGGCTCAACGTGTGAACCACGTTGTTCGTCACGTTGCCGGCTTTGTTCCTTCGCACAAGAGAGAGCTCGCGGGAGCCGCTTTCAATCGTGAACACACGCTTGGAATCCGGGATAGTGGAAAGCAAAGCGTTCAACAGCGTGGTCTTGCCTGAAGAAGTAGCGCCAGCGACAACGGTGGAAACGCCGTAACGCATCGCCATACATAAAAAATCGATCATCTTTTCGGTTGCGTTTCCCGATTTGATGATCTGGCTTCTTGTGACGCTGGAGGGGTGCAGCAACCGGATGGATACGCTCACGCCCGCCTCGTCGTCTACCAGCGGCGCTTTTAACGCCGTGATTCTTGTGTTATTCGGCAAATGTCCCTGCGACATCGGGGAAGCGTTGTCGATAATCATACCGGAGTGGTTCAGCAGCCGCTTGACGATATCCGTCGCGTGCTGCGGAGAATAGAAGTGATTGTGCAGCTTTCGGATCTTACCGTCCGTATAGGTGATCGCCACGTCGTCCCATGAATTGATGTTGATCTCCTCAACGTTTTTCTTGCCGAGGAACGGCGTCAGTACGGAATACTCCGCCATTTCACAGTAGAGCTTATCGGTCAATTCCTCGGTGCTGAGTCCATCAACCTTGTAATTGTAATCTCGTAGGTACTTCTCGATATATGACCGAAGCTGAGATAGCTTTTCCGTTTCGGTCAGTGCCGCTGAATATCTGGAAGAAATATATTCCTGGACACGAGACAGCAGCGGCACGAATTCTATCGTTCGTTCCATACCTGCTCCTGTTTAATCGCTGAAATACTCCGGCGGCTCATAATCTCCGCTGTGGACGCCGACGCCGATTGCTTTGTTTGTCGCGATGTCATCTTCGTTTCCGTAATCCTCCCCGTCGTCGAAAAAACCGTCCTCATAGGGATCGAGGGAATCGGGATTCTCTTCGTCGTCATACTCTTCACAGTCGGGGATCATCACGTCGCGGATCTCTTCTTCGGTCAGTTCCATATCGTCGTCAAACAGCATATCGTCCTCAAGGAACGTGTACATCGCTGCGGCGGCCTTCGCCTTTGCCTCGGCTTCGCTTTCGGCTTTTACGAGCAGATTCGTGTTGATAACGCTTCTCGTTCTTACTTTGAAAAACTTACTCATTTTCGATCCTCCATCATAATTCTATCGAGCAGCAATTTCAGCTTTCTGTTGAAGCCGCCGTCCTTCAGGCGCTCATACAGTCTTGCGTCGAGCATCTGCTGCTTGAGCGGTCTTGAATACGGAAGCACGGTCACGACCTCTCCGACGCTGGAACAAATCTCATCGGTCGGAAGGTACAGGTCTTTATCGGTCACGTTGACCACGTTCAGCACCGGCTTTTCCTCCGCGCCGTGAAGATGTTTGTTCGCGGAATACCACGTCATCCCTTTCAGGTCGGAAGGAATGACTCTCACAAGCACGTCCGCCGTCTGGATCGCGTACCGGGAGATCTTCTCGTCGTAATCGTCGGAGCAATCCGCGAAAACGTATTCCGAGTTTCTCTTGAGAACGGAAAACAGGTCGATCAGCTTCTCCGGCGTAGGATCGGGAAAGCTGTATTTGTTTTCATCGGATTTGAACCCCAACACGCCGAAATCGTTCATTGATTTCACGGTCACAACGTTTTTCAGGATATTATCAATGCTGATATCCGTGTTGTCGATCACCATACCGAGCGTATTCAGATCTTCAGGCGCGTAGTTCGGAAACAGCAGCCCGAGGCTCGGGACCGTTAAATCGGGGGAGAGAAAAAAGATGCGGTTGCTTTTGGTATTGCAGTAGGTTTCAATCGCCGCTTTCATAGCGACCGCCGTTTTACCTCCACCGGGAGGTCCCACAAAAGCGATCAGCTTACCCATTCTGCTCACCCCCGGCGTTTTCTTTCAGATATTTGTCCTGCTTATCGAGAAACTGCTGCGCCGTCTCCTCATCGCCGCGGTAAACGAGCGCGACGTGCATCTTGGCGTTTTCCTCGTAGTTGGCAAGCTCCTGTGCCTGCGCGACGGAAACCAGCACCGTAATGGTCGTGGGAAGGTCGAAGGTGCCGTCCTCATTGGGCTCCACTTCGTTTTCATCCACGCCGCCCGCCGTAGTGGTCGTAATGACGCGGACGTATTTGAGCGACGCGGGGATCGTTGTATTGCCCTCTTTGTCGGTCACATAGATGCTGACGATATCGCCGTTCTGCAGCTTCGCGGAAAGCCCTCTGGCAAAGGAAGCAATGGTAACGCTCATTGCCACCTTGTCGCCGGTCAGCGCGCCGAGGATATTGACCGAGGCGTTGGCGTCCGCCGTGAGCTTCGCGTCGGTCGCAATATCGCCCTTATACAGATCCGCGTTGGCGAACATACCGATCACGGCGGTCTTATCCGCGATGAAATTCTCCGGCAGGCTGCTCTTTACAAGGTTCACGACCTCGATATCATCTTCGGTAATCTGCGCTCCCTGCGAAATGTCGGTCGTAAAGCGAACGACCTCCGTTTTGCCTTCAGACATTCTGCTGACCATCGGCGAAACGACAAAGGTCGTCAGCACCGCAAGCACAATACAGATAACGCCGATAAAAGTTCTGTTCTTCATTGGTTAAATTCCTCCAATCATGAATGCTGTCAGAAAGCCGACCGAGAGGTACGGAATCATAGGCATCGTTTTATCTTTTGATTTTGTTTTCTTGTTTCGGATCAGTGTCCCGACCACGGATAACAGCAGCCCGAGAATCAATCCGGCAAGCCCTTCGGGGAAGCCGCAGACGAACATACTCGCCGCGATAAACTTCACGTCCGCGCCGCCGATCTTGTTTTTGCTGATTACCGCGGCAAGGAAGAAAAATCCGAAAGCCGCAGCGCCTGCAACAGCGTTCCAAAGGAGTTTACTTCCCGAAACGGAGATGAGTCCGAGCGCCGCAACGACAATCGATACCCAATCCGGGACTTTTCGGATTCTGAAATCGGAAACTGAAGCGTACAGGAAAGCGTCTGTCAACAGGATTCCTTTCAGAAGCCCCACGCTTACACCGAAAATGAGGTACATTCCAAAGGAAAGCGCCGCCATTATAGAGATCGCGATAACATTCAGCTTTCTGCCTTTGGCATACTCCGGCGTCCTGCGGATCGTTATCCACGCCAACAAGACGGAGGCGAGGACAATCGGCAAAAAAGTCAGCAGCTCCGGGTCGATACTGCTGAATATGATCGGTCTGATACCTTGAAATCGAATCATACGGTCATCCTTTCCGACGGGGCGGAGCCGAAGCCCCGCCCGTC
>OMUY01000048.1 GCA_900314355.1 uncultured Eubacteriales bacterium | reverse complement strand
AGAGTGGGAATAATATCAATATTTTTTTCGCTAAATTCCGAAATATTAAAGACCTTAAAGGAAAATCCTTTGAGGTCTTTTTTTACGACTAAAACGAAAATACAGACAGCATATCAGAGTGAAGTGTACGGCGGCGCCACATTATACCGAGGTATTAGTTTATGTTTTTTTCCCCCCCCCAGTTATTAAGTGCTTTTCAAACGGGCATATTGTATCATCACTTATGTATTCGCAGCTAAATTCTGTTTAGTTATCGGTCTGTATAGTTTGTATCTTAAACGGAAATGCTTCTTTCACCAATTTTAGAAACTTTACTGAATTTTCGGGTGTGTGTTCTTCAAATCCATAAACAAATCTCATTCTGGTACATTCATCTATAGCTGTCAATTGATATAGATGTTTTTCATCTCTTAAAACTTTTCCTCTAAAGCATTTATACGGCGCTTCATTAACATCTATTTGTACTTTTTTTGAAGTTACTTCTCTTTTTTTTGGTCACGTAATTTCAGCACATACATTATTTTCATTCTCATTTTTCAGAAGATATTTACAAATACATTGTTTTATCACAAAATAGACTATGTGGTCTATTTTATAACATTATGATTATTGAGAACTGTTTGAAAATGAAAATCGGGAAAGAGGAATTTATGAGACAGGCAGAAAAAAACACGACCGCGCAGGAAAAAATTATCTCTGCGGCGACTCGGGAATTTGCGGCGCATGGATTCGAGGCCGCGTCTATGAACGTAATATGCAAAGACGGCGGTATTTCAAAAGGAAACTTGTACCACTATTTTCCGTCAAAAGAAGCGCTTTACTTATCATGCGTTAAGAAAAGCCTTGACGGTTTGACATCGGCGATTTCCAAAGGATTGGAGGAATCATCAGAAAACGCAGATAATATTATTGACGTATATTTTGACTCGAGAATTAAATTCTTCCGACAGAATCAGGATTTAGGTCTTTTGTTCTGCCGCTGCATGGCGGTGCCCGACAAAAAAATAAGAGATAAAGTCATCTTGCTGCGGAGAAAACTTGACAAGCTTAATATGGAGGTCGTTATATAGTTTTTCATGTCTTTGCCGAGTTTGCAGAACGCCTCGCCGTCACAGGAGAGAACCTTGGGGTCGTTTAAACAGTACATGATGAGGTCGAGATAGTGAACGCCCCAGTCAATAAGCGTTTCGCCGCCCGATACGGCTTTTGTCGTAAAGTCTCCGCCGAGCCCGGGAATAGAACGGTACGCTCTGAATGAAGCGTAAACATGATAAATTTCGCCGAGCATGCCGTCGGCTATCATCTTTTTAATACGGTTTACCGAATTTGCGTAACGGTTGCATACGCCGATAGAAAGCGATCTGCCCGTTTCGTAGGAAATCTTTTCCATTTCGAGAGCCTCTGAGAGTATTCTCGCGGCGGGTTTTTCGCACAGAACATCCTTTCCGTGACGCATAAAGTCGATAGAAATAATCGAATGAAAATCGTTGTGTGTGCATACGGAAACCGCGTCAAGCTCGGGGTCGTCAAGAATTTCGTGGTAGTCGTAAACCGCCGTACCGCATCCGTATTTTTCTACAGCTTTATCCGCGCGGTCATGCAGTATATCGCAGAAATACTTGATTTCGGTGTTGTCCGATGCCATGTATGCGGGAATGTGCGCCGAATTTGCGATATTTCCGCATCCGATAATTGCAACTGTGATTTTATTCTTTCGTTTTGCTCATCACTAAACAGTGCTATCTTAATTACAACTAAATTGCTTTAACCAAAATTAATAATTATTAAAGACGTTATGCCGATCAGGATTCCCGCAGCGCTTCGCTTCGTAAGTTTTTCTTTAAAGAAGCATGCGCCCGTCAGTGCGGAAATTATTGTCGCTCCGCCGTCGTTTATCGGGAACATAACGGCTGATGGAACATTTTTCGCCGCGACGGTGGCAAGCTGATTTATTGCAAACAGAATAACCGAAAGGATCGTTCCGTATAAAAACAGTTTACGCGGGACGGTTTTGATTTCTGTTCTGTTTGCTTTCGAAAACGAATTTATAATAAGTCCTGCAAGCATACCCGCGCCGAGCAGTGAAAACGTATAGAATGAGAACACCGACGCGCTCATATCGGGAAGGAATTTCGAAAACATTTTCTGCGAAAGCATGACCGTTCCGTTTGATAACATACTGCCGATCAACAACAGCAGAGTTTTAAACGTAAACGCACCCGTCTGTTTTTTTGAATAGCCGATGAGAAGCCATCCCGAAAATATAAGCAGAGCAATTCCCGCAAACTGCATGAGCTTCATTTTTTCTGCGAACATAAATATTCCTGCGATGCAGGGAATCAGCAGTCCGGCAGAGCCTGCGAGAGAGGACAGAACCATAACTCCGTGTTTGAGCGATTCGAGACTGAAGTAAATATTAAGTGCCAGTGCCAAGGCTCCGAGCGCGGATATCCCGAATGCGTACGGATTGAATTCGGGCAGTCCCTCGCTCAGCATCAGAACAAATGCGATTAATCCCGCAAGAACGTAGCTGTAAGAACAGTATACGAAGTACCTCGGCGTGCTTGTGACGAGAGTGCTTGTTTTCTTGTTAAAGAAGCTCTGAGGAATACGCAGAATAAGAATTGTTATTAAAAATATATAGTCTTTCATTCATCTTATCGCTATTACGGTATTGGGCTTCATTGTAATAAAAAATTCTCCGTTGTCGGAGGCGCAGGTTTCGGTAAGCTCGAAATCCTTATCCTCATCAAGCGTAAAAATGCTGTAAAGCCTGTCCTTTTCGTTTTTTCCGAAGTCGATTTTGAACGAACGCGTTACTGCACGGTCATCGGCAGAGTAGTATGCTATCATGGTTACGCTTTTTCCGTTTCCGACGGCTGACGCGGCGTAGATATCGGGAATGTCGCATTCTGTTTTGCACTCCGCCCCCATTTTGAGCATTTCACCCCATAGCTTGACGGGATAGTAGCCCTTTTTCGGCTCAAGCGTATTACGATCAAACAGATTGTTCATGCTTGACTGAATTCTTGCGTCGTAATACATGAGCATGTCGGCTGAGGATTTTTGGCACTGCGCCATGACGGCGGCGCAAAAAGCCGCGCCTTTTACGGAATTCATTTCAATAAGACTTTTTTTCCACGTTTTGCCCTCCCAGCCGACAACGTAGTTCCATTCGTTTAATATGCTTTCGGTTTCTGTGTATCCGTATTTATCCAAAAGCTCGCGGTGACGCTTTGCATCGATAGTGAAATCCTCGATTTTATCGGAATATCGATGCCATGAGTAGAAATCCATGGGTACGCCGTGTTCGCGCATATATTCAAAAAACGGTACGAGCCATTTTTCGTTATAACAGCATACTGCGGGGCCTCCGATTTTAAGAGACGGGAATTTTGATTTTAAATGCTTTGCCGTGACGGCGAAAAGCTCGTAGAATTCCTCGGGCGTTCCGAGCCAGCATTTGTTGTTAAAATCGGGCTCGTTTCATATTTCCCAGTATTTTATTCCCATTTTAAAGCCGTCCGCCCAGCCGTAATTATAATGATTTATGATATGCTCGCATATCACAGCCCATTTTTTATAATCCTTAGGGGGTATAATGCCGTAATGCTTCGGCCAGTGTTCGATTTTATTGCCGAGACGGAAGAATACCTGTGCTCCTGAGCGTTCTATATTTTTTAAATACATATCCGTAAGCGTGAAATCATACGAATTCGGGTCGTTTTCATCCTTTTCGAAATTCGGAAATATTCCGATTATGTCAACGCAGTGCTCTCCGCCGTAATCATAGCATATCGATGAGTCGTGCGTTCTGGCGTACGGAATATTAGCGTCGATAAAGTACGGCATGTTCGTTAAATTCTGATCGGCGTTTTCGGTATATACAGGACCGTTGTTAACGGCGTTCATCGGCTTTATTCTGCCGGTTATCGAGTTTTTGTTTACAGTTAGCTTCATATGTTAAACTTTCCCTTTTGAGATTCTGTCTATACGGTATATTTCCGTTTCATACTTATATGGTATGTTTTCGTCAAGAATAATGAGCCTGCCGCCGCGCTCGCCTCCGTATGTGTGGTAGCCCGCGCCTATTGTCTGAACAAGGTCTATGCCCTCAACGTTTTCGGTAAAATCGTTTACATGGTCGTGACCGAAAAATGCCGCGGCGATATCGCCCGTTCTGACCCAGCTTTCGAATTCGTCTCTGCGTTCGTTCGTCGGACACGGTGCCTCATTGAGCCTTCCGGACGAAAAAATGTCGTCGGGAACTTTATAATACCTTCCGTTCTTTTCGAACGCGCCGTCGGTTCCTTTTGACACCTCTTCGAAACGGTCGTATTCCTGTAAAACGGGAATATGCTGAAACAGTATCGACGGAACGTTTTTTCCGCCGTTTTGCTCTCTTAATTTAAGCGCGGTTCTTTCGCGCCATGCAATCTGATCCTCGTGAACATAGTCGTAGCCGAGGTCGACGGGGCGGGAGTAGTCGGACTGCCTTATATAGTCGTTTGAGTCGACGCACCATATATTCCATGCGATTTTGTCTGAATTCGAATGAAGAACAGGCAGTGAACAGTTCGCACAGCCGAAAACGTCCTCGTCGTTCATGGAGCTTCTGAAGTTATCATACTCGCTGTAAACGCAGATTTGATTTTCTCTCTGCATAAACGGGTTTACATATGCGCTCTCCGCGTCGTGATTCCCGAAAACGATTGCAAGAGGAATGTTTTTTTCCGCAATCGGAGCTACAATTTTTTTGATTGTCGAACGCATGTATTCGTATGTAAACTCTTCCCAGAATCCGCTTATGTTGTCCCCGCCGAAAACGACGAGATCCGGTTTTGCAAGCTCGACGCATTTTCTTATGACATTTATAGTTTCTTCGCTTTTTCTCTTCGGAATTTCCGGGTCCTCATCGTCGTCCATTGCGGGGTCAACCTCGTGAATGTCGGTAAGATGAAGAATTCTGAATTTTCCGTTCGAATTGAAACGAAGCGGTTTTTGGTTGTCTTTTATATGCCTAAATGCAGTTGGCAGTCCCGAAGCCATAAGAAACCTCCGAAGATTGATTTAATTAGCTTAATATAGCACATTCTTGCATGGGTTGCAACGGAGAATATGAAATACAACGGATTTTTATATTGAAAATATAATATTGCTTTGAAACATGGAGCAATCTTGTTAAAAAACGGAGAATGGCGAAGAGAGAATATGTAAAAAGGGGCTGTCGCACTAAGCGAAGGCTCTAAGAAGAAAAAAAACAACCAAGCTTATAGCGAAGCTTAAAATGCCGTCCATTCTCGGATGGCTTATAGCCGGCATGTTTTTGGGACCTAACGCTCTCGGCCTCCTCACACAGTCTACGCTTGACGCCGAATGGTACAAAATTACCATTACCTGGATGCAATGCGCGTTCGGTATTATGCTCGGGACAGAACTCATTTGGAGAAAAATCAAATCTTATGGCAAAGCGCTTATTGTGACTACTCTCACTCAGTCGTTAGGAACATTCGCTCTTGTAAGCGCGGTGTTTGCGGCAGTTTTCGCAATTAAGAAAGTTACGCTTTATCTTGCACTCGCATTCGGAGGTATTGCTCTTGCCACTGCTCCGGCGCCGGCTCTTTCAATCGTTCAGGAATTTCACACAAAAGGGCCTGTTACCGACACTCTCCTTCCCATGGCGGTTTTAGACGATGTTGTCGGAATTGTTGTATTTTTCTCGGTCAATTCATTTATTGCAAGTCGCGTATCGGGCGGTTCAATACCTATGTACATGATTCCCGTAATTATCTTTCTGCCTATAGCGATTGGAATTTTACCGGGATTCGCGGCCGGATGTTTTCTTCGCAAAAAAGACAGCCGCCCGACCGTTCTTTTGACACTTCTCTTCGGTATAACTTTAACAGCCGGCATCGGACTGATTTTAAATAAGTATATATTTAAGGGAATTTCTCTCAACTACATGCTTATGGGCGTATCATTTTCCGCGGTTTTTTCAAACATGATTTCAGAGGAGAAGCTTTCAACCGTGACGGATTATTTTCATCAGATTCTTTCTGTCAGTCTGCTTTCCGCCATAGTTGATTTAGGCGCTCCGCTTGACTGCCATCTGATTCTCGGAGCCGGTCTTTACACGTTTATATACATCATAGCACGCGCCGCAGGCAAATACTTCGGAGCGAGAACCGGCGCCTCGCTTATGAAAATGCCGGAAACAGTCAAAAAATATCTGGGGCTTACGCTGCTGCCCCACTCTGGAGTTTCTTTGGTATTTACGGGAATAGTATGCGGCGTTTTGGAAAATACGCGTCCCGACCTCGCGTCAATCGTGAAAGGCACGATAGCGGCCGCCGCCGTAATCAATGAAATAATCGCCGTATTTGCGGCAAAGCAGGGATTTAAACTTGCAGGAGAAATCAACGGCAAAAGCCCGGTGGCGAAAACCGCCTGAGGCGAAAAAAAAGACTTTAGATTTATAATCGGTTTTAAGAATTTTTGTCTGTTGTTTAAGGAATATTCTCTCCAGCTGATCTATGCGATACAATTAGAAAAGGCGACATCTGTCTTGCCGGAGGATATTTTTTCATCTATTATGATGACGAAGAAACAGTTGAAAAAAGAAAAAATATCATAACTATAGGGCACATTGAAGGTCTTTTCGCCGACAGATTAAAAAATATTGACGGAAAAATAAATTTATCAATCGATTTAATTTAGAATAGAGGAATAAAAAATGAAATACACTGATAAAAAGGAATTTGACAATGCAAACATTTTCAAAACAGGAAATCCCAACGACGCGTTTGCGAAATATTTTATCGGAAATTCTTTTTTGAACCCACTGACCGAGCCCGGAAAATCGCCTGTTTTTCTCGCCAACGTGACGTTTGAGCCCGGATGCAGAAACAACTGGCATGTACACCATGCAAAAAAAGGCGGAGGACAGATACTTATATGCACTGCGGGCGAAGGCTGGTATCAGGAAGACGGCAAAGAAATTCTGGAACTTAAAGAGGGAACGGTTGTTGTAATTCCTCCCGAAGTAAAACACTGGCACGGTGCGAAAAAAGACAGCTGGTTTTCACACATATCTGTCGAAGTACCGGGCGAAAACACCTCCAACGAATGGCTCGAACCGGTAAGCGACGATTATTATAACTCGCTTAAATGATAATCAGCATTTCTTCATATAAAGAATTATAAAAATTACGAAAAAATCCACCCAACATACAATAAAAAATTTTTATTTGGAAAGAGAAAAAAATGCAGGACGAAAAATTGGTATTGACAGACGAATGGGATAAAACCTTTCCGCAAAGCGGCAAAGTTGAACATAAAAAAGTAACTTTTCATAACCGTTACGGAATAACTCTCGCGGCGGATATGTATATTCCCAAGAAAAATCAGAAAAAATTTGCCGCGCTTGCCGTTGCCGGGCCGTTCGGCGCAGTCAAAGAACAGGCTTCCGGACTCTACGCGCAGACTATGGCCGAAAGAGGATATCTTACAATAGCGTTCGACCCGTCGTACACCGGAGAAAGCGGAGGTCAGCCGAGATATGTGGCGTCTCCCGACATTAATACGGAGGATTTCTGCGCCGCAGTTGACTTTCTCTCAGTTCAGGACAACATAGATAAAGAAAAAATAGGAATAATCGGAATATGCGGCTGGGGAGGAATGGCGCTTAACGCCGCCGCTGAAGACACGAGGATTAAAGCCACCGTCACTTCCACAATGTACGACATGAGCAGAGTAACCGCAAACGGATATTTTGACTCGATGAACGAGGAGGACAGATTTAAACTCAGGCAGCAGCTCAATAAGCAGAGAACAGTTGATTATAAATCAGGCGAATACAAGCTCGCAGGCGGTCTGCCGGATAAAGCGCCTGATGACGCGGCGTTTTTCGTAAAAGATTATGTCGCGTATTACAAAGGCAGAGCTTATCACAAGAGAAGTTTAAATTCAAACGGCGGATGGAATATGACATCTTCCCTTTCGTTTTTGAATATGCCTATTAACTGCTATTCACAGGAAATCAAAAACGCGGTTTTAATGATACACGGCGAAAAAGCTCATTCATGTTATTTTTCAAGAGACGCTTTTAAAAAGCTCAAAGGAGACAACAAAGAACTTATGATAATTCCCGGAGCTGTCCACACCGACCTTTACGACAACATGGACGTTATTCCGTTTGAAAAAATAGATGCTTTTTTCAAAAAATATCTGAAATAATAAAATACAGCATAAAACAAACCGGGCGGAAACGTCCGGTCTGTTTCGTGATTAATATTGTTAATATGTCCGCACAAAGCAAACGTCTGAAAAATTTATATATTTTATCTCAAAAAACAAAATTACTCTTGACAATTAAAATAAGACGCGTATAATTAAATTGTATTCAATCACATTTGATACAATTTAATTTATGTAAATCAAAGGTGATAATTTATGAATGTTTACGATTTCACTGTAAAAGCAAGAGACGGAAAAGACGTATCGCTCTCCGATTACAAGGGTAAAGTTCTTCTTATAGTAAACACCGCCACCGGCTGCGGATTCACTCCCCAGTACAAAGACCTTCAGGCAATCTATGACGAGTACAAAGACAGAGGATTTGAAATTCTCGATTTTCCATGCAACCAGTTTTTAGACCAGGCTCCCGGAACCGATGAGGAGATTCACACGTTCTGCACGGGACGTTTCGGAATAACTTTCCCTCAGTTTTCAAAAATCGACGTGAACGGAGAAAACGCATCTCCTCTTTACAAATGGCTTACAGAAAATACAACGTTTGAAGGATTCGGAAAATCAGCAAAGTCGCTTGTACTTTCCGGCGTTGTAAAGAAGATGGACAAAGATTACAAGAATAACGGCAATATAAAATGGAACTTTACAAAATTCCTTATTGACAGGAACGGCGAGATAGCCGCTCGTTTTGAGCCGACAGATATGAAGACATTAAAGGAAAAAATCGAGGAATTATTATAATATGCATTACGAATACAAAACAAGAGGAACATGTTCCCAGGAGATAAGTTTTGATCTTGACGGCGACAAAGTCTCCAATATTAAATTTGTGGGCGGCTGCAACGGCAATCTTAAGGCGATTTCAAAGCTTCTTGAGGGCGCTTCCGTAGATTACATCGAAGAAAAATTAAAAGGAAACACATGCGGATTCAGGCGGACGTCATGCGCTGACCAGCTCGCTATAGCCGTAAGGCAGGCTTACGACGAAAGCAGAGAAAAAGCCTGAATTACGATATCGGAAAAACCGTACCGGGCATAAAAATGCCATCTCGGGTTTTATCCGTCGAATATATTCTTAAAAAAAACATACAAACTTATGGATAAATATGACAGATTAAAGCTTGAAAACCAGCTCTGCTTCCCTCTTTACGCCGCATCGAGGGAAATAATAAAAAAATACAAGCCCTTTCTTGAGCCTCTCGATTTGACATACACGCAATATATCACGATGATGGTGTTTTGGGAATATAAAAAAATAAACGTGAAGCAGCTCGGCGAGAAACTTTTTCTCGATTCGGGAACGCTTACCCCGGTGCTGAAAAATCTTGAAAAAAAAGGATATATAAAAAGGTATCGTTCTCAGGATGACGAAAGAATTTTGATTGCGGAAATTACCGGCGAGGGAGAAAAACTGAAAGAAAAAGCCGCCTCTGTTCCCGAAGAAATCGGAAAATGCGTAAACCTTGAAAAGGCGGAGGCGCTCGAGCTGTACAGACTGCTGTACAAATTATTAAATAATTAACCTACGTCTTTATATAAAACAACCGTCTGTTTTGAAAACGGACGGTTTTATCTATTATTACATACTTTTTAATGACATGATGATTGACAACAAAGACGTTATAAATTATAATAAAACAGAATGTTAATAAAAGTGAAGAATTATTACAGAGTGAGAGAAAATGACAGAAAAAGAATACAGAAAACTCGGCAAATCAGAGCTGATAACTATAATTTACGAGCTTCAGAGCAAAAATAACCTACTTAACGGAGAGTTGAGCAAAACAAAGGAAAAACTGGCAGATTCGGAAGAAAAAAACAAGACTCTTCAAGATTCGGTATCCGAAGCGGACGCCGTCAAAACCAAACTTGACAGGACTCTTCAGGTAGTAAATTATCAGACGGTCAGCATGAAAGAATATGAGGAAAAAATAAAAGAACTCACATCTGAGCTTGACGAATTGAAATCTGCCGATAAAAAGAAAGAAGAAAACGAGGAGCCGGTAAAAATATCGTCGGAAACAGAAAAAGAAGCGAAAAAAGAAGATGTTCCCGAGGAGCCGGGCACTCTTGCAGACGTGGCGGCGAGAATTAACAATATTTTTGCGTCAGCTCAGAAAACTGCCGACGATTACATTCAGCTTGTAAATAAAAAGTTTGCAGACAAGGAAACGGTCATTGCCGAAGCCCGGACAAAATCGGACGAGATAATATCAAATGCAAATAAAGAAGCGGATAAATTAAAAGCGCAGGCGGATTTTGAAATAAATCAGAAATGGGCGGTTTTCAATTCAAAGGTGGATTCCGTGCTGAAAGCTCACGAGGAATTAAAAGACCTGCTTAAAAGATAAAATTCAATAAAAAATCTTCTCTTATAAAATTGATTTGCGCCTCAAAAGTTAGACACTTTAGGAGGCGCATTTTTATGGGTCAAAATTTTTTCAAAAATAAACACAATAAAGCCCCGATTAATTCTCGAGGCATTATGTATAAAACAATTTACGATAAATTAAAGTGTCAGACAGCTCTTGTAACCTTGCCGGATCTTAAGCATCTGGAGCAAACGTAAATTCTCTTGGGAGAACCGTTTACGATAGCCTTTACTCTCTTGACATTGGGTTTCCAAGATCTGTTGGATCTTCTGTGCGAGTGGGACACTTTGATACCATACGTAATCTGTTTGCCGCAAACATCACATTTTGCCATTTCTATTTCCACCTCACTCTAAATATTTGCCTCTGCATTTTTCATACAGTATAACTCGATAACATTAGTATATTAACAGAAACAGAGCTTAAATGCAAGCTTTTTTTTAAGTTTTGCGAACTTTTTTTTAAAGGTGAAGCGATTTAACTATTCTTCTCTTATAATCGAGAAATTCATCCGACAAATCGAAGTTTTCAGGACGAGGTTTGGGGCAGTCTATTTTTATTTCGTCAATTATTTTCCCCGGCCTTCCGGACAAAATGTACACTCTGTCGGAAAGCTTTACCGCTTCGCCTATATCGTGCGAAATAAAAATCGTGGAAAGATTTATCCTGCTCATAATATCGAGATACCACGTGTGCATCTTTGATTTAGTGATAGTGTCAAGCGCGCTGAACGGTTCGTCAAGAAGCGCGACGCCGTCGGATGCGAGATACGTTCTGAGCAGCGCTGCTCTCTGTCTCATTCCTCCCGACATTTCGTTCGGATATTTGTACTGATATCCGTCGAGTCCGAATGTTTTAAAAAGAGGGTCTGCTTTTTCCCTCGCCTCTTTTTTCTTCATCCCTTTCAGTTTAAGCGGAATTGATACATTGTCTATAACCTTCATATAGTCAAAAAGAAGGTCTTTCTGAAGCATATAAGATACCTTCCCCGGTTTTCCGGTGACATCTTCTCCGTTTAACGTCACTGTACCGGAGTCGGGGATGTATATTCCCGACAGGATATTGAATAGCGTAGTCTTTCCCGCGCCCGATACTCCGAGAAGCCCTACTATCTCTCCGTCGAAAAGACTTATGCTGACATTATCAAGTATCTTGTTTTCGCCGAATGAAATCGAAACATTTTCGGCCGAAAGAACTGCTTGTTCCATTTATAATCTCATCAAAAAAATAAAAAGAGGTCCGCCCTCGCCGAAAGGCGGGCGCTCTTTTCAAATCAAGCCGAACAGTAAAATTACTTCTGAGGAAGATATTCGTCCGTGAAGCCTGTTCCGGCAGGAAGTTCTTTTTCTATAAGGCCTTCGGTGTAAAGCCACGAATAGAAAGCGTTCCATCTTGCAGGATCTATGTAGCCCCATGATTTCGCATCTGATACATATTCTTTCGCGAGATATTCCTGACTTGCCTTTACAAGTTCCTCGCTGCCGTCAAGCGAATGAGTTGTATCCGCCTTGACGAGAATTTCTGCGGCGGAGTCGGGATCCGATATAGCGTATTCGTATCCTTTTTCAGTAGCCGCGAGGAATTTTTTTGTAATCTCGGGATTTTTCTCCATATACTCGGTGTTTCCGATCAGAACCGGCGTGTAATAGTCAAATACCGGATTAATATCTTTGAAATAGAAGAAATCAGTATCGATGTGTTTTATGTCGCCGTTGATTTTTCCCCATCCGTAGAATACCCAGATGGCGTGATCAGGATTCGCCTCGACGTCCTCGGCTTCAGCCGTAACATCGTTGGGAACTACCTTGACCTTTGACCAGTCGCCGCCGTCGGATTCAACTACGTTCTGCATCATGGCGAGTTCAATAGGGCTGTTCCATGTGAGATAAGTCTTTCCTTCGAGTCCTTTTGGTCTGTCCATTCCCTCTCCTTTTTTAGAGATGATTCCGGACGTATTGTGCTGAATCAAAGCGGCTACAGCTTCTACTCCGAGAGGCGTGTCCGATGTGAACGCGGCGGCGAGAGTGTCCTGAGCGTCTACCGCAAACTGAGCCTGACCAGCGGCGCATGCCTGAACGGCGCCGTTCTCGGGCGGCTGAACTATTGTTACGTTAAGGCCCTCGTCGGCGTAATATCCCTTTTCCTTGGCGACAAAAAGTCCTGTATGGTTCGTGTTAGGCGTCCAGTCAAGGCAGACTGTTATGTCAGTCATATCGCCTGACGCGCTTGACGACGATGCCTCTTCCGTGGACGATTCCTCTTCTTTTCCACCGGTAGAGCATGACGCGAACGATGCGATCACGAGAACGACCGACAGCAGAAGAGCTGTGATTTTTACGATTTTTTTCATTTTTATTTAAATCCTTTCAAAAAAATTTATTTCGATAATTTATCTGTTTTCTTTTTCCACGGCATCGAGACTTTTTCAATGATTGAAACAATCAGCATCAAAATAAGACTGACAAGAGAGATGAAAATTATCACGGCGAACATTTTGTCAAACGCGTAAGCTTTTCTGACTCTTGTCATATATACGCCGAGACCTTCAAATCCGCCGAGCCATTCCGACACGACTGCTCCGACTACAGAATACGACGCGGAAACTTTCAGCGATGAGAAAAACGGCTCGACCGCACTCGGAAATTTGACGTATCTGAAAATTTTCATTCTGCCCGCGCCCATCGACCTGAGAAGGTTCACCGCGTCCGGATCGATATTTCTGTATCCGTCGAGAAGACCTATTGTTATCGGAAAAAATGTCGTTATTACTACGAGCGTAATCTTCGGCGCCATTCCGAAACCCATCCACAGAACAAGAAGCGGCGCTATGGCGATAGTCGGTATAGTCTGGCTTATTACAAGAAGCGGATAAAACGCCTTGTACACGAAATTAAATCTGTCCATAAGAACCGCCATTATAAATGCTATGACTATTCCTATAAGCAAACCGTATACAGCCTCCTGCAGCGTGACGACAGACTGATTTAAAAGAACAGGGAAATTTACTGCGAACGCTTTAAGAACATCGCCCGGCGTCGGCAGCATATACCTCGGCACAACTTCCTTTTCGGAGCATAGATACCATATAATCAGTATCGCGGCGATAGCGGACACGGGAGCGATGAAATCGACAACCCTGTTTTTTTTATCGGTTTTCATCTGAAAATTTCAGTTGATACTGTACTGGCCGAGATCCGAGCCCTGACCGACAGTTTCAAGGTCGTCGAGATGATGCTTGGCTATTTTCTCGTCGATTGTAAGTATCTCGCCTTCCGGCTCGTAGACCACTTTAACATAAGCGCTGACGGATTTGCAGCCTGCTTTAATAGCCACTTTCTGACAATTTTTGACTATTTCCATAAGGTCGTCGTAATTGTCGCCCTCGATAGTCGTCTCAAAAGGACCTACAGAACAGTGATAGCCCGTAGACTTGATATAGGCGATAACCTCGTCAACTATTCTTACAAGCTCTTCGGTTGAGTCGGTTTTAGGAAGTACCTGGATTGCAACAGATGCGTTCATTTAATATTTTTCTCCTTTACTAATTGATTTTTTCGGAAAATAAAAAATCCCCGGCAAAAAAACGCAGGGAAAACCGATATCCATCCAATTCGCATTACCGAACTGTTTTTTCGGGTATGATCTCAGGCATTATTTAGCCACCCCTGTTGTACAAGAACATTATAATACGAAAAAATCTGTTGTCAAGTAAATTTAACCGATAAATATCAAATAATGTTAATTTTAAATTTCCGAAAAATTGACGGCTTTATATTCATTCATGCGATTTGCCGTAAATAGCAAACGATAAAATAGCCCTTGTATTAGATAGCGGATTGTAATATAATTATTTATCCGGAAAAAATTTAATTTTTAGTTCCGCGTCATATTGAATTTGAATATTATTCATTGTATAATAAATTCAAACGCATAATATACATTGTTTATAATTTGCAGGAGGGAATAATATGCTTTCTATACCAAGTTATATAGAGCCGGATTTTGAATCCGAGCCTTTTCTTTCATCGCCGGACGCTTCGACAGGCGCGGTAGTTTCCGGAAAACTTCCTGACGATTTTTATTCAACCGCATCGTTTCCAACATATGTGAAATTAAACGGAAAATGGACTTTCGTCAAGTCATCAAGACCTGACGCGGCAATCAGAATTGATAACGGAGACGCCGAAATAGTCGATTTTTCAGATTTAAAGGACGGGGACAAGATAGTAACAGGCAGGCTTGACAAAGGCGTAAAAGGAGTATATGTCCATTCCAACGCATTCAGAATAGAGTCGTCGTCGGAGGACGAGGCGGAGCTTTTCCGCTCGGGATTTTCAAGAGAGACGTCTCAGACGAGAGATTACGATGAACTATACGACACTCTGAAATACGACAGAGACGAGGGAAATATAATCTGGGCTCTCGGAACCGCCTGCGCTTACGATTACGACTCAAGAAGGGCGATGTCCAACATTATCAAATCGGGCTACTGCGACGCTTTGATTTGCGGCAGTGCGTTCGCCACATTCGACCTTGAAGCGGCGGAGTTCAACACATGTCAGGGACAGGATATTTACACTAAAAAACTTACGAAAAACGGAAGATATAATCAACTTGACATTCTTAACAGCTTAAATTCTGCCGGATCGCTCGAAAATTATATTATGGCCGGCAACATAAGAGACGGAGTAATGTCGTCCGCTATTAGGGAAAATATTCCGACCTTAATTTCCGGCTCTGCGAGAGACAACAAATTTCCCGGTGCGATATCTGACGAAAGCGAACTCAGGAAAAAAATGATCTCGGTTTTGTCAAAAGCTACAACCGTAATAGTTTTAGCTTCAGATTCGCTTACCGTAACCGCGTCAGACCTCACTCCGACCTACATATTATCCGACGGCATTGTAAGACCGGTATATTTCTTCACGGTAGATATATCGGAATTTACTGTTAACAAGGTTCGTTCAAGGGGAATGCACGGGTACAGAGGAATAGTCACAAATATTCAGGACTGCCTTGTAAACCTCGAGAGAAATCTCATATAACAATCCGCAGAAAAAAAAATTCATATTCTGCCGGCAGAATATAATATAATCCGCAGCATTATATTTCAAGAAAAAACATGAAATCATTCACCGTAAATAAAAATGATGAAGGGAAAAGGCTTGACAGGTTTGTGACGCAGAGCGCGCCGCATCTGCCGAAATCCCTTATGTACAAAGACATTAGGAACAAAAGAATAAAGGTGAACGGGAAAAAGAGCGACATATCCTATCGTCTCAGAGAAGGCGACGTTGTAGATATGTTCATTTCCGACGAGATGTTCCTCGAAAAAGAATACAAATATGATTTTCTCAGAGCCGGGAAAGACCTGAATATTCTTTATGAAGACGAAAATATTATTCTTCTTTTAAAGCCGGCAGGACTTCTCTGCCACCCGGAAAAAGGCGAATATGTCGACACGCTTATCACAAGAATAAAAAGATACCTATATGAAAAAAATGAATACAATCCAGATGAGGAAAATTCATTTTCTCCGGCTCTTGCGAACAGAATAGACAGAAATACGGGCGGAATAGTGATCTCGTGCAAAACAGCCGAGTCGCTTCGCATAATGAATGAAAAAATCAAATCCGGAGAAGTTCATAAAAGCTACATTCTCGTGACTGTCGGAAAACCAAAGTCAGAAGAGGGAGTTCTTGAAAGCTTTATGCTGAAAGACGAAAAGAAAAACAAAGTCGAGGTTTACAATCACCCCGTTCCCGGCGGCAGAACGATGAAAACCGGATACAAGGTGCTGAAATATGAAAAAGGTCTTTGTTTAATAGAAGCAAGACTTTACACAGGCAGAACCCACCAGATAAGGGCTCAGTTTTCTTCGATAGGATGTCCGCTTTTGGGAGACGGAAAATACGGGAAAAGGAGCGACAACAAAAAGCGCGGCGGATACAAAAAACAGTTCCTTTATTCTTATAAAATCGAATTTGATTTTTCATCTGATGCAGGAATATTAAATTACCTGAACGGAAAAACATTTGAATCGGACGACATATGGTTTGTAAAGGAATTTCCGAATTTCTGAAATAAAAAAGATTTCCCCGAAAGTTTGTTTTCGGGGGATTTTTATTAATATTAATATTGCGTAAGATAACAATAACCGGGTTTAAAACCGAAAAAGCCGTTTCTTTAATTCCTGATTTTCAAAACCTCTTCACGTTTGAGTATTCTCGCGTCACCGGGTTTAAGGTTTTCATCGAGAAAAAGAGAACCTATCCTTATCCTTTTAAGTTTAATCACTTCGGCGCCTGCGAAATGAGCCATTTTTTTTATCTCGTGATATTTTCCTTCTTTCAAAATGATGTCGTATGTTCTGACGCCCGTTTCATTGATTTCGCAAGGTCTGAAAACACTGCCGCCTGTCGATATGCCTTTTCTGATTTTTTCGAGATTTTCTTTTGAAATGGGATTATCCGTTTCAAATATATATTCCTTTTCAACGTGGCGCTTTGGCGACAAGATTTCGTGCGCAAACATGCCGTCGTCCGTAATCAGGCAGAAACCTGTCGTGTTTCTGTCAAGTCTGCCTGCCGGGAAAAGTCCGTTTCTTTTTATTTTTTCGGGCAAAATATCAATAACCGTCGTTTCGTCTTTTCCTTCGGACGCTGAAATTACGCCCTCCGGTTTATTCATCATTATGTAAATGAATTTATTGTAGCTCAAAACAATTCCGCCCGAAGAAAAGACGCTCATGTTTTCGTCAAATTTTTCGGACGGATCTTTTTTTGTTTCTGAATCGACTTCAATTTCTCCCGACCTTATCTTTTTTGAAGCATCGGAACGGGAGATATTCATACATTTTGAAATTATCTTGTCAAGTCTTTCCATCGGTTTTCGGTTTTTCTTTTTCCGACTCTTCACTCTTAACGATATTTATTGCTTCCCTGTTGTCGGCTCCGGCATTTTCGGCATCTTTGTACTCTTTTATAAGGCGCATGTCGTCTTTTGTAAAATTCAGCCGCTGCTTTTCTATTACAAGCGGTCTGCGCATAGACCTTTTATTTATCGACAAAACGTATTCGCCTAAAAGTCCGGTGAAGAAAAGCTGTACGGCTCCGATGAAAAGCATTCCGATAAGAGTAGGAATAGAACCCGCCGGAAATCTGTTCCAATATACTAATTTTAAAATAAGATAGACAATAGCGACTATAAAGCTAACCACTCCGACGCCGGCGCCGACGAAAGTAGCAAGTCTCAAACCGATTTTAGTGTAGGACGTGAAAGAAAGCATTGCCGCGTCATACAGAGTGTAGAAATTATTGTGCGTTTTTCCCGCGCGTCTCTGAGGCTGGTCGTACTCGATTGTTTTCATATCGTAGCCCAATTCGGCTACTATTCCCCTCATAAACGGGGTTGGATCGTCAAGCTGTCTCAACACTTCGATAAATTCTCTGTCATAAAGTCCTGAGCCTGTGAAATGCTCTATCTGCTCGACGTCAGACATCTTTTTTATAAGCTTATAATATATTGTTCTTATGCCTCTCATAAACTTATTTTCTTCCGATGCCGTTTTAATTCCGATTACTATTTTATAACCCGATTCCCATTCATGGACATATTTGGGTATTAAATCGAGAGGATCCTGAAAATCGCATACCATCTGAATACAGCAGTCGCCGGTGACCTGAAGAAGCCCGTAATACGGAGAGTTGAACTGACCGAAATTTTTGGCGTTGAAAATGGCCTTTATATTTTTATTTTTCGAGCATATTTCTTTTAGTTTCGCTCTTGTCGTATCCTTGGAATCGTTGTCGATAAACACGAGTTCGTAATCGTACTGCGGAAGCTCCGTTGTCATAAGTTTTACGACAGCCTCGCTCATAGGAATGACATTTTCTTCCTCGTTGTAGCACGGTATAAGTATGCTTATCTTCTTTTTTCTTCCGGAATTTTCTGTATTTTCGCTGTTCGCGACATCATAATCAGCCATAATTTACGCCCTTATATTCAATATTCTTATTTATAAAAAATTATTTTCCGCTTTTCATCCACTCGACGGTTCTTCTTATTCCGTCCTCGAATGTGAGCTCCGGTTTGAAGCCGGTATCTTTTGTCAATGCGGAAATATCCGCGCACAGATACATTACCTGACCGGGATTGTAAGGTCTCGCGCCGAGTTTGATTTCAAGATTAGGATCCACAACGTCTCTCATTGCTTTGATATAATCCGAGAGAAGTCTTGTCTGACCGCTTCCGAGAGGGTAGACTCTGCCGTCTGCGCCTTTTTCGCCGATCAGATAAAAAGCGAGCGCCGCATCATCGCAGTGCAGGAAATCCCACTGCTGTTCACCCTTTGTATATTGTGTTGTATGACCTTTCAGCATTTCGGAAAGAGAAGACATTATTATCGAGTTGGGATTGCCCTTCTGACCGAATACGGAAGCTATTCTGACCCAGCAGTGGCGCATGCCGTTTTGGTGAGCATAAAGTCTTGAAAGTTTGCCCGCGGCGAATTTGGCTATTCCGTATCCCGTCTCGGGATTTGTCGGCGTATTTTCGGTAAGTTTTTCCTCTGTCCTGCCGTATTCCGCCTGAGAGCCGGAGCTTACGAAACATTCGCAGCCGCAGTCATGACCGAGTTTGACGGCGTCGAGAGTATACCTGATATTGTCAGACTGCGTATAAGCTTCGTCCCTCGAATTTCCGAAAGTGCCGAGCCATGCGAAATGGTAGATCACGTCGCATTTTTTTTCTATAAGCGGCGCCGCATTTGCATAATCAGCTATATCCACGTCAACCGCGTGAACGAGAGGCAAGGAGAAAAATTCATCGTCCTTGGGATCTCCCGGTCTGCATAACGCAAATACCTCAACTTTTTCCTTTACAAGTTTTCTTATCAGCGCCGACGCTATCATTCCTGTCGCGCCGGTGACGATAGCTGTTTTCATATAATAATATTTCCTTCTTTTTATAGATTGATGGCTGTTTATTATTCCTCTTCGTCAAAAAGCGGAATAAACATATTCTCTTTAAGCTCCTCTCTCGAGAGGAACGGAGCCAAATCCTCAAGCGGCGCGGAGACTATCGAACCGTCGGGAAGTCTCTTTGAAGCGGCCTTCGGTTCAAACTTCTGTTTCGTGTCTACGACTATTTCACAGAAAGCGTATCCTTCCACAGCCAATACCTTGTCGATTACGTCGGAAAGCTCATAGTTTTTATCGCATTTGAAATAAGGTATTCCGTATGCCGGCACAAGTTTTGACATATCCGGGAAAGAAAGGTCACCCGAATCGTATCCTACGCCGACAAGCGGTCTGTCGCCGTAAAAGTTTGACTGAGACTGTCTTATAGAATGATAGCCGCCGTTATTTATCATAAATATTTTAATCGGCAGTTTATTCTGAACGATAGTCTGAAGCTCCTGAATATTCATCTGAATACTTCCGTCGCCCGTTACGTTGATAATGTCCTCGCCTTTTTCACATACTGATACGCCGATAGCCGCCGGCAGATCGTAGCCCATCGCGGCAATAGCGGAATTTATGATAAACCTCTGATTTTTCTTGATTACATAAGCGTGGCTTCCTACTACGCAGGCGGAGCCGTTGCCGACTACGGTAATCCTGCCCTCGGGAAGCTTGTCGGAAAGTGTTTTTATAAACGCGTAGACATTGCAAGGTTCTTTCTGGAGGAAATGTTTTTCCTGAACTACCGGATATTTTTTTCTCCAGTTTTGGCAGCACTCTGTCCATTTTTCGTGTCCGGTCAGTTTTTCGCCGCCAAGAAGCTCATTCATTCTCTTTAAAAACGGTTTTGCGTCCGACCAGACCTGCATATCGGCGTTCACATCAGGTTTTTTAAGCTCCTCGGAATCGACGTCTACGACTATTTTATAGGCTTTTCTCGCCCATGATTTGTAATTGTAGCCCACCTGTCTGACAGAAAGCCTGGAACCTACAGAGAAGAAAAGATCTGAATTTTGAACGGCGAAATTGCCCGGTCTGTCACCCATATTTCCTGGTCTGCCGGCGTATAGAGGATAATCGTCCTCTACAAGGTCTATGCAGTCCCAGCCTGTCGTGACGGGGATATTAAGTTTATCTATAACCTGTCTGAACTCGTCGAAAGCTCCGGCTATTCTTATTCCGTTTCCCGCATTGAAAACAGGTCTTTCGGCCTTTTTTATTTTGTCGATTATATCGAGTATAACGTCGTCGCCGGGGCATGGAGGAAGCGCCTCGTCGCCTTCTCCGTCATACCCGCAGAGGTCGTCAGTATCTACGTAAGAACCCTGAATATCAAGAGGGACATCGAGCCAACACGGTCCCGGCCTTCCCTGCTGAGAAAGCTTGAAAGCTTTTTCAAGGCAGTATCTTATCTTGTTTTTATCTGTTACCATCTCGCAGTATTTTGTCATTGACGATACCGCCGTGCAGATGTCGAACTCCTGATCGCCCATAGCTCTTATTCCGAGACCTGTAGATCTCGCTGTCGTATCGTACCTGACCTGACCGGAAATCACTATCATAGGTATTGAGTCAAGCCAACCGCCGACCACTCCGGTAATCGCGTTGGTTCCGCCGGGGCCTGTAGTGACAACGCACGCCGCCGGTTTATTATGTATTCTCGCGTACGCTTCGGCGGCTATGGCGCACGCCTGCTCATGGTGATTATATACGCAGTGCATCCCTTTTTGATGACCGAAAGCATCATTTAAATGCATAGCGCCGCCGCCTGTTACGGTGAACGTCGTATCTATTCCGTGCTCGACAAGAAAGCCGGAGATATATCTCGCGACCTGTATTTTCATAAATAATCCTCCGGTCTTTTATTGATTAACGGCTTCTGTAATGGTTTCAGCCATATAGTCTATCATTTCGTCAGTCATTCCGGGGTAAACTCCCACCCAGAATGTATCGTTCATTATTCTGTCTGTATTTTCGAGACTGCCTGCTACTCTGTAACCTTTTCCGGACTGTCTCATCTGGTCAAAGCAGGGGTGCTTGATAATATTTCCGGCGAAAAGCATTCTTGTCTGAACGCCTTTGTCCTCGACGTATTTTACTACTTTTTTTCTGTCAATGCCGTCGGCGCATGTCATAAGGAATCCGAACCACGAGGGATCAGAATTTTCGCACGGCTCGGGAAGAATAAGTTTGTCCGAAACGGGTTCCAACGCATTTTTCAATCTCGCGAAATTGTGTTTTCTTCTCTCGACAAATGACGGAAATTTCTTTATTTGAGCGCATCCTACGGCAGCCTGAAGATCCGTAGCCTTGAGGTTGTAGCCGAAATGCGAATAGACATATTTATGATCGTAACCGAAAGGAAGCTCACCGTATTGACCGTCAAATCTGTGTCCGCACAGATTATCCTGACCCGAAGCGCAGCGGCAGTCTCTGCCCCAGTCTCTTATGGATCTTGAGATTTTGAAAAGAAGAGGATCGTCCGTATATACAGCTCCGCCCTCTCCTGTCGTCATATGATGCGGAGGATAGAAAGACGACGTGCCTATATCGCCCCATGTCCCCGTAAATCTCTTTTCTCCGTTTATTTCGTATGTCGAGCCGAGCGCATCGCAGTTATCCTCGATGAGCCAAAGGCCGTGTTTGTCGCAAAATTCCTTGACGGTCTTGATATTGAAAGGATTGCCGAGAGTGTGCGCCGCCATGACTGCTTTTGTTTTATCAGAAAGGGCGCTTTCAAGTTTCGTCACATCCATATTGTATTGAGGAATTGTGACGTCAATAAAAACCGGAACAGCGCCGTACTGAATCATAGGCGTGACCGTAGTCGGGAATCCGCACGCCACCGTAATTACCTCATCGCCCGGTTTTATCTGTCTTTCCTTCAAAAGCGGAGACGTGAGCGTCATAAACGCGAGCAGGTTCGCGCTCGAACCGGAGTTTACAAAGGAACAATATCTTACGCCGAGATATTTGGCGAGAGATTTTTCAAACTCATCCGTATATCGTCCTGCCGTGAGCCAGAACTCAAGTGCGGAGTCAACAAGATTTACTCCTTCCTCATGGTCAAAAACTCTTGACGCATAATTAATTCTGTCCCCCGGTTTGAAATCTTTCTTTTTTACAAGGTATTTATCGAAATATTCGGCAACTTCGTCGAGTATTTTCTGTTTGTCTTTTTCCTGTTCAGTCAAAATAATATCCTTTCTCCAAAAAATCCCGAAATTATGATTTTACACGAAAATCAAGCTTTCGAGAAAAATTCTCTTATCTGCTCGTCCGCAGCCTTTTCCGCATCGCCTTTTTCAGCCCAGACCTTCGTCCACTCCACCGTCTTTCTGACTGCGTCGGTCGCATTCCATACATGTTTCCAACCGAACTTATTTTTAATAAGCGAACAGTCAAGCTTGAGAAAATTCGCCTCGTGAGGACCGTCCTTGCTCTGAGCGTACCACTGCTGACCGTTTCCCCAAGATGAGCAGAAAATAGACGCGAGCTCTCCGGTGGTGAGGCAGTCGGAATCGTCGGGCCCTACGTTGTAATATCCCTGAAGGGTTTTATCTTCAACCTGTCCCGCGACTATTGTCATATAGGCGTTCAAAGGCTCCAACACATGCTGATAAGGTCTTGTGGAATTGGGGTTTCTGACCCTGATTTTTTCACCGTTTACAGCGGCTCTTACGCAGTCCGGAATAATTCTGTTGTCGGCGAAATCTCCTCCGCCGATGACATTTCCGGCTCTTGCCGTTGACACCGGTATTCCCGCTTTGTCAAAAAACGATGATTTATAGGAATGAGTGACAAGCTCGGAGCATGACTTTGAATTTGAATAAGGGTCAAAGCCGTCAAGAGGCTCATTTTCTCTGTAGCCCCATACCCATTCGTTGTTCTTATAAACTTTGTCGGTAGTGATATTGAGAACCGATTTTACAAAATCAGAATTTCTCACACATTCGAGAACGTTTACCGTGCCCATGACGTTTGTTTCATAAGTTTCTCTCGGAAATTCGTAAGAAGTTATTACGATAGGCTGAGCCGCTAAATGAAATACGTATTCAGGCTTATTTTCGTCAAACACTTTTTTAAGCTTGTCGTAGTCCCTTATGTCGCCGATTATGGAGTTCATCTTTTTTTCAAGCCCTATGATATCGAACATCGAAGGGTTTGTAGGCGGCTCGAGTGAATAACCGGTAACGTCCGCCCCGGCCAAAAGCATAATTTCGGAAAGCCACGAGCCTTTGAATCCGGTATGGCCTGTTATCAGTACTTTTTTTCCTTTAAATTTTTCCAATACGTTCATTTAACCCCAAACCTTCCATGGAGCCGTGCCGTTTTCCCACATTTCCTCAAGCTGATTTTTATCTCTCATCGTGTCCATGCAATGCCAGAAGCCGTCGTGTCTGTAAGCCATAAGCTGACCTCTTCTTGCGGCCTCCTCGAGCGGGAATTTTTCAAAAACGGTTGAATCGCCCTCGATCAAATCGAAAATTTCGGGCTGAAGAACCATAAATCCTCCGTTGATAACGCCGCCGTCCTGCTTTGTCTTTTCCCTGAACTCGTGGATTTCATCATCGGGAGTAATATCAAGCACGCCGAATCTCTGAGTTAGCTGAATAGCCGTAAGAGTCGCCATTTTTCCGTGATCCTGATGAAATTTTACAAGCTTGTTTATATCGACGTCCGAAACGCCGTCGCCGTAAGTCAGCATAAAAGGCTCATCGCCTATGTATTTGCGGACTCTCTTTACTCTGCCGCCGGTCATCGTGTTGAGACCGGTATCAACGACAGTGACTTTCCACGGCTCGGAATGAGTGTCGTGAATCTCCATTTTTCCGCCTTCTCTGAAATTGAAGGTGATATCCGAAGTATGAAGAGCGTAGTTTGCGAAAAATTCCTTGATGACATACTGCTTATATCCGCAGCAGATGATGAAATCATTATAACCGTAGTGAGAATAAATTTTCATTATATGCCACAAAATCGGCATATCGCCTATTCTGATCATCGGCTTCGGTATGAGATGGCTTTCCTCGGAAATTCTCGTTCCGAAACCTCCTGCTAAAATTACAACTTTCATATTGATTCTCCTTTCTGTTTTACGACAGATAAGATTTTCCGCGAAGGAATAAATATTACGCTCAAGCCTTCTCGGAAAACTTAGATTATTTTATTTGTATCCGGGTTTATCCGGATTTTGTTTAAATATCGATAAATGATTTACCGTCACCTGAACATACTGAATATGTCGAAAAATATCGGAACAGCATACACACCGGCGGCGGCGCATGCGACCGCTATAAAGTAAAGCGCCTGAACCAATTTTAAAAATACGTCGTTCTTGTCGTCGGGCAGACTCTTTTTTCTCTTTATTAAAATAAGAACCACAAGAATAAACGCCGCGGCGATTGAGACGATTATACCCTCTTTCAGTCTTGAAGGAACATATTTCATCTCTATTTTATTTTCGCCTTTCTCAAGCGGAATCGCCATAAAGCTTGAAAGAGCGTTTGATATTTCGACTTTTTTACCGTTTACCTCACACTGCCATCCGTCATCGAGATAAATAGGCAGGAAAAGATATTCGGAATCGGAGTCGTTAGTACATTCGGCGGAAAGACTTCTGGCTCCCGTCTTCAAATCGGCGTGATTTGTTTTATTCGCGTTTACCACATTCTGCATCTTTGACGAATCAAAATATCCGACAGTCAAAGTGTAGTCCTGATTTTTTTCCTTTATCGAGTAAATTCCTATCTCGATGTCCTCGTCGGTGTATTCGCCGATGTCAAGCATATTATTGAAGAAGTTGTTGGGGTAATTGTAATTATACTGCGAATTGAAATATCTGAGATCTAATTTTTCGCCGTTTATCAAAATCATATATGTTCCCCTGTTGGACGCGGTATTGGGGATATCAATATCAAGGTAGACCTCTTTTGTGCCGTCGACGTGAATCTTTTTGTAGAAATCTTCATTCGGAACAATCGTATATTTTTCGGTCTCAAAAATATCTTCGCTGTCGCCCGAGAGAATTTTGTAGTAATCGTTGTTAGTAGCGAAAGAATCGTCGTTTTCTATCGGATCTTCATCGACAAAATCCTTATTTACGATAAGACCTTCGGGCAGAGTGTAGTTGCAGCTGTAAAGCTTTGTAAGACCGGCGAGATCTTTTATATATGTATATTCGGACTCGGGAAGGTCTTTATTTGAAAAAATATATTTGATATTGAGAAGAGAATCGGTCAAAATAGTTCCGTCTGTATCGAGAACTCTCGAATAAATCTGATTGTAGCCGAGCGCTTCCATCGCTTTAGTCAGGTCGGATGACGCCATGTGTGTGAAATTCGACATAGCCGGATAATTAAAAATAAGAGGATAATTTGAGTTGAGCATAGTATCTTTGTCTTTTATCCTCGTCAGATTGTCGTTTTTAAGTCCCAGCTGAGACGCGATCGCCGCAGAATAATCAACAAACGAAAGATTGTACATCTCCGATCTGTTGTATTTATCCGCGTTTACTCCGATAGCCTTGTTCGCGACGAGACCCGTCTCCGCCACTAAGAACACCGACATTAAAGCACATGCGGCTTTTTTGCTGCCGATAAACATGACAAGGCTGTATGCCGCGAGGAAAAGAGCGAATGAAAGAAACATCCATGTTTCGCAGTCTGACCTTGTAAGTTTTGAATATTTTATTCCGGATACCAAGTTTGTGTCAATTAAGACTTTGTCTATAAGAATGTAGACAGCTCCTGCCGCACTCGCAAGAGCCGGCAAAATTAGAGCTATGCCTTTTACGCCTTTTATTTTGAAAAGGACGTCATTGAAATTAGAAAGCACATATCCGCCCGCGGCAATGTTGATAAAAATCAGCATATAAGCAAATCTGAGCGGAAATCCGACATAGGAGCCCAAATGCCATATAAGATTGATGTTTTCAAAAAATACGGGCAAAACAAGCGTCAGAACCGAAAGGAGGAAAAACGACGACGCTTTTCTGTGTTCTTTGAATTTTGAAGCGAGAATTATCAAAAACGATACAAGCATACCCGTGAGAAGAAGAATTATTGTAAGCTTCATCTTTGAATAAGTCGTATCTGTTTCGTAAGCTTTCAAAAGCGTTCCGAAAATGGTGCTTGATGATTTGCTCACATACCTTTCGGACCTTGAAAGGTAATGAACGGTAGGCAATGTAATCCATCCAGAAAGAACTATTGCGATTACCGACGAAACGCCGAATCTTAGAACAGCCGTTTTTCTCTTGTTTTTAGGCTGAATGAAAAAGATATAGTAAAACGAAGCGAACACAAGGAAAAGGCAGAGCTGTATCGCCATATAAAGCGACATCATGGTGAAATATGAAAGAAGAAGAATGTAAGGCAGACATTTTCCTTTTTTCATTATTCTCAAAAACGCCAGAGCTATGAGCGGCAAAAATATCATACAGTCCAACCAGCCCATATTTGTGTAATATATAAGGCTGTAGGCGGAAAACGCATATGAAAAAGAGAGAAGAATTTTCCAGTATCCCTCTAATTTTCTGTATGTTAAATCGAGAAACAACGTAGCGGATACGGCGCACGCCGCATATCTCGCCGCGAGATACCACGACATTCCGTTCACTATTCCGTCTCTGCCGGCTAAGAGCGTAAAAATAATATCCCACGGTTTGATGATATAAAATCCGGCTGTTATGCTTTCTATTCCGGCGGCGGTCTCCCAGTTGAAAATCAGAGATTTGGAACCGTGCGAATGAAGAAAATCCCAGAAATATATGTAGTTCGGTATAGTCTGCTGAACCATATCGTCGTTGACGACGGAACCGTCTCCGAACGGATAAATTCCGTTTATCGCATAAATCACGAGAACGAAAACAAAGGCGGTAAGGCAGGAAAAAATATACGGAAGAGCCCTTTTAAGTTTTGGATTCAAATCTTTCTTGCTCTTTCTTTTGAAAATAAGCTTTTCTTTCAGTTCGTCTTGGTTTTCATCAAGGGAGATTTCTTCTTCGTTCAATACATTTTCCATCTTAAATGTTTTCCTTACGCCGCCGTTATTTTTTCTGATGAGAAAATTTTCCGATTTCGCAACCGATCTGTAAAAAATGTTTTTTTGACAGACATCGTCAGGTTTGAGAAAGAAAAATTAATATTATTATTACAAATAAAAAATTTATACAAAATTATACGTCATAATTTTAACACAACGATTCTATAACGTCAAGGAAAAAAGAATTTGTCCTAAATTCGGTTCGATTGACAAAAAATATTGTATATATTATAATAACAATATTTATTAGACAAAAGGAATGTTTTTATGGAGAACAGAATTACCCTTGACAGGGGAAGACGCGTCTTCCCAATTATTATGATGATTCTTGGCATAGCGGCAGGAGCGCTTCTTCTTATTTTCAGGCTCAACCTGTTTGCAGTAATTTCGGTAGGCTATTGTTGTCTCGCCGCCGCTATAATACTTCTTGAACTTATTATCAGAAAAAAAGTGTATTCAAAGGAAATATACGGCTACTCTTCCGCTATGGCAGGCGTGATAATTTACTATGTAATCCTGGGCGCGGATGCAGGTTTCGGCGCGTTCATGTCCGGCAAGGCCGGTTTTTCGTCTGCCGAGCATCCGCTTCTGACCGGCGGCGGCAATTTCTTCACGAGGCTTCTCGGCAATATACTTATCGCTCTTCCCGTATGTCTGTGCCTGTGGGGACTTTATTTTGTTGCAAAAAAACGTTTAAAAAAGATCTTCCGAAAAGAATACTCTCCGGTTTTTTAAGCGTACTTCTCATATGTTTAAGCGTGATTTACGTTCTTACGATGAATCTGCGCTCTAAGCCGAACACTAAAAGAATGTGGGACGGTCAGGACGAATATCTCGACAATATAGATAAAAACGCAAATTCTCAAAGTCCGAATGTACTTGTCATACTTATGGACGACATGGGTTACGGCGACGTATCTATAAACGGCTCTCTTATCGACACGCCTAATATTGATTCAATAGGAGAAGAAGGACTCAATTTTGAAAACTTCTATTCCTCGTATTCGGTCTGTTCTCCTGCGAGATTTGCCGCCATGACAGGCAGATACCCTTACAGAGGATACGCGGACAATGTAGTATACCCAACTGTTGACACGATTTCGCCGTTTGCGTCCACGAGAATTTTCAACTCTGTTGAGATGGGCGGCAACGCGGACGGAATGCTCGGAGACGAGATTACGGTGGCGGAAACATTTAAAGCCGCCGGTTATTCTACAGGACTTTTCGGCAAGTGGCATCTCGGCGATTACGGTGAATATCTGCCGACGAATCAGGGTTTTGACTATTTTTACGGCAGCTATTACGCCAACGATATGACTCCGTTTTTCCACGCGTCTGAAAAAGACGGACAATATAAGATTGTCAAGGGAACCGACGACTTGAAAGACCAATCGGAGGCGACAAAGCTTATTCACAACGAAATATCGTCATGGATAACAGAACAGACGAAAGACGGCAAGCCTTTCTTCGCATACTACGCTTCGCCGTGGCCTCACGCTCCTGTTTTCGCCGGCGATGATTTCGACGGCAAGAGCGGAATGGGGACTTACGTGGACTGCATTGAGGAATTTGACAAATATTTAGGGCAGCTTTTTGACACGCTTGACGAAGAGGGCGTTCTCGACAACACAATTATAGTTTTCACAAGCGACAACGGTCCTGCTCTTGAGGGAAGCGTAAAAGAACTGAGAGGAGGAAAATACCTTACATATGAAGGCGGTCAGAAAGTGCCGTTCATGATAAGGTGGGATTCCGACAACGGCGCTCTCGGTAAAAAAGGCGGGACGAGAAAACAGTCGGCGACTTTGGTTGACCTGTACCCGACGCTCGTCGAATTATGCGGTATCACGGGAAAAGGCGGACAAAAAAATTTCATGCCGACAGACAGAGTGATAGACGGAATTTCAATGGCTCCGGTAATAAAGGACGACGAGGTAATTCACACGCCGGAGCATCCCATTATCCACATGAAGCGAGAGGACATAAAAGCTATTCAATACACAGTGCCTGTCAGCGAAATAAAGGAAAAATATCCCGATTACAATTACGACGTCTTAAAAAACAACGACTACGTCACATTCAAATATTTTGACAGAGTGCAGAACGACAATTCGGCGTTTTTCGACAAATACCGTGTAAACTGGCTCCACATACTTACAGACGACTCCGGCGAAAATTACAACAGAACTTCTGTATATCCGGAAATTGCGGAAGAAATGAGCGAAAAACTTAAAGAGACGCAGAAATCTTTCGAGGACAACAGAAGAGGAATTATTAAGTAAACCGAAAAAAGGAAGTGATATGCGTGCCGCCACTGTCCGTTATGGTAAAACCGGCGTCATCTTCATGCAATATGAGGTGCGAATACTGCTTTTACAAGGATGTATCAGACGAAAGAGAAATTACGAACTTCGGCATAATGAAAAAAGAAACAGCCGAACGTCTGATTAAAACAACTCTCGATTTCGCCGGCGGATATCCTGTCGCTTTCGCTTTTCAGGGAGGAGAACCTCTTATTGCGGGTCTTGATTTTTTTAAATTTTTTGTAAATACCGTAAATAAAAATAACAATAAAAATTCAGATATTTTTTACAGCGTGCAGACAAACGGAACGCTAATAAACGACGTTTTCGCAAAGTTCTTTTCCGAAAACGGATTTCTTGTCGGATTAAGTCTTGACGGAGACGAAAAACTGAATAAATTCAGAAAACTTGAAGACGGGTCAAATTCATTTGACGAAATAACAAAAGCCGCGGCAATATTGAAAAGGAACAGAACGGATTTTAATATTCTCGCGACTTTAACGGGATATCTCGCGGAAAACGGAGAGACCGCGTACAAATTTTTCCGTTCGCGCGGCTTTAAATTTCTTCAGTTTACACCGTGCGTCCGCCCGTTCGGTTCCGCCGAAAGAAGCGATAAATACATGACGGCGGAGCAATTCGGCGATTTCCTTATCAAAGTTTTCAATCTGTATGTTAAAGATTACGTCAGAGGAAATTACATAAGCGTCAGACAATTCGACAACTGGGTAAGACTTTATCTCAAGCAGCAGCCCGAGCAGTGCGGAATGAACGGACACTGCTCCCACCAGTTTGTAGCGGAGGCGAACGGCAATATTTATCCGTGCGACTTCTACTGCACCGACAAATATCAATTAGGCGACGTAATGAGTTCAAGCCTTGAAACGATGGCGAACAGCGAAAAAGCTGTAAATTTTTTAAAGGAAAGCCTTGTAATTCCGGATAAATGCAGAAAGTGCGAATATTATTATATTTGCCGCGCCGGAGGGTGCAAAAGGACAAAAGCGAGCGAGGACTACTGCGGAGCATATAAATTATTTTTCTCGTCCTGCCTGCCGCTTTTCAGAGTTTTCGCAAATGAAAAGCCGAGACGGCAGACTGTTAAATAATTTTTTATATTACTTATTGCAAAGTTTTATTTATTGACTGCATCAAAAAAACCGACCGAAAATTCCGGTCGGTTTTTATTGTCTTTAAGCAGAACAAATTGCGTTTTTTTTCGCCCTGCCGATTGGATTAATCAAGAGACGAATCAAGTTTAGCCGAGTATCTGAGTATTCTCCTTGTGTCAGACGCCTCTACTTTTCCGTCGCCGTCTATATCTGCAAGTTTAAGCTGCTCTTCCGTAAGCGTTTCAAGTCTCGCAGATGCTCTGAGGGCAAGTCTTGCGTCTTTCGCCTCGATTTTGCCGTCGAGATTTACATCGCCTTTATTATATTTCAAAGAATCGGAATTGTCTTCGCTTGTATTATCTTCGTTATTATCGGTTGTTGTATCGGAATTATTTGAATTTGTTGTAAAAAGAGAAGATGTCTCTGTGCCGTAATAATCGTCAAAACCTGTTCTGTCAATTAAATCCGAGCTTTGAGACACCGCCTTTGATGTGTCGACCGCGGTCGAGTAAGAACCTGTGACCGTTACAGTGTATTCGCTTTCGCCCGAAGGCTTCTCGGGAGGCGTCCCTCCGTCGTCGCCCGAAGGCTTCTCGGGAGGCGTTCCTCCGCCGGATGGAGGCTGACGGTCTGACGACGATGACGTCGATGACGTCGCTGTGCTTTCGGCAAAAGATGTCAAAGAAAATGCAAACGTTGTAAATACAAGTACGAGCGAAAGAACTATAGCTGTAATTTTTTTGAGTTCTTCATTATTATCTCTCCTTTTTTGATTTGTCGACTCAATTATCGGGCGCGAAATTAAAAGAGACTTATGTTTTACTTAAACTCAACTTAAAATTACATAATTTTGCAATATTTTCGCAACATTTATTATCCGAGGCGTTATGAAACGCAAAAACAGACAGTATTATAACGGCTTTTCATTGTAATATTTGTACAATTTTTCATATCTTGTTTTGTACATTTCTTACGAATATTAAAATTATGACAAAAATTTTTAATTTGTTCACACTTTATTCAAATTTATATGATACTATATTCATAGTTAAAGAAACAGATTAACAATTTGTTCACAAAAAAAATAAATTTTATTCGATAATAATTTACACGAGGTGTTAATAATATGAAAAAGCTTATCCTTATATCTCTATTTCTAAGCGCGCAGAAATGCTTTGAAAAAATTTCAAACGTAAAGGATGACGTCTAAAACTGAAATTTTCAATTACTGCTGCCGTCGGTCGATTCCGACGGTTTTTTGTGAAAAAAATATGATTAAAGATGAAAATATAATTTTTCTTTATTTTAAGCAAATTTTGTTCACAGAAAAAACATTTTATTTACATAATAAAATAGTATAATATATATAAGATATGTATCTATTCTATCTTTTGCGCTGTTTCGGAGGGATTAAAATGACAATCGGGGCAATGCTTTCATTCTGGATTTTTCTGGCGGTTGTTTTTGCGGTCATCGAGGGCGCTACCATGCAGCTTACAACCGGTTGGTTCGCGTTAGGAGCTATCGTCTCATTTTTCTGCGTCCTTTTCGGCGTAACTCAATTTTCCACACAGGTGATAATTTTCTTTTCAGTTTCAATTATCACTCTGATTTTCACAAGACCTTTATTGAAAAAATATTTAGTCAAAAAGAGACAGCCGACAAACGCCGACAGATGCATCGGCAAAACAGCGGTTGTGACAGAGACAATCGACAATATAGACGCAAAAGGCGAGGTGAAGGTCTTAGGTCAGACATGGACTGCGAGAAGCGCGGACGGAGAAGTGTTTAACGAAGGCGAATATGTAAAAGTCGATTCAATCGACGGCGTCAAGCTTATCGTAAGCAAAATTTAAATCATTATTTTTTTGGAGGAAATTTTTATGGGAGGAATAATAGCCTTACTTGTAATTGCAGCAATAGTTCTGCTTTTCATCCTTTTCAATCTGAAAATAGTTCCGCAGGCGGAAGCATACGTTATTGAAAGACTCGGTTCTTACATGGACACATGGCAGTCGGGGGTTCATTTCAAAGCGCCCGTAATCGACCGCGTTGTAAAAGTTGTCACCCTGAAAGAGCAGGTGGCGGATTTTCCGCCGCAGCCCGTAATCACAAAGGATAACGTCACTATGCAGATAGACACCGTAGTGTTTTATCAGATTACAGACCCGAAACTTTACACTTACGGAGTCGAACAGCCGATAGCGGCAATAGAAAATTTGACGGCGACAACGCTCAGAAACATCATCGGCGATATGGAGCTTGACCACACCCTCACATCGAGAGATACGATAAATTCAAAAATAAGAGTAATACTCGATGAAGCAACAGATCCATGGGGAATAAAGGTCAACAGAGTAGAGCTTAAAAACATTTTGCCTCCAAAAGAAATTCAGGACGCAATGGAAAAACAGATGAAGGCGGAGAGAGAAAGAAGAGAAGCGATACTTAAGGCCGAAGGCGAAAAGCAGTCAAAAATTCTTGTGGCGGAAGGCGAAAAAGAATCCAAAATACTCACGGCGGAGGCGGAAAAGCAGGCCGCAATACTTAAAGCGGAAGCGATAAAAGAGGCCAAGATAAGAGAATCGGAAGGTGAAGCGCAGGCTATTCTTTCTATACAGACCGCGAAAGCAAAGGGTATTGAAATGATAAACAGCGCAAAGCCCACTGAAGCCGCCCTTAAAATGAGGTCGCTCGAAGCGCTCGAAAAAGCCGCCGACGGCAAATCAACGAAGATTATAATTCCGTCCGACATTCAGGATATATCGGGGTTCGCCGCGGGACTGAAAGAAAGTCTTACAGATCCTAAAGAATAAAATCAGAATAAGATAAATCCGGTCTCCCGAAAAAGGGAACCGGATTATTTTATATAAATATTTTACTTGAAATTCTTTAATTTAAAATTTATTCAGCTCAAACTCCATTTTATCGTATCGGGGTCAAATGCGTAATGTCTAAGATGACAGCCGACTCGAACGGAGCCGATATCGAGTACGTGGAAAAAGCTTCCGTCGGACGCGTGAAATACAGTCATATCCTCACCTTCGGATTTTTCAGGCAGGTTTCTGCTTAAAGCGAGAACCGTCTCTCCTGTTTTCATATTTACAGCGTATATTTCATGATTGCCGTGAGATACCGAAAGATACATTATATTATCATAAATTTCACCGCCCTGAATATTGTCAAGGCGCAATGACGTTTTACTCAGCGGAAATGTTCCGAGAAACTTCAGACTGTCGGAGGAATACATATTCATTTCCTGTATATCGTCGCATCTCGCGGAATAAATAATTCCGTTTCCGCTGTCGGCGACTACCCAAGGAGCGCCTTTTTCATGATATTCGGAAGGCATTTTTTCATACTTTACGCACCTAAGCGTATCTGCGTCGAATTTCAAAAGATATAGGTTTTGAAAACTGCCGCTGTCTTCGACAGACGCGTAAATATATCCGTCAAGATAACTTATTCCACCGATATGATCACAGCCTTTCTTTAAAAGTTCAAATGGAATCGCCTCTCTGTTTCTGATGAGGGTGAAGCCGTTCATTGTAGTTTTTATAAGGAAATAATTACCGCTGAAATAATAGTATTTTCCGTCGGTCGTAACGCCCTGCCCTCTTTCGAGAGCGTCTGTCAAAACAAAGCTTTCGGTTCTTACGGGTTTGACAAAATTTTCCGGCGTTTTCTCCGAAAAATTCATAATCAAAACAAACACAGCGAATATAGGACACAAGATTTTTCTGAAAACCGATGTAATCATAATATTTTTCTCCGCTTTAAATTTCAAATAAAGTTTAATTCTTTTTAGTATTTTTGTCAATTGAAAACTTTCAGCATATTGCCACTCCAAAAATAAAACCCTTCCGGCAGCCGGAAGGGTGAAATTTGTTTAAATATAATTCGGAAAAAAACTAAA
>OMUY01000054.1 GCA_900314355.1 uncultured Eubacteriales bacterium | reverse complement strand
GACAAAACGAGCTTTGAATAGGGCTTGTGCCTGCTGAAGTAAATTATTGTTTATCTGATTGTTTAATGCAATCTTATCATCGAGAGATTTCAAGAGCATTCCTATGCCTTTTTGTTCTTCAAACGGTGGCACAGACACAATCAGGTTTTCAACGACATCTGTTTGAACACGCTGTCTTCCCGAGGAACCGACCATTGATTTGATAGCCGGCTCTCTAACAACCGGGCTGCAAATAAGATAATACAGATAATCCGGATCTGTCCTTTCCTTTGCCCTGAAAACTATATACTCCGTAGAGCCGAAACCAATCTCATTATCCTCAAGAATGTTGATCTGCGCTGTTTTTCCATTTTCAAGACACGGGGTTATTCGCGCCATGATGATATCGCCATTTCTGAATTTTGTTCCTCCTGCATATGGTTCCCATTCATAGGCAGGTATATCTCTACAGAATGGTTGCAATTTATCCATGGCAACCTTTTTCGCCACAGTTCCTTTTGAGAGTCTTTCCGTTGGATTGAACAATGCAATATCAGAAAGCCGAACCTCTGTCCATTCAGATTTCATATCCTATCGCCCCCAGCTTTCTGCGGATCTCATCTTCCAACTCATGAGACTTCGCAAACATATCAGAAAGCTCTGAAGTCAGGCGAGCCATTTTTTCCTCAAAAGGCTCACCATTATCTTCTTGTTCCTCAATACCGACATAGCGTCCCGGCGTCAAAATAAAGTCCTGCTTTTCAATATCCTGAAGCGTGGCAACTGCGCAAAAGCCCTTTACGTCTTCCAGCGTCCCAGCTTGGAAAGCTGCGAATGTGTCAGCAATTTTGGCAATATCTTCATCGGTAAAATCACGATGTTTCCGGTCAACCATGTAGCCCATTTTGCGAGCGTCGATGAACAGCGTTTTCCCCGCCTGCTTTTTGCCCTTTGTTATGAACCAGAGCGTGACCGGGATAGTCACGCTGTAAAACAGCTGCGTCGGAAAGGCAACAATACCTTCGATCAGATCGTCCTGAATGATTCTTTTACGAATATCCCCCTCGCCGCTTGACTGTGTAGACAGCGCGCCGTTCGCAAGAACGAGACCGATTTTACCGTTCGGGGCAAGGTGGTGGATCATGTGTTGAATCCATGCGTAGTTCGCGTTGCCGGCAGGCGGGAGCCCGTACTTCCAGCGCACGTCGTCAGTCAGCTTCTCCTGATTCCACGGATGATAGTTAAACGGCGGATTGGCAAGAATGAAATCCGCTTTTAATGTGGAGTGAAGGTCGTTTGTGAAGGTGTCCGCCTGATACTTCCGTTCAAAGGCGCTGGATATGTAACGAAGGAAGATCAATCCGATAATAACCTTCCTATATTCTGCTGCAGGGATATGCCCCCAAAGGACGCAAGCCGCGTCCCAAAGCTGTTTTTCAAAGCCGATGTTAGCGTTTGTTTTCTCTGCCATAATATCCTCCGGACACTCATTTTCCTTGCGTTGAAAGCAAAAATTTGACTTCTTGTTCTTACTATTCCATACTCATTCCGCAATATAACATTTTGATTATAGCACATACAAAATAAACAATCAACAGATTTAAGTGCATTTAAAGAAAAGGTGCGACGTATTCGCCGCACCTCTAAAGACTTTTTTAGTTTTTGAATGCTCTACAAAAAATATAAGTTTATTTATTGTAACAAAATCGGCTGAACATATCAATATGATTAAGGAGGACTTTTCATATCATTAAAGTTTGTCTATAAATCAGAACAAAGTATATGTTCACAATAGTATCGCTCTTCTGCTACGAAGCAGTTACCCTTTTTCTTCTTCTTTTTCTAAATAATATTCACCACCATCTGTTCCTGAGCCTCCAATAAGTTTCAGTTCCTCTCCATTGACCTGATACTTATATTCACAGTCTTTAACAATTTCTTTATTAAAATCAAGTATCAGTTTGTCATCACTCAGTTCAAAAACATAATCATATCTAACATTATCTGCCATTAAAAAACCTGTTCCATCAGAATTGAAGGTATACTGGTTATATTCGTCATATCGCCATGTCCCTATAATTTCATTGCCTTTGTAAATATCCGGCAAAGACGACGTCTCAGAGGCAGAATTTGTAACAATATCATTATTGCCTTGTGGTAGTTTAGATCTACTCCAATTTGAAGAACGAATTACAACAATAAGAACAATAACTATAACCAAAATAATAATGCTCAACGTTGATAATATGATTATTCTCTTTCTGTTCTCTTGTTTTTTTGTACTATTTCTCTTGATAGCCTGAGTTCTGTAAGTATTTCTGTTTAACTCTTCTTTTTCGTTCATCTTCTGTCCTTCCTTTTTGTGTAAACTGGTGGCAATGACCACTAAATGACATTGCCACCAGTCAGACTTAATTATTTAGCCTACATCATTTTCTTTTCTTCTTTTACGCTTCGGATACAATGATGTATATGTAAACACGATAGAAGAAACGATCAAAACTGCAATAACTGTCAGTGGATGACTATCATCACCAGTATTTGGAGTTGACTGATTTGGTGAGGATGGCTGAGTATTTGTTGTTGAAACATCCGTGTTAGATTGAGCATCTGTCGGTTCGTTCGTCGGTTCACTCGTAGGTTCACTTGTGGACTCGCTCGTAGGCTCACTTGTGGGTTCACTCGTGGGCTCGCTTGTCGGTTCGCTCGTGGGTTCACTCGTAGGTTCGCTCGTAGGCTCACTTGTGGGCTCGCTCGTAGGCTCACTTGTAGGTTCACTCGTGGGCTCGCTTGTCGATTCGCTCGTGGGTTCGCTCGTAGGCTCACTTGTGGGCTCGCTCGTAGGCTCACTTGTGGGTTCACTCGTGGGCTCGCTTGTGGGTTCGCTCGTGGGTTCACTCGTCGGCTCGCTTGTGGGTTCACTTGTCGGCTCGCTTGTGGGTTCACTTGTCGGCTCGCTTGTGGGTTCACTCGTCGGCTCACTTGTCGGCTCACTCGTGGGCTCGCTTGTGGGTTCGCTTGTGGGTTCGCTTGTGGGTTCGCTCGTCGGCTCAGAAT
>OMUY01000007.1 GCA_900314355.1 uncultured Eubacteriales bacterium | reverse complement strand
GATCGCGTCGGTAAAATCGGTTGGCTTGTACGTCGTAGTCGTTTCATCAAAGGTCGTACCGTTTCCGCAATACCAGCCGTTGAACTTGTAACCGGTCGGCGCGGTCAGACCGAAGGTCGAAAAATCATGCAGCCCGGAGCCGCCGATCTTATCGTTATAATTGAACGTCTGATAGTATACGTTCTTTGTTCCCCAAAGCTCTTTGTTTCTTTCTTTGGTTGAACAAAGCCGGTTGTAATCACCGAGGAAATATCCTTTGGATTTATCAATCGTGACGCTTGAGCCATAACAGTCATACATAACCGTCAGGACATTCGGCGTCCACTGCGCATACAGTGTGACCGTCGCGCCGTTTGTGGACGAAAGATTGTTGACGGACTGCTTATCGGAATATTTCGTCCCGGAGCCGTTCGCTTTCGTATTCCACCCCGTGAACTTATATCCCGTTCTCTTAAAGCCGTTTGCCGTCAGGTTCTTGGCGGTACCGTAGATCATCGACATGGAAGCGGTACTGCCCGAGGTAGAGCCGTTGCCATCGAATTTGATCGTGTATTCTATTTTTGTCGTTTCATTGTAGGCAATACCTGCGCCGTAACCTTTGTCCATGATATTATCAAAGGTAGTTTTTGAACTGAGCGCAGAGGCTGCGGTCCAGAGTCCCTGACCGTTTGGCGTGTACAGCTTGTTCGGCCAAATATAGTTGGTATAGTTGGAAATAAATCCCCACGTTGACGATGTGCCGTTGCTTGTGCCGCCGTCGCTGGAGCCGCCCTTGACGGAACGACCGCAGTACGCGATCTCCGTTACGGTCAGCGCCTGATACTCACCGGCAAGGCACACGTCAAACAGCGGTTCGATAATCACCTTATCGCCGTATACCATATTTGCCGTGGTGCCAACGCCGATCTTCGTCAGGACCTTATTGATATTGGTTTCATACTTCTGCCACGTTTCCACTCCGCTGGGGTTGGGCAGCTTGGATACAAAGCCCATATCCTTTTCCTTATAACAGTTGGTCGTGTTGGAGGTCGTCGTCAGCGTTGCGTTCTTGTTTGCGATCAACTGCTTTTTGTTATACTTGGTGGAAAACTTCGCTGAGGTCGAATAGGCGTTGTCGCCGTTTGTCGTGTTACGATATACGTCGATCACCTTATTGACCTTCAGATTGCCCGCGCTGTTGACCACGCTGAAGCGGTAGCCCACCACGCAGTAGTCGTCGTTCGTAGAACGAATGACGTATCCGGTGGAACTGCCGTTGACGGCGCTTGTGCTTCCGCCCGCGGATGAACCGTCCCACGTCAGCGCCGACGCGGAAACGGTAAACAGAAGAAGCACAGACAAAAGCGCAAGCAACACAGAAAAGATGCGTTTTGTTCTCATACGTTCCTTCCTTTCATAAAAAAATACGGGCCCGATTTTCATCGAGTCCGAGGTTTTGTGTGTTTCATTTAATTGTGTGTATGACAGGTCTTCGCCGGAACCAGCTTGCCGCAGATCGGACATTCCGTATCGACCGTAAATCGGACGCAGGTGCCGTTGTCGCCAAGTCCGCATACTCTTCCGCAATAGTCGCAGTAAACGGCGGGATCTTCCTCTTCTTTGTAATCGGGGCATTTGGTAATGTCATAGCTTTGATTGCCCCATTCGTCTATACAATAGAAGCTCCGGCAGGAATGCGAACCGCAGATCGGACAGCCCTTCGTCTCAAGCGAAACCAGGAATTCGTGATCCTCCGGCGTCTTGCAGCGGTGGTTTGCACTGCCGCAGGAATACTGCGTAGGAGCAGGTTCCGTCGTAGTCGTTGCAGGCTCCTGTTTCTTCGTCGTGGGCTCCTCTTTCCGGGTAGTGGGTTCTTCGCGCTTCGTCGTGGGCTCCTGCTTCTTGGTGGTCGGTTCCTCTTTTCGGGTGGTGGGTTCCTGCTTTTTCGTGGTCGGCTCCTGTCTTTGCGTCGAAGGCTCCTGTTTTCTTGTGGTGGGTTCCGTTTTTTTCGTCGAAGGCTCCTGCTTCACAGTCGTCGGCTCGGTTTTTTTGGTGGTCGTTTCCGGCTGCGAGGTGGTTTCGGTTTCCTTTTCCGACGTGGTTTCAATGTCTTCGATATCAATCGGTTTCAGAGTTGTGGTTTCTTTTTCAGTTGTGGTTGTCTGCACGTCCGGCATGTTCTCCTTGTCCGTCTTTCCGCACGATGAAAAGAGAGTTACGACGGACAAGAGCAGGACCGCGGCTAAAATGAGGCTTGTGATTTTGACAGATTTTTTCATCTTTTCTTGCTCCTTTTTAATTTTTACTGTTGAGTGCCGACGTTACCTTTACGGGAACCTCCGCCGTTGTGACCGTATGACCGGCAAACCGGATCGGAACATACATCGTAAAGGTCACATACAGTTCCAGCGTATCCTCTTCGATGAAATCCATTTGCGGCTTGGTCATGCGGAACTTCTCCGCGCCGTCGTCATCATAAGCATAGTACATTCCCCCTTGTTCGTCCAATGTGCAAAAGTCCTTGAGCATTGTGTAAAACGGGGCGGTGTTCAGGTGGTCGGTGGCGTTCTTTCCCTGTTTGATGTTGCTGTAGATAAGGATAGAGTTTTTCGCCACAAAACTGTCAAACACCGTTTCGGTATTGGTCTTTTGCACCCGCACGACCGTAATGGACGAGGAATAAACGAGGATAACGGAAAAGGTCATCAGTATAACCAGAATAAAGACACAGATCGGAACATAACTGACGCCCCGCTTATCTTTCAATACCATCTCCGTCACCCCTTCCAGTAGTGCTGCGACAGACCGCTTCGGGTACTTGTGGCAGTAATCGGTATTTCAACCACCCCGACGCCTATCAGCTTCGTCGGAACCGAAATTGTAACCTTCATTGTTTTGCCGAGCTGCACACGTTTATATGACGCGTTATACCAGCTATCTGCTGAAACAGCTACGTTGAAATCAAAAAACTGTTCCTTCAGTGCAGACGCGCGGTCGTTGAACTCGTCGCCGAAGCAGCCGGAGGACGTCGCGACCTCGATAAGCTGTTCGGTAATCTCATCCATATCCTGTTTGAGCGTCAAAAAGGAGTAAATGTTTAATGTTAACACAAGCACCGACAAAAGAACAATGATGCCGACGCAAATGTCGATATACCCCTCTGCTTTTTTGTTCTTCAGGATTTTCATCATACTTTTATCGCCTCCTTATCCGAACATCACACCGACCGAAGCGGCTATTTGAGATACAATCACGACAACGTAAATGAGCATAAAGCACACAAGCAGGCACATCGAAAGTCGTTTCACCTTTCTCGGCGCTTTCTGTGCTTCAGCTTTCAGACGGTTTCTCTGAATGTCCGAGAACTTTGCGGCAATGGTATCCCAATAGTTGATCGCCACATCGCCGTGAATCAGCGTCACCAGTCCACGGCAAACATCCGACATCATCGGGGAACCTACGCGCGTCTCAAGTCGTGTGATCGCCGCTTCCTCATTACCGGAAGCCATATCCGCAACGGTAATGTCCAATTCATGCTTCATCTCCGGTCTTGCGTTTTTTGAGAAATCCCGCATGATATTCTGAATGTTTCTGTCTCTTGAGATCCGCTCCCTGATCGTTGCCACAAGCCGTGGCAGGTCTGCTTCTATTCTTTCTCTCTTGTTGCCGATCCTTACTCTGACGCTTTTCATGTTCATTCGATACAGAACGAAAGCGAGGAACAACACAACGGGAGCAAGAATCGGGAAGATGAACAGCATCGGAATGGCAAGAACACCGATCAGCATTGCCTTCACGATGGCGTTGGCTTTGTACATCTCCGGTGTAATGTCCATCTGTGCCGTCTTCAGATCCGCCGCCAGTTCCTCACGCTTAAATTCATTCATCGGCATGTGCTTTGCGAGGAAAGAAGCAATATTTGAAAGCCACACATCAAGAGTGCTGGTCTTTTCCTTCTGCTTCTTGGCAAGGTTGCTGACGGCGCGGGAGGTGCGAACATAAGGGAGCTTGAAAGCGTCTGCAAGGATAAAGTAGAACGCAACACCGGTAAGCACACCGATTATGATTTTCATAAACATTTCCGTCCCTCCTTATCCTTTGTAGCTGACCGGCTTCGTGAATTTGAGCATAAACAGGTAGGTCACGAAAATGACGATACCGCAGATTCCCAGCACGATCTTACCCGGCGTCTCAAAGATGAGCGTGTGGAACCAATCCTTGTTCAGCACATAAAGCAGCGGAACATTGCCGACCACAAGCCCCACCATCGTGTAATATTCCATACGCGCCGAAGCCATCAGCGACTCCAGCTCGGAGTTTACGATACGGACGTCCTTGAGCTTGTCCACAATCGGCTGCAGCGTTTCGTTAAGAT
>OMUY01000104.1 GCA_900314355.1 uncultured Eubacteriales bacterium | reverse complement strand
CTCCTATCATTATTTATGATCATTGTATAATGAAGCGATAATAAAAACAAGGGAGTGTTCCTTTTTGGAACCCCCGTTGTTTTGAAGAAGATCCTGTTTTATTTTTCCGCCGGGATCGTCACCTTCACCGTCGTTCCGCCGCCCTCGCGCGGCGAGATCTCCAGCCGGCCGCCGCACATCAGCGCCAGCCTTTGCCGGATATTTTTGAGGGCGGTGTGCGGCTTGCCGTCCTCGACAGGCGCGAAGCCGACGCCGTCGTCCTCCACGGCGATCTCGCTCCCTTCATCTGTCAGCCGGGTGGAAACGGTGATATGGAGCGGCTCGCCGCTGCTTTTCATGCCGTGCTTCACGGCGTTTTCCACGATGGGCTGCAGCGTCAGCTGCGGCACGCGGAACATGGTGTGGGGCGTATCGAAGCGGACAAAGAGGCAGTCCTCGAACTGCGCCTGCTCCACGGCCAGGTAAGCGCGGGTATGCTCCAGCTCATCGCGGAAGGGGATGACGTTTTCGCTGCCGATCGCGGTGAAATTCCTGCGCAGATAATTTGTGAAATCCAGCGTGACCTGCTTTGCCTTTTGCGGATCCTGATCGCAGAGGTAATAGATGCCCATCATGGTGTTGCAGATAAAGTGCGGGCGCAGCTGCAGCACCATCACGTCGGCGCGCTGCCGGGCGATCTCGCGCTGCTGGCGCATATACTGTTCCACGTTATCCGCGTGGATAAAGCCGAACATCGTCAGCACCGAGAGGACCATCCAGACCGCGACGATGATATCGACGGCGGCAAACATATATACGGCGATCATGATCGCCGTGGGCAGCAGATAGACCAGCTGCACGATAAAGATCTTTTTTTTGAGCTTTCTTCGTCTTCGGATCAGACCGGCGATATTGAGGCACATGATCACGGCCAGCGGCGCGATCAGCGCGGGAAACCACGGGCCGCGGACGAACTGACACTCCGGCGTGACGAAGCCGAACGTCTCCGTAAACGGCACGGAAAACAGCATGAGGCAGAATACGCCCCACAGCGCCGCGACGGCGCGCGGCAGCGGGCTGCCTTTGACGCTTTCGCCGCAGGCGCGCAGCAGGAAGAACGTCGGCAGCAGCGCGAGCACGGAGAAAAGCAGGAATTCGGCGATCGAGACCGCTATCAGCGCGTTCACCATCGCGGGGTCGTCGTATATGATCATATCGACGACGAGCACCACGACGTACAGGAACAGAAGCGAAAAGAACGCAATGAAATAGCGCCTGTTCCACCGGTCGAGCGCCGGCATAAAAGCGGAAAAGGCGACGCCGATCGCCATCATCGCCAGCAGCGCGCCGCAGACCATATAGCTTGCCAGAACGCCCCACTCGATCACAGCGCCTCACCTCCCGTCCAGAACGGATATCTCAGATTGTTGAGCTGCTCTTTCACGCCCTCCGGTGTGATAGGCTTGAGCATGAAGCCGCTGGCGCCCGTGTTCCATGCGTCAAGCGCGTAATCGCAGTAGGCCGTCAGATAGATAATATTGGTGCGCGGATAGATCCGGAGCAGCGCGCGGCACAGATCCAGCCCGCTTTCGTTCCGGAGCTCAATATCCAGAAAGGCAAGCGAAACACAGTTCGCTTTTGCATAGGCGACCGCTTCGGACGGATCGGTGAACCCCGTGACGTTTGCGTGGGGAAAGACCTCCTCCAGCACCGGCAAGCCGCCGGTGAGGATCAGCTTCCTGTCGTCCACCATGATGACGTTCGGGCGCTCGCTGCTCTGCGCGGCGGCGGAGAGCAGCACGTTCGCGTCTGCTCCCAGAACCTCGGCGAGCCGGGAGAGCATCACGGCGTCCGGCAGACGGTAGCCGTTTTCCCACCGGGCCACCGTGGAGCGGGTCACATACATTTTATCCGCCAGCGCCTGCTGGGAAAGCCCTTTCTCCATCCGTAGTTTTTTCAGAGTATCAGGAAAATACTGCTTCATGATTTCTTTTTCTCCATGATATTTCTAATCATTTTACCGTTATGAGCACAGTATAACATATAATGAAAATAAAAGGAAACAATTTTGCAGTTTTTTTTGGTTCATCACGGATTTTTGTGGGATGAGGCAAAATGAAAAGTTTTCGGTCCAGCCTTTTTCAAAAGGCTGGCGAGGTCTCGGGGCGGAGCCCTGAGTCGCCTGCCGCAGCGGGCGAAATCCCTGCGCTTCTTCTGCGCAGGAGGTTGTTAAGGAACCCTCGCCGGGGATTCCTTAAGCGCGAAGCGCCTTATCCCACAATTTCCGTGATGAACCACAAAAAAAGCCTGGTGTCACGAATCGTTTTGATTCGTAACACCGGGCTGATTGCTGAATGTTTAATTATGTGCTTGCGATTGCAGGTATTTTACGCCGCGCTCGTAATCTTCCTCTGATATGGCATGTCGCTCATGGAAGGCGTTGAGCATTTGCAGCTGACGCTCGATGATCATGTTTTTCTTTTTTTCGGCCGTCATCTCACCGAATGGGTTTTCTGTTTTCATGTTCCTGTTCCTCTCTGCAGGGGAAGGAGATATGACATCCGTTCCGTCTGTTGTTTTATCGGATTATATCAAAAAACAGGACGGGATGCAAGGAGAAAGAATCCACTTGCCATCCCTTGGAGAGAGAACACAAACTTTTATCAAACAGGACATAAAGATTTCATTCTTTTTTTCTTCAAATCAGGCAAAATCGTCGGGAATATCGTCTTTTTTTGATCTGAAAAAGGCTTTCATGAGTTCGAGTCCCTATGGTTGACGCGAAACATCGATGAAACTGTTGAAAAAAAGTGACCCCTTAAAAACGTCAAAAGCCCTTGCGTAGCAAGGGCTTTCCGTCCAAACATTTAAATGGATCGGACGTCTTGGCGGAGATGGAGAGATTCGAACTCTCGAACCGCTTTTGACGGTTACACGATTTCCAATCGTGCGCCCTCGACCAGCTAGGCGACATCTCCATGGTCAAGATTTATTTGCCATGCGCAAATTGTCTTGCGCAATTGACTTTATAATTATACTCAAGTATAATAAAAAAATCAAGAGCTAATTTTTAAACGGATGAAAAATATTTATGATAAGAAAAGCTGAAGAAAAAGACAGTGAAAAAATCGAAAAACTTTTGGCGACAATAGCCGAACTCCATTACAGACTGCGCCCGGATATTTTTAAATCACATCCTAAACACGATCTGCAATCAGTAAAAGAAATGATAAATGACAAAAACAATATAATAAATGTCTACGCCGATGAAAACGACGAACCTATAGGTTATTCCATTGCGGTTATCAAAACACCTTCAGGCTTTAATCTCGTTGACAGAAAAATATATTATGTCGATGATCTCTGCGTTGACGAAAAATACAGAGGTAAAGGCATAGGCACTGAATTGATGGATTACGACAAAGAAGAGGCTAAAAAGTTAAACTGTGGATTTCTCGAGCTTAACGTCTGGTCCGACAATGTAAATTCAGTCAAATTCTACGAGCATTGCGGCTTTAAAACTCAGAAACAGGAAATGGAAATTAAACTGTAATTCGGATAACCGATTTTTTTGCTGTCAAAAAATCAGCCCTTCAATCAGTTTCAATAAAAGATTAAATTTATTTTATATAATATTAAATAAATTTTATCAGAAGGGAAATAAAAAAATGGGAAATTACAATTTTTTTGATCCTGTCAGAGTATTGTTCGGCGCCGGTTCTCTTTCAAAACTTCATACGCTCAAAATGCCCGGCAAAAAAGCTTTACTCGTAATATCAAACGGAAAGTCAGCAATACTTAACGGTTCTCTTGACAAGACAAAAAAGGAATTGGAACTTGCCGGAGTCGATTATTACGTATTCAATAAAGTCGCGGCAAATCCTTTGAAAGAAGTCGTAGAGGAAGGCGCTTTTGCCGCAAGAGATAATGGATGCGATTTTGTCGTAGCTTTAGGCGGCGGCAGCGTTATGGACGCGGCCAAGAATATGGCGATGTTTGCTCCTCAGCCTTCTAATGACCTTTGGGATTATGTATTTACAAAAAACGGTAAATGCAAAAGACCCGAAAATCCCGTTCTGCCGTGGATTGCAATAACTACGTCGGCAGGCACAGGCTCTGAGGTTGATACCGCGGGCGTTATTACAAACGTTAAAACAAATGAAAAAATAGGAGTCGGCGGATTTCCCGGAATGTTCGCCGAATATGCGATAGTAGACCCGGAGCTTATGCTCACTGTCCCTCCTAAGTTCACGGCTTATCAGGGATTTGACGCTCTTTTTCACAGTCTTGAGGGATATATTTCAAATCTTCACAATCCAATGGGCGATATGGTTCAGAGAGCTGCTATTGAAAATATAGGCAGATACCTTCCCGTCGCGGTAGCCGACGGCGGCAATCTCGAGGCAAGAACTCAGCTTGCTTTCGCCAATACTATGTCGGGTTATTCAATGGTTGTCACAAGCTGCACGTCCGAACATTCAATGGAGCACGCGTTGAGCGCTTACCATACGTCTCTTCCTCACGGCGCCGGTCTTATCATGATTTCTGTTGAATATTTCAAATATTTTATAAACAGACATGTATGCGATGACAGATTTGTCGATATGGCGCGTTTCCTCGGGAAAATCGACGCCGAAAAGCCTGAGGACTTCCTGACAGCTCTTAAAGATTTACAGGATAAGTGCGGCGTCGGAAATCTCAAAATGTCAGATTACGGCATCGAAAAAAGCGAAGCGATGAAGTTTGCCAAAAATGCGAAAGAAGCTATGGGAGTTCTTTTCAAAGCGGATCCGGCTGTTATGAGCGATGAAGACTGCGCCGGAATTTTTGAAAGATCTTTCAGATAATCAATAAAGTTAGTAAAAAAATTACGGGACTCACTTATTGTGAATCCCGTTTTTTTCTTAATAAAATTCAACAGATGCAAAAAATCACAACCGAGCTTTCAAAAAACATTTCGTCAATCATTGAAAAATCAGTCTCGGTTTATCAAACAGAGCGGATTAAATAACCGCCGCGGCTTATTTTATTTCAGCGATCTCATTTTCAAAATAAGAAGTGTCGGCTTTGTTTTTAAATGATGAAACGGAGTATGAAGCGAGATCTTTCAAAAACGACTTGTATTTCATAAGCTCCGAAGGTTTGACATTGTTGTCGGATTTCAGCAATTCTTCGCCTAGAACCTTATATGTTTCAAAAAATGTTTTTGACAAAACAGGCTCTTTGATTTCTCCGCATTCAATTTTGTCCGATTCGTATTTGGATATAAGCTTGTATGTAAAAGGAGCGTCGGCGTCCGATAAAAATTTTTTATTTGCGAGGTATATGTTTTCAATATCCTTTGACGAAAAATCGCGCGAAAAACATTTGTTGATAAAATCCGTTTCGTACGGAGATATTTCGCTGTCAACACCGGAAAGATCTATTAAAAAAGCTATAAGTTCTCTTGTCGCGAGAGTTGAAAAATCACTCGAAAGGTTGTAGCCGTCAAATATTTTTTTGCCGTTTATTTCGGCGCAGACTTTTTTGAAATTCTCCGCCGTCACCGAAAAATTCTTTTCCATTTGAATATATCCTTCCTTTTTTCTCTTCACTGTATCTTTCTTAAATTATAAGACGAGACTTTGATTTTGTCAATAATTTAACAAAGTTATATTTCTTGATTACAATAATAGATTGTGAAAATATTCGTGCTTCGATTGCGATTATTTATGTTGAAAACAACAAAATTATATGATAAAATTAAACAAGCTTACATAAATAATAATCCTACAAAGGGAGAAAAATTGATGATTTACAAGCTTGAAAAATCAAACTACAAAAATTTTAAGGTCTTCAAGGACAATGTCGAACCGTCGAGATCTTATTTTATTCCGTTCGCGTCGAGGAAAAAACTTGAAAGAACCGATATCAGAAATATGAGATATAATTCCGATATTGTCAGTTGTCTGTCGGGACAGTGGGATTTTAAGTTTTACAAACATATATCCTCGGTTCCCGATTCTCTTAACACGTCGAGGACGAAATTTGATGAAATAACGGTTCCGTGTGACTGGCAGAGAACAGGATATCAGGAGCCGGTATATTTAAACTGTCCTTATGAGTTTAAGACAATGTATCCGGATGTGCCTGACGATCAGCCTGCTGCGGTATACAGAAAAAAATTCAATATCTCGGACGTGAACAGAAAATATATCATATCTTTTCTCGGCGTCGCAACTAATATGGAGCTTTATGTCAACGGCAGATATATAGGCTATTCCGAAGGCACTCACAACACAGCCGAATTTGACATAACAGACTGTATCAAAGAAGGCGAAAACGAACTTGTCTTGTTTATGGCAAAATGGTGCTGCGGCTCATTCCTCGAAGCGCAGGATATGTTCAGAGAAAACGGTATTATCAGGGATGTCCTTCTTTATTCATTGAATAAGGACAATTACATCTATGACTACCATGTCAGATATAAAAAAACCGATAACGGAAATTATGATTTGACATTGGATATAAATGTCCCTTCGTTCGGTGAGTCAAGTGTTGTTTCGGCAGAACTTAAAGACCCTGAAACGGGCGATATTTTGGCGCAGAGCGGAACTCACGCCCAAGTAAATACGAAATTTGAATTTAAGAATCTTTCTGTTAAAGAGTGGAATGCCGAGATCCCTAAACTTTACGAGCTTTACATCTCTCTTTCCGACAGCGAAGGCGAAATTGAGAATATTAGAGAAAATGTCGGATTCAGAACTATTTCCGTCGAGGGAGATCTTTTTAAATTTAACGGAAAATTGATTAAGTTTAAAGGATTCGACCATCATGACACAAATCCCGTCAGGGGATATGCGATGACTCTCAGAGATATGGAAAGAGACGTAGCGATTTTTAAGCAGTATAACGCCAACTCCGTCAGAACGTCTCATTATCCTCCCGACCCGTATTTCCTTGAGCTTTGTGATTTGTACGGTATTTACGTAATTGACGAGGCGGATATTGAAACTCACGGACTTAATGAGCTTACAGGCGATTTCAGCGATATATCAGACGACCTCAGATGGCAGCATCACTACGTTGACAGAGTTGACAGAATGTACGAAAGGGATAAAAACAGAGTTTCTGTCACGATGTGGTCTCTTGGAAACGAATCCGGCGGCTACAGATGCCAGGATAAATGCTATGAAGCGTTAAAAGCGAAAGGAACCGAAATACCCGTTCACTATGAGTCGGTAATTCACAGCCCGAGAATATGCTACGACCTGGTGTCTGAAATGTACACAGATCTTCCCACATTAGAGCGTGTGGGACAGCATATATACCCCGGCAGAAAGGAAAATGCAAAAAAGAGAGGCTGGAGCGCGAAAATCAAAAAAAATTCAGCCGTTCTCTACAATGAAAAACCTTTCTTCCTATGCGAGTACGCTCACGCTATGGGATTCGGTCCTGGCGCGCTTGAAGATTACTGGAAGATAATATACAAATACGACAATCTCATTGGCGGTTGTATATGGGAGTTCGCGGATCATGCCGTATACCATTTCGAGGATAAGTACAAATTCAAGTACACATACGGAGGGGATCATAAGGAAAAACAGCACGACGGAAATTTCTGTGTTGACGCTCTTTTCTATCCGGACAGAAAACCTCATACGGGAGCTCTTCTTGCGAGAAACGTTTACAGACCTCTGCGCGCTTCTGTTGACGAGACGGGACTTATTTCGCTTACCAATACAAACAGATTTAAAAATTCAGACTACCTCACAGTAAAATATATAATCACTCAGGACGGCGAAGAAAAATGTTCAGGCATTCTCAAACAGGACGTCGGACCATGCGAAACAAAGACGTACTCTGTCAAAGAAGCCGACGAGCTCAGAAAAGCCGATGCCGATGTGATGATAAGATTCCTCTATTTTGACGGAGCGGAATTTGTTGCCGACGAACAGTTGAGCTTGAGCGCCAAAAACCGTTTTGACTCCGATATTTTGTATAACGCCAAATTCAATACTGACGGTACAGTAAAACATTACGTTTCAGGCGGCAATGATATTATCGAGACCGGCGATACTAAGTTTACTTTCGATTCGGACAAATCAAGACTAGTATCGGTCATGAAAAACGGCAGGGAATACCTTTCGGGCGATGATTCGTTCGACTTGAATTTCACGAGGGCGCCTCTCGATAACGACTGCAACATCAAAACAAACTGGAAAAAGCTCGGTCTTTTCAATCTGAATTATAAAGCGGACAAACTTTCTGTAAATTTGAAAGACGGCTTGGCATGTGTTTCATCGTCTTTTTGTGTCATTGCGGCCGGAAAGACATTGGGTCGTTTTATTGCGCAGTATGACATTGATTCAAAAGGAATACTTACCGTAAATATCTCGAGCTACAATCCTTTGAATTTTGAGCCGGCGAGAACAGGCGTCAAACTCACATTGCCCGGCGATTTCAGCTTTATTAAATATCTCGGGCTCGGACCTTACGAAAATCTTCCCGATATGACGGCTCATTGCTATTCGGGAATTTTCTCGACGAATGTTGCGGATATGCATGAAAACTACGAATTTCCGCAGGAGAACGGAACGAGAACAAAAGTTGAAAATCTTGTTGTTTCTTCATCAGACGGCAGAAAAATAGAGATTTCGTCAGATGATAAATTTATTTTCTGCGCCCATGATTATTCAGAACAGTCGCTTGAAAAAGCGAATCACCCCGAGCAGATAGAAAGAGACGGTCTCACTCATCTTTGTCTTGACTCAAGAGTAAGAGGCTCCGGAACGGCAAGCTGCGGTCCGGAAACTTTGGATAAGTATAAGATTATGTCTCCGTTTGATTTCAGAGTGAGTTTCACATTTAAGTTTGAATAAAAAAATGTGTTTAATTAATCGTGCCGGAATAATTTTTAAAGTCTCTGCTTTCGGCGATGAAAATTACGCCGAAATAAGGAAAATGAGAGAAGATATTTTCTGCTCGGAACAAGGTTCCGCGGCGGAAAATGTCTTTGACGATAAAGAAGATGTCTCAATATACCCGTATCTTTGTCTCGACGGCGAAATTTTGGCGTGCGCGAGGATTATGCCGAAAAATAAAGACGGGTCATATCATTTTGATAAACTGTGCGTTAGCAAAAATTCGAGAGAAAAAGGTCTTGGGGGTATTCTTCTTTCGGAGATAATATCTTACCTTAAACAGCTCGGAGCCGAAAGAATAACTGTCAACGCTCAGACTTATGCAGTCGGATTTTACGAGAAATTCGGATTTGTCAGAATATCTGATGAGTTTATCCTTAATTCGAAAAAAGCGGTAGCTATGACAACAAACGATTTCTCTGTTTTTTCAAAGTCTAAGTGGGTCGGAAACATAATTTCATCCCCCGCGTTTGTACTCGGCAAAAAATTCACTGCTGCTAAAAATAAAAAATATATTCTCAGATCTTCCGCTATGGGATTTGAGGAGATTTATCTGAACGGCAGAAAAGTGACTGACGAAAGACTTATCCCCGCTCTCTCTGACTACGAGAAAAGAGATTTGTCAAAAGCCTCATATCCCATCTTCGACACCATGACTCACAGAATATATTATGTCGAGTACGATGTAACCGACTTAATCGCGGACGGAGAAAATTTTATAGCCGTTCACGTCGGCGCCGGTTGGTACGGTCAGACTGACGCAATATCCGAGGATATGCCCGTATGGGGAAAAATCAAAGCGATTTTTGAAATTATTTCGGATGATGATGTCGTATGTTTTTCCGACGAAGATACAATGATAAAAGGCAGCTTTGTGTCTTATACCGGAATTTATACAGAGGAAAAGCAAAACGGCAGACTTTTTACAGACGATTTTTATCTTGCTTCCTCGTTTGACGAAAAAAGCAAGGCCAAAGTTTTTCCGAATCCAGTTTCCCTTCTTCAAAAACAGGATTTCCCCGGAGACAGCGTTCAGGGAACGGCCGGGTTTAAGAAAATAAGCGAAAAGGGAAGAAAGAAAATTTACGACCTCGGTGCGATATATTCCGGAGCGGCGGTAATTAAATTTGAAAAAAATTCTCATTTGGGAGATTCCGCTGAAACAGTTTTCGGCGATACTCTTGATGAAAACGGCGATGTAAGCACCCGTCACAACGGCGGAATAAACAAACGCCAGACTGATTTTTTCATTCGTTCCGATGACGATGAAAAAGAGTATTCCGTCATTTTCACATGGCGCGCGGGAAGATATATTTCCGTTGACGGCAGAGCGGAACTTGTAAGATTTGACAAAGTTTGTTCTCCCGTAAAATTGACTGCGGAGTTCAAGTCCGAAAACGAAATACTCAACTGGCTTTTCGACGCGTATCAGCTGACTCAGTCGGACAATATCCACGATATGATTCCGTCGGACTGCCCTCACAGAGAAAGACTCGGCTACACGGGCGACGGACAGCTTACGTCCGGAGCGTGCATGACTATTTTCGATTCGTCTGAAATGTACAAAAAGTGGATGAGAGATATCTCCGACTGTCAGGATATTTTCGACGGTCATGTTCAGCATACGGCGCCGTTTTGGGGAGGCGGAGGCGGTCCCGGAGGATGGGGCGGAGCCATATGTATAGTTCCTTGGAATTATTATCTTCATTTCGGCGATAAAAATATTCTCGCCGAATATTACCCGAGAATGAAAAAGTATTTGTCTTATATGGAGTCGAGGAGCGAAAACCATATAGTGACAAGAGAAGAAAAAGACGGCTGGTGTCTCGGCGACTGGTGTCCTCTTTCCGGAAAAGCAGAAATACCGGAAGAGCTTGTCAACACATACTATTACGCAAAGTGCGCCGAAATCACGGCGGATACGGCAAAAATTCTTTCCGATTCGAATATTGATTTTAATTATCCCGAATCACGGCCTATTCCGGATTTCGCAGCCGATTCCAAAAAATTCTCAGAGCTTTTTGAAGAAATAAAATCATCGTTCCTTTCAAAATTCTATGATGAAAAATCACATACGTTCGCGTCCGGGGTTCAGGGCGCCGACGCGTTTGGTCTTGATTTATTCCCGGATTTTAATGAGACCTTTGAAAATTTAGCGGAGAAATATGAAAAAAGAGCGGAATACGATACTGGTATTTTCGCTACCCCTCTTTTAACAAAAGTTCTTTTCGATCACGGGAGGGGAGATATAGCATATTCTCTTTTGACAAATAAAAATCAGGGTTCTTTTTATAACATGATGTCTCACGGCTCAAAGACTTTGTGGGAAGAGTGGTTCGGCAAAAATTCCCTTTGTCATCCTATGTTCGGAGCCGTAACGGAATATCTTTTCACAGAAATTCTCGGAATTAAACAGGTTGACGGCTCCGCCGGATATGAGAAAATAAAAATCGAGCCTGCAAATATTCCTGCTCTCGGCACAGTCTCCGGCTCCATTGAAACAGTTAGAGGAAAAATTTCGGTAAAAACAGAATATGACGGCGGAAAACAGAAAGTATCATATTGCGCCGATAAAAGAATATCAGTTCAAGATTGACATCGCGTAACAAAAAATCTATAATTATAATATCAAATAATATCTTAATGAATTTTGGAGCTTTTAATGAAACCAAAGGATTATAAGATAATCAAGTGTCCTTACTGCGGAGCGGAGAGCTATGATTTTAATGCTCAAAAAACACGGACCATAGGCAATCCCCGGTTTAAATGCCCGTCCTGCGGAAAAACATCTTTCAGGAAAAACATAGCGGAGGCTGCCTTCCTCGACCCGGAAAGCTGTTTCGCGCTCAGATATTCTTATGAATATTTTCTTCTGAGAATACTGATAATTGTTTTCTACGCTGTTTTTCTCGGCTTTATCATTATCGAGCAGAATGTGAAAATCTCTATCTATTTCGCCGTGATAGCAGTACTTCTTTATCTTATCTACTTATTGGCGAGAACAATACATAAAAAAAAATTTCTTGATTCACGTGAATACAAAAAGCTCGTTGACGATTCTATGGAAAGATTGTCCGACGAGAAATATGTTAAAATAATTCTGCAGAATCAGAAGCCTGAGAAGAGATGCCCGTATCTTCAGGAAAGGAAAGATGAGACATGAAAAGAAAAGTATTCTCTGTAATTTTAGCGTTGACGGTTGCTTTGTCCGCTTTATTTGTCGTGTCGTTTGCGAGAGACTATTCAAATTATGAAAAAGTCGACATAACGGCAAAGCTTTCTAAAGACGGAACAATGGCTGTCACGGAGAAGTGGAAAATCACATACGTCGGTTCGTCCGACGGCTTTGTAAGACCTATCGATGCGGCAAACCTGCCGTCATATCAGAAATATGATAAAATAACCGACGTCAAAGTAACTGTTGACAATGTTGCTCTGACAGAATCATCAACCGGAAACGTCGATACGTATTCGTCAGGTCTTTCTTCTGACGGGAACAGTTTCAATATAAACATATCTTCTCCGTCTCAGGATCAGACAAAGACATATGAGATTTCCTACAATGTCTCTGGAGTAGTCAAAAAAGACGGGAAAAAGGCGAGAGTATGCTTTTTGTTCCTCGGCAATACTTTTACGGACACAGCAAATAATATCGACATCACTGTATCGTTGCCTTCGGCTGTTTCAAGCTCCGACATCATTTTCCCCGACGGCGCTCAGGAAAATGTGCTTTCAAAAGATGATAATGGCAATGTAAAATATAAAGTCGACACCGGAAATAAAGTAATCGGCGTGGATTTTTATGTCCCCGCTACCACGTTCAATGAAAGTTCTCTCGGTTCGGTATCGTCTTTTTCCGATTGGTTTTCCGTTATATGGAATAAGTATCTTAAAATCGCGCTGCCTATATGTCTTTTCGTCGTCGCCGCGGTTTTGATATTCTGGCTTGTTCTCGGAGCGGAAAAGCGCAAGAGAAGAAAACTTGAAAAGGAAGTTAACAAATCTGTTTCCGCGGATGAAAATACTCCATCCGTCTTACCCGAGGGATATACGTCGGCGGAGGCGTATAAAATACTTGTACCGTATAACAGGGCAAGACCAAAAAAAACTACCCAGAAAGTTCCTATGCTGTTTGCTCTTGCTGTACTTGAGTGCATTGACTCGGGTTATGTAATCGGCGCAAACGGCGAGCTTCAGATTGTAAATAACGGCACGAACGCTCCGGCGTATTTAAGAAGCGCATTGAATTTCCTCGCGACGTTTGCTGATGTCCGTGAAGGCAGGTATCTTCTGAATGACAACTTCTATAAAAACGTCAAAAAAGAATGTTCCGAAAATTACGACGTTATCGGCAATTATATTTCGTCTTTCTATGACCTCATCCCCGATACCGATAATAAATTCTTCAAGGACGAGGACAAAAGGGAAACTTATAAAAAATTATACCTATTGAAATATAATGCGGAAAAAGTCAAAGCGCCTAAAAATTATACGTCATGCGTAGAAAAAGTTTTGACCGGAACACATCCGTATGACCCGGATATTTATTCCATGATGTTTTCAAATAAGAACGGTTGGTCGTTCTTTTCCGGCAGTTCATCCGAATCAATAAAATCGCTGTCATACGCAATGAATGAAATCGCCGAGGTATTTATTGCGAGAAAATAAAAAAACCAAACATGAAACGGGACAGCTTTTTTGCTTCTCCCGTTTTTTTAATTAAAATAAAGGTTGAAAACTTTACGATGTTTGGATATAATATAATCTGAATATATGTGATATTAAGTTTTATATTTTCATTATAATAAATGAGAAATGACTGATATTATTTGAGGATTCATTATAACAGGACTTGAAATTCGGAGGTTTCCCTTATGAAAAGAACTTTGAAAAAGGTTTTGAGCTTGGTTTTAAGCGTTATTCTCGTATTCGGCATTGGAGTCAGTGCATTTGCCGAAGACGTGAACACGCCGGTTATTGTTGTAAACGATTTGGACAAAAACCCGATAATCGACACGGAAACCGGCGAAACGGCCTTCAGTTTTGCGGATTACCGGAAAACCATACTTTTTACTACAGGTTTTCCGTCCGAGTTTTACGACAACCTGACTATTGACGATGTTCGTCAGAAAGTTAAGGATTTGCTTCAGGGAAATCTTTCCGCAAATGATATATTAAGTCTCGTTATGCAGGCAACGGGATTTTCAGATGATATCACAGGCTTAGTCTCGAAAGTTATGGAGCTTGTCGCCGGAATGGGAATAGACGTATCAAATCTTGATATTAAGGCTATACTTAATTCTATAGACGTTCAGGCTCTTGTGAATACGTATTTAAGTGAAATCGAGGCAAAGTACGAAAATTTCAACAAGGTAGCCTTAAATGAGGACGGCACTTCAAAAGACGGGAAATATTCAATCGAAGATTTGGGGAACGGATGTTTTTCGGATATCGATACAGATGTCTACGGTTCTGAAATCGCTTATTCTATAGCGGAACAGATAGGCTACGAAAATGTTTATGTATTTAATTACGATTTCAGACTTGACCCCGTTGAAAATGCGGCTGAATTTGATAAATACGTCAGCAGAATTAAGGAAGCATCCGGCAGCGACAAAGTGAATATCGTGTCGGAAGGATACGGCTCTGTAATAGCTGTAACTTATCTTTCCGAGCACAAAGACGATGCGGTTGAATCGGTCAGAAATTTCGTCACGGTGTCTTCGGCGTTTGAAGGAACATCTTTTGTCGGCGATATCTATTCCGGCAACATTGAAAACAGAACAAATGTAACAAACGAATATACGAGCGCCGTTATCAGATATCTGGACGACCTTTCGGATAATCCTCTCACCGCCGCGGCTAACTGGATTACAAATTATTCTTTGAACAGCGGAATAACTACGCACAGAAAAGAATTGAACGAAAAACTTGACGGAATAAAAAAACTTAATTATGCGGCGTTCAAGGCGGAGGGCTGTCTCAAGACTATGACCACGATGCCCGGTCTCTGGGCTCTTGTCCCCGTAGATATGTACACTGACGCAGTTAATAATATTTACGGCGAAAACCCTGATAAGTCAGTAACGGAAAAACTTGATAATTTCAAATCAATTCAGGAAAATATTTCTTCTGTTCTTGAAGAAGTGACCGACAGCGGCATGAATGTAGGCGTAGTTGCGATGTGGGATCTTCAGGAAATACCTATCGGCAATACGGTATCGGAACAGTCCGACTCAGTAATAGATACTAAGTATCAGTCGTTCGGAGCCACCTGCATTGATTTAAATGAAGTCGGCGAAGCATATAAGGCGGTTCAGGCTGATGATCTTGACCACGACCACCTCTCAGACTCGTACGATTCCCTTGATATAACACAGTTCACAGGCGCTATATGCCACTATATAGATGCGTCTACATGCGCACTGCCCGAAAACACATGGTTTATCAAGAATATGAAACATGGTTCATTCAGCTCCGACAGCAATTCCGTCAACCTTATTAAATACCTTGCACTCGCAGAAGACAGCAAGACGGTCGATGTATGGCAGCAGGCGGCGTTCGCCCAGTTCCTTGACTATAACAGATTTGTTTCGCCCGGCGAACTTCATGTAGGCAAACTTCAGTACAGCGGCGACGGCAAAGAGGTAAGCATATTAAAAGGCGATGTGGATCTCGACGGAAAAATCACTTCAAACGATTCTTACTTGATTTACAGTTATCTTTCTGGTGATACAGAACTTGATAAAAACGGTCAGGCGTATAAAAATGCCGACGCAAACGGCGACGGCGAGATTAATAAAGCCGATGCGGAATATGTTCTTTCCGTTTCAAACGGCACTTCAAAAGGTCACACTGCAGGAATAGACACTGAATACAAAACAGACGCAGGTACTCTCGATGCTTCTGATTTCAGTCTTGAGCTTAGACCCGAATTTGATCCGGTAAACAGATCTTTGACTGTAAACGCTTATCTCGTCGGCGCGTCGGGCGCGCAGAGCGGCAATTTCATTTTGACTTACAATAAAGCGGATCTCAAACTTTATTCTGTTACTCCCGGAAAATTCGACGAAGGAAAAACGATTGCGGATTCTGTTTCCGATAAGGATAACACCATCGCGTTTTCTTTCGCGAAAGGTTCTCCGCTGAAATCATCCGACCTCGATGATAACGGCGATTTTCTTCTCGGCACGGCAGTATTCACTATCAGCAATACAATAGATTCAACCGATTTAAATCTTGGGGAAGCGCATTTCTTCTCCGGCGGTACGGAACAGTTTATCTCTCCTTGTAATCTTCATCTTGACAGATCTTTCTTCTACATTCTCGGCGACTGGGACGACAATACCTATATTACAGCATACGACGCGAGGGGAATTCTCAGAATGGCCGCGAATCTTGAAAAGCCGACGGACGACGCGATGTTTAAAAGATGCGATGTTGACGAGGACGGAAAAATCACGGCTCTTGACGCGAGACAGGTTCTAAGAATGTCAGCGAAGCTTATCACCGAATATACAAAATCGTCATCAAAAGAAGTAACAAGCGAAGTATCGACCGATACGACCGATTGATTATTAAGAATAATACATTGAAAAATAAAATCTTTTTAATTATTATCATTTGTCTGATTTCAGTTCTCGGCGTCTTTGTTTTTGTCGACCCGTTTATAGTAAATTCGGGCGATGAAAGCAAAACAGCTTATGCGATAGCCGACCACAGGATGAAAAGATTCAAATCGGCCGACAGCTATGAAATAAAAGACGCCGAGATTAAAGACGGCAAAGTCTGCTTCACTGTAAGTATAGAGTTTAAAGACGAATACACTTCAGACCCGGAGATAAATGAAATAATTTACAGAAAACTTGACCCTGTCAAAGCGGAGACTTCATTTTTTCATATAGGCAAAATATATTCGGCAAAGGGTCTTGAATTTATTTACGACTATTCTGCCGAAACAACCGAGTTTTCACGAACTGGAAATTAATATTTTTTCGGAGGATAATAAAATGAACAATGTAAAAGATGTGAAAAATACAATAGATGAAATAAAGAACGACCCTGTGGCAAACGAAGCTGCGGAATCGGTATTTTGGCTTAACTACGGTGTGCCGATTGCGATAATAAATGCGGTTCTTTCGGTTCTTGCATCATTATTGAAATTACTTCAGAATATGAAATAATATATTATTTTTAGAGGAATTAAAATATGGATTTTGATACTTTTCAGGAAAAATTGACGGATAAGGGCAGAGAAATCGGAGAACAGGTTAAAAATTTCTCGGAGAAAGCTCAGATTAAAGAAAAATTATCAGACGTGCAAAAAACTATTGCCGGCGGTGTTAAGAATCTCACAGGAAATTCAGATGCAAATCTGTCCGGTAAAATTACAGGCTCTGTAAAAAAATTTGCCGACAGCGCAAAAAACGAATACAATGTTTTGACCGAAGAAAAAAGGCTCAAGGATCTTTTCGGAAAACTCGGCGAAACAGTCTATGAACGATACAATTCTTCCGATGACAAGTCAATTATCAACGCCGACGATGAAATAAAGGGTTATATAGCTCAGATTGAATCGGAAAAACTAATTATCGAAGGTTTAAAAGCGGAACAATGATATTAACAAAAGCTGCAGTATTTACTGCCGCTTTTGTTATTAACGGGAAAAATTTATGAGTAAAAAAGATTTTTGCCCCGTAGCAGGTAAATGCGGCGGCTGTCAGCTGACAAATATGGATTATCAAAGACAGCTCAAATTTAAACAGGCTCGGGTGGTAAAATTATTCGGAAGACAAGTGAGGGTTTCCGAAATAATACCTTCTCCGAATATTTACGGATACAGAAATAAAGTCAGTGCCGCATTCGGAAAAACAAGGTCTGGAAAGGTAATCTCCGGCATTTATAAATCGAGCGTTCATACTATTGTAGATATTAAATATTGCAATATTGAAAACAGAAACGCAGATGAGATTATAAATTCGATAAAAAAAATTGTGACGGAAATGAATATTCCCGTCTACGATGAGAAAAGACAAAAAGGGTTTATCAGGCATGTGACCGTAAGAGTTGCGGAGAATACCGGAGAATACCTCGTTACTATCGTCACAGGTGAAGAATATTTCCCGAAAAAAGAGGAATTTCTCTCCGTTTTATTAAAAGCCCACCCCGAAATTACAACGGTTGTGCAGAATATCAATAATAAATTCGGCTCAATGGTTATGGGTGATAAAGAAAAAATTTTATATGGGGACGGCTATATAACGGATATCTTGTGCGGCAAAAAATTCAGAATTTCTTCAGGGTCTTTTTATCAAATTAATAAGGGACAGTGCGAAAATCTTTACTCCTACGTCTTAAAAAATTCTGGTATAAAAAAGTCTGATACGGTAATCGACGCGTATTGCGGAACGGGAACTATCGGAATTATATGTTCCGATATTGCAAAAAAAGTGACAGGCTGTGAATTAAATTCAAAAGCGTGCGAAGACGCAATAGTAAATGCGAAATTAAACGGAGTTGAAAATATCGAATTTGAAAACGACGACGCGGGCAGATTTATGAAAAAACTTTCCCGCGAAAACAGACCGGCGGACGTTGTGATAACAGATCCGCCGAGACAAGGCTGCTCGATTGAATTTTTGAAAGCGGTAGTCGAAATGTCGCCGAGAGAAATTGTGTATATCTCTTGCGAACCGAAAACACAGGCGAGAGACACGAATTTTCTGACGAAAAACGGCTATAAAATCAAAAAGTGCACCCCGTTCGATATGTTCCCGTATACAAATCATGT
>OMUY01000037.1 GCA_900314355.1 uncultured Eubacteriales bacterium | reverse complement strand
CCCAGCGCAACGTCAAGCGCCATCATGACGGTAAATCCGGCGGCGAAAAACACAGTGCCTACGTTTGAATGCCTGCCCTCCGACATCTCGGGTATAAGCTCCTCAACAACAACGTAATTCATAGCTCCCGCGGCGAAGCTCAAAAGATATGGCAATACGGGAATTACAAGGCTTGATATAAGAATAGTAAGCGCCGCCCCGACAGGTTCGACCGCTCCCGACAAAACGCCGTACAAAAATGATTTTTTCTTGCTCGCTCCGGACGCTCGAAGCGGCATTGAAATTATAGCGCCCTCGGGAAAATTCTGAACGGCTATTCCGACAGCGAGAGCAAGCGCGCCTGTGGCGGAAATACCGACGCTGCCCGAACGAAGACCGGCGTACACGACTCCGACTGCCATGCCCTCCGGCAGATTGTGAATAGTCACAGCCAAAACGAGCATTGAAGTCTTATTTATTTTTTTCTTGGGTCCTTCCTCTTCGCCGTCCATGTGCATATGCGGAACAGTGCGGTCAATAAGCAGAAGAAAAAGTATACCTATCCAAAATCCTGCCGCCGCCGGAACAAACGCCCACTTGCCCATATCTTTCGACTCCTCCATTGCCGGAATCAAAAGGCTCCAGATTGAAGCCGCCGACATTACGCCCGCCGCGAACCCCGTAAGAGCTTTTTGAAGCATCGGGTTCATGCTTTTCTTCATGAAAAAAACGCAGGCGGAGCCTAAGCACGTGCCGAAAAACGGTATCAATATTCCCTGTAAAATCATATTCATCCTTCTCTGAAATTCTAAAATCAAATTATTTTCACGTCAAGCGGAAAAATAAGATAAAATTTCAATAAATCTTTTTTGGAAAGAAAATTCTTTATTTTATATTTTACAATATTTGATGTTCCTTTTCAATAACAGAAAAAAATAATCCAAACAAAAACACAGGCTCTGAAGCCTGCGTTTTGTTTTTTATACCGTGTTTTGAAAAATCAAAGGTGAAGAACTCTGTCGGCGATTTCCTGAGTTCTGCCCTGATTCCAAAACTGAGTGCCGATATATCCGCATGTTCTTCTCGCTACGTGCATATATCTCTGGTCTCTGTTGCCGCATTTGGGGCATTCCCACACAAGCTTGCCCGTCTCGTCCTTTACAATCTTAATTTCCCCGTCATAACCGCACTTGTCGCAGTAGTCGGATTTAGTGTTAAGCTCCGCATAGAGGATTGTATTATAAATATGCTTCATAATCGCGAGAACAGCCGGTATGTTATTTTGCATATTCGGCACTTCTACATAGGATATGGCTCCGCCGGGGCTGAGTTTCTGGAACTCAGCTTCTTTCGTCAGTTTATCGAAAGCGTCGATTTTTTCCGTCACGTGGATATGATAAGAGTTTGTTATATAATTTTTATCAGTCACTCCGGGAATTATGCCGAATCTTTTCTGAAGGCATTTTGCGAATTTGTACGTAGTCGATTCAAGAGGCGTTCCGTAAACGGAATAATCTATATCTTCCGCCTTTTTCCACTCGGCGCACTTGTCGTTTAATTTGCGCATGACTTTAAGTCCGAAATCTTTTCCTTCGTCTGTCGTATGAGATACGCCCTTCATGTAGTACACGCACTCCGCAAGTCCCGCGTATCCCAACGAAATAGTTGAATACCCGTGATAAAGAAGAGGATCTATAGACTCGCCGGGCTTCAGTCTCGCAATGGCGCCGTCCTGCCAGAGAATAGGAGCGACGTCGGACGGAGTGCCGAGAAGTCTCTTATGTCTTAATTGAAGAGCTCTGTGGCAAAGTTCAAGTCTTTCTTCAAATATCTTCCAGAATTTATCCTCATCCTTGCCTGACGAGCAGGCCACGTCGACTAAGTTTATGGTGACCACGCCCTGATTGAACCTGCCGTAATAACGGTGTTTTCCCTCGACGTAATTCGACGCATGGGCTATATTTCCTATTCCGGCGTCGGTGAACCTGTCCGGCGTCAAAAAGCTTCTGCATCCCATGCAGGGATAAACGTCGCCTTTAAGCTCCTTCGCGATTTTTTCGGATATATAGTCGGGAACCATTCTTTTCGCGGTGCATTCAGCGGCGAGTTTTGTCAAATAAAAATACTTTGTCCCCTCTTCGATGTTGTCTTCCTGCAGAACGTAAATAAGCTTCGGGAAAGCAGGGGTTATATAAACTCCGGTTCTGTCCTTTACGCCGAGAATACGCTGTCTGAGCATTACCTCGATGATTAAAGCCAAGTCGTCCCTTGTCTGTCCCTCGGGAACTTCGTTAAGGTACAGGAAAACCGTCACAAACGGAGCCTGCCCGTTCGTGGACTGAAGGGTGATCAGTTGATACTGTATAGTCTGACATCCCGACTCAACCTCTTTGAAAACTTCCTTTTCAACGAGTGATTTGAGTTGTTCATCGCTTATATCAATGCCGAGAGACGCCATTTCCGATTTAAGTCTTTTTCTTATTTTCTGTCTTGATACGTCCACAAACGGAGCGAGATGCGACATTGTGAACGTCTGTCCGCCGTACTGACTTGACGCGACCTGCGCCACAATCTGCGACGTAACGGTGCATGCCGTGATAAACGAGTGGGGCTTATCTATATGAGTGCCGCTTATGCACGTGCCGTTTTGAAGCATGTCTTCGAGGTTGATCAGGTCGCAGTTGTGCATATGCTGAGCGAAATAATCGGCGTCGTGGAAATGAATTATTCCCTCTCTGTTGGCCTGAACTATATCGTCGTCAAGCAAATATTTAGACGTATAATACCTTGACCACTCGCCTGCCATGTAATCCCTCTGAACAGAGAGAACTGTCGGATTTTTATTTGAATTTTCCTGCTTGACTTCCTCGTTGTCGCGCTCCACAACGCCCGAAATCTTCTGGTCGATATCGGACATTTTTCTCAGCTCGTTATGCTTATACCTGTAAGTGATATAAAGCCTCGCGACTCTGTTTTTGCCGGACGCCATAAGCGCGTCTTCAACTTTATCCTGTATCTCCTCAACGGATAAATCTCTCATGGCGTTTTTAGCGTCTTTTAATATTCCGAGGCAAATATCGCTTATTTCAGATTCGGTGAGTCTTTCGGAAATTATTCCCTCTTCCACATTCGCCTTGATTATAGCTTTTTTAATCTTATCAATGTTAAACGGCACTCTCTCGCCGGAGCGCTTCATCACATATATCTGCTGTTCAACGTCATTCATATTTCCGTCTAAATTTTCGTCGTACATACTGACACTCTCCTGTTCATAAAAAATTTTTTCCGCCGCTTTATCAATATTTTTCATCATTACAGAAAAATATGAACAAACCGCATATTGTGTTTGGCACGCGTTATTTAATTGCCTGTGTTTTGCCTTAAATCAGGCTCAGCTGCGTGCTTAATATAGTTAAAAATCATCTTGCTTTTTTCTTCGCATACACAACATATTGTGGTAGATAAAAAAGCATTGCACAATTTATACCGAACCGTGCAATGCTTATTATAACACAATATCTTGTATTTTCAAGTGCGAATTTTTACAAAATATGCGAAAATTTTCGTAAAAATTACGTTTTTACTTTTGCAAAATCAGCTTTTTTCCTATAACGTCAAGGTTTTCGACCGGTCAGGCGCCGCGGGAAAAAATTTTTTTTTGAGATTAATTTTTTCCGGATAATTAATTGTTGTCCGCGAATGGAGAAGATACTCCGTATTCCATATCCTGATTGAGTGTTACAGTCTCTTTCTTATTGACGGACTTGTACTTTTCCTGATAGTAGTTTTCTTTTTCACAGTCAAAAGAGCCGTCCGGATTTACTTTGATCAGAGTGCACCCTCTCTGAAGACCGTATTTTGAAATTCCGGAATAAGCGAGGTAATCTATAGAATAGCCGTATGTAAGTCTTATTCCCTTGTATTCGAGCGACATATTGTTCAAATGGTCATGACCGAAGAAAACGCCCTGAGTCGAGCCGTCCTCAAGCATTTTGTCGAAAAGACCGAAATTCAATTTTGACGCGCATATCATCATTCCGCTCTCTCCGAGTTTTCCGTATATATATTTAACATCTTTAGTGTCTTTATATCCGTTATCTTTATACTCGTTGAAAGCAGTCTTCATTTCCTGAATGGGGATATGGAAAAACGCGAGTGACTTCGGAGTTTTGCCGCCGTTTTCCTTTGTCAATGATTTTATTGTCGCATCGTACCATTGTACCTGGTCGGCGTGAATAGCGTCGTAATTCCACGAAATACCTAATTTATCATCGTCGGTGTAGCTGTTTGAATCAAACATAATAAGGCTTTGAACGATTTCGCCTTTAGTATTTTTCACATTGATTACATAATTGCCGTATCCGTTTATATCTTCGGGACCGGACTGGAAAAGGCAATGCGGATATTTTTCTTTATCGGAATAGATTTCGGAAATATCCTTTCTTGAATACAATGAATAAACCTCGGTGTCGTGGTTTCCGTAAACGGGCGCCCAATAAACCCCGAGTTTTTCCATCATCTCGGCAAATGTAACGGCGCCGGGCTTATTGTTGAGCGTGCCTGCCTGGAACGGAACGGGGTAAGCTATATCGCCGGTGACTATGACTAAATCAGGTTTTTCGGCCGTTATCATCGCCGCGCAGGCGTTAATGGCCATATTGTCCTTTTTGGTAGACATAAATCCGGAACCGATATGAATATCGGTAAGCTGCATAATTTTAAGTCCGTCGTCTGTCGTAAACGTATAATAGCCGTCGTCCGCGAGAACAGGTTTAAGCTGGTTCGTGTACTCCACTTTCGCAATAGAATTTTTTATAAAGTTTCTGTTTGACTTATAGCTTATGACATTAAGCACCGCGATAACGGCGATAAGGCAGACGATTACAAGAAGAATAATCAGAATAATTTTAAGAGCTTTTCTGCCCCTTCCCTTTTTCTTGGGTTTCTTTTCTTTATTATCTTCTTTTACCGCGCCGTCTTCTCTTTTTTCGTCCTGATTTTCGCCCGGGTTGGGTTTAAATCCCTCCGCCTCGACAGTCTTTTTTTTCTTTGACATTTAATCAACCTCCAAATTGATTTTATTAAGCAGACCAGAAATTTTCACGGTCCGGTTATTTACCGGTCAATCCCTGACAAGGAATAAAATTTCTTTTTTTACGTTTTTCACCGCGCCGACAGTTATTATCGAGCCTGTTATGACGGCGAATATTCCGTCCGCCGCAAATTGCACCATCGGCACTAAAATAATACTCATCAAGCTGAACAAAGTGACAAAGCAGTCAAGAAAACTGTCCCTTTCAAGGGCGCTCAATACCGGAGACGGAGCTTTTTTATTAAATTTTCTGTAGAATAATCCGAGAAGAATTTTAACCGGTATCGTGGCGGAAATCGCCGCCGCGTATTTATACGTGTAGGAAACGGGCATCGGATACATTATTCTTTCAATGCCGTTATATATGAAATAGCAGCCTGTAACCGTTATTACAATATATACAACAAACGAGCAGAGACTCTGCGCTCTCGCAGATTCGCGTCCGCCGAGCTTTTTTATCAGAATAAAGCTTATAAGCGCGATAATGCAGACCAAAATGTCGCCGGCGTTATTTATTGCATCAAGGTATACGGAAAGAGAATTAGAGCTGATTCCGATGTAAAGTTTAACGGCGAAAAGAACGAAGTTTACGGCGGCTCCGACAGACATTGCCGCTATGTGAATTTTATTTTCTTTCATTCAAAAAAATTTTCGGCGAAAAATTTTCAATCAACAATAATTTTTCTCAATATTTGCGGCGCAGGCTGTAAATGCCGCGCCGTAGATTCGATTAAAAAATATCTTTTGTAATTTGTTTTTAGCTTTTTCAGCTTCCGCTTATTCTGAAAACGTCCGAATAGCCTTTGTTGCCCACTGTTTTGGCAACCTGCTTTTCAAGCCAAAGAACAAAAGCATTCGATTTTTTCGTCTCGTTGTGATTTGTTCCGAAAACATCGTCATAGACAGAGTAAAATTCGGTTTTTGTCTTATTGTATTCGTCTAAATCGACATTTGTATTGTCAATAGACGCCTGCGAAGAAGCCAATACTTTTGATACGTTATCTTTCTGCTCATCAGAAAGAGAAGACACGTCGTAATTTTTCAATTTGTTTATGTCGTTTATATATTCCCTCGAATCTCTCGCATTGTTGAACTGCGGATATTTGTCGGGATATGAATATACGCTTGTAAAATTATCATCCGTCAAAAGAGCCGTCGCAAGTTTCATGATTACGTCGTTTCTCGCCGTCTTTTCATGGTCGCCGTCGTAGAAATAGAATGTCTGATCCGGCAAAAGTCCGGTAGACGCATCAACCATATTGTGAGGATCTATATGATTGTGCGATGAATCGGAGCAAGTGCCGTATGAATTGCCCTGCTGCGTATATCCTGCCGGAAGAGCGGAATCGACAGGCGCAGATACGGCGCCGAGAGATGTGGAAGAAAGCTGGATGATTCCGTCGGCGTTGACAGTATTCCAAGTATCGGCAATGGAATATAGAGGATAATTGTAATTTACAATATCGAAAACTTCGACGCCCGCGTTTCTCATTTTCAGTATATTTGATTTGGCGTTTACCTGGGCAGAATAATATTCGTCAGTCTGTGATTTGATATAAGAATCCTCCGCGCCGTCGAGATACTTTTCTGATGTGTCGGGATAATATTCGGAAGGAATAAGAGCCCATATAGCCGTTGAGTATTTCAGCTTTTCGATTACAGCGTCCATAGTCTTGTCAAGCACGTCGTTTAATACCTTTTTCGGGAAAAGTCTGACAGCGAGATTTACAAGCGCGCCGGTAGTTTCGTCCTTTGTAATCTGTTTCCACATATAGCCGTAAAGCGCGTCGTCAGAATCGTTTATTCCGTACTCGTAAAGGTCGCCGATAACATTTGAACCGTCAACGGCAGGAACAATATATATTACTCTCTTCAAAGAAGAAATAACTTTGGGATGTCTCGCAAGGAGGTTGTTCATTATGCTTCCTCCCTGAGAAATGGGTATTAAATTTACCTTATCCGAACCCGATTCCTTTTTGGCCGTTTCTATCAAATTGTAAAGGCGGTCTGTTATTTCGTTAATATTTCCGAACGAATTGTATGAAAGGAAATAAAGATGGCTTAAATCTGTGCTTGCCACGTAATCGTTCAGCGGAATTTTATCGAGAATATACTTTCTGTCCCTCTCGCTCAAATTTGCCGCCGAAGTCGGATAATCCGTGGCTTTTATATTATAAAGCGGCTTTCCCTGATTGTCGGACGCCACTTTTGAAAACACGATGTCAGCAACTGCCTGCGCGAATTTATCCGCAAATTTACCTTTAAAATCGTGCTGGGTTATCAACGTTACGGAAAGAGGAAGACCTATTCTTTTAAGCGCCTCTTTTACTATGTCGTTTGTCGGCTCAAGATAAAAAGGAGCGGAATATTTGTCGTTTACCGTTCCGTCGTCATTGTAAAGCCTCGTTTCCGACTGAAACAATCCCGGAATAATGACTGTCGGGCAATCTTTTACGGAATCGCCTTCGGCAAAAGCCGGCACAACCGCCGCAAACATAAGAACCGCCGCGATAAAAAGACTCAGTATTTTGGTTACATTCCTTTTCATAAATTTTACCTCATTCAACGTTTTATAAAGTTCAACATCCTTCCCGAAACAAATTTGCGGGAAGGAATTAAAATCATATTTGCTTAAAATAGAGAAAATCAGTCTCCCTGTTCCTGCGCCTTTTTAATCAAATCATCAGGAATAGGCTCGCCGTGATGAACGAAAGAAATAAGTATCAGACTCAACACGAACATTATCGGAGCGTAGTAGAAAAGCGACATATACGTTCCGGCGAACATTCTGATAAAACCGTAGAGTATCGGGGAAACTATCTGAGCCGAGAAAGTCGCCGTATAATAGTAGCCGGTGAATGTTCCGACCTTTTCCGGTCCTCCTATTTCAAGGACGAGAGGAAGAGTATTTACGGTTATGAACATATTCGCGGCTCCGGCAAATATCAAAACCGGATAGATGAGTATTGAAAGTATATGCGTTACGCTCGCGACTTTTTCGGATATAAGCTCCAAAGCTTCGCCGAAATTATCAACGTCTGCATTTCCGAGAGTATCACGGGCGACGTTAATAATTCCCGTTCTGACGGAATCGCTTACCGAAGCGTCAAACGCCGAATATTTCGCTGCGAGACCGGATGTTTTTCCACTGTCGGTTTCTTTCAGATATTTTATATACTCGTCCATATTGAGTATTTCATCTTCCGAAAGCGTTTTGTTTTCTTTTTCAGCTTCGTCCGAAATTACGGAGTTATGCTCGTTTATTTGGTCGTCAATAGCTATATAAGCGTTGTTTGTCGTGATGTATTTATTTACCGATAAATTCTGTTTCGCAAGAAGTCCGATAAATGTCGCGAAGAAAATGACGAATGCAGAAAGGAAAATAGCGAGACCTGCCATAATGGTCTTTTTTCTGCCCATTTTAGTTCCCATTTTGCCTGCGGGAATAGCCGCAACCGCAGCCACAACAGCGAAAATAAGCATCAATATAGTAGCTTTGGCGGTGATGATGTGAAGAATTTCCTGCGCGAAAAGGGAGAAGAATGTAGTGATTGAGTTTGTTCCGCAGAAAAGGAAGAAAAGGCACATGAGCATAAATCTCAACGATCTTTTCTCGCCTTTGGTGAGCTTAATGGCGTTTCTTTTTTCTTTTTCGGCTTTTTTCGCGGCTTTCTCGGCAGCTTTTCTCGCTTTTGCGTCGGCGTATTCGTTTTCGGCTCCCTTAATGACTATTGAAGTGTCCTTCTCTTTCACGAAGAAAAGAAGCACGAGCATGCCGATTATCATTACGACGGAACCTATCAGAAATACGTACGGGAAAGACAGCGTTTCGTCTGCTTCTATCTGCTGTTTGGTATATCCTGAAAACCACATGGTGAGATATATCGCCGCGGTTCCCGCAACCATTCCTATGGCCGAACCTATGCCGCCCATAAGGTTGATTATTGCATTGCCCTCAGACTGAAGTTCCGGAGGCGTAAGATCCGGCATCAAAGCGATGACTGGAGATCTCCACAAAGACATTGAGAAAACAAACGCAATAATGAAAATCATAGTAACCCAAAGTGTCTTTGTCTGAAGATACACTACGGGAATCATGGCAAAAAGCACAGCCGAAACAGGAGCGCAAGTCACTATAAACGGACGTCGTTTTCCCAATTTGGAATGAGTATTATCGGACAGTTTTCCGAACATAGGCTGGAATATGACGCCGAAAATATTGTCAAACGTCATTACAATGCCTATGAAAAGAGGTACAAGCGTAAATCCGCCGCCCGACGCCACAACATTTTCGCCCTGCGCCTGCGCGAGCTTTACAAGCCATGAAACATGAGTCGTAAGATAATTAGACCACGATGTTATTACCGCAGAGTCAGTCAGAACACGGTTCAGAATCTTCGTGACGTACGGGTCGTAAATAGCCCACGCTATCATAGTGGACATAAATCCGAAGCCTATGATTATTGTCTTTTTTACGTCAAGCTTTTTCTTAATCTCCGGCGCCTGAGTGCCGTCCGGATTTACGTTTACTTCTTTTGCAGAAGTCTTTTCACTTTTTGCCACCAATAAGACCTTCCGTCTTTATATAATTTCCGAAATAAATTATATCAAAATAAAGTCGGATAGTCAATAATTTTTGTGTATAATTTTACAGAAAACGAAAAGCCGCTTCATATTGTAAGTAAACTATTTCAAAATATTTATGTCTGAGAATGCATTGATTTCCTCTGGCTTGAGGAGGCGGACGTAGATTCGTAAACCTCGATCACATTTTCTATTTTTGACAAATCCCTCATTACAATATTAAAAGGAATCGATTTTGGAATACGGAGAAAATACCTCGCGCAGAATTTATGCGCGTCCTTGTCGTCGATAAGCGGATCGGCCGACGTGCAGTCAAACGATGTCACCGTAATGCCCTTGAGATCAAAATAATTATCAATCTCCTGAAGAGCGGCGCTTTTGTGTTCAAGAATTATTTCTATAAATCTTGTGCCTCTTGTCTTAATGAACCTGTCCTCAATTTTTTTGAAGAAGAATGTCACGAACAAAATAGCAATCGTTACTATAAGTACCATTCTGAAATATCCTGCGCCTATGGCAAGTCCGATACAGCCTGCCGCCCAGACTGTCGCCGCAGTCGTAATTCCGGTTACTACAGAGCCGTCCTTTGATTTTATTATAGCTCCGGCTCCGATAAAACCTATACCGGATACAACGCCCGCAGCAATTCTTGATATATCACACGAGCCAAATGCATTAAGAGCCGTATTTCCCGTAAGCTGATATGTCATCTCGTCTGAAATCATAGTGCATACGGCGGAGCCGAGGCAGACGAGGGCGTGAGTTTTCATACCGGCAGGATGATTTGAAATTTCCCTCTCAAGGCCAATTAGCATTCCGACCAAAACGGAGACAAGAGTTCTGACTATAATGTCAGTCCAGGACAAAGCCCCGGAGAACATATTGACAAAGTAATCCATTTGTATTCTTTCCTTTATTAAGTTAGATATTTAATTTTTAAACTTTCCTGTTCCTTCCCAGAAAGAACATAAGCGCAATTTCGGCTGCGATTGCAAAAACGGCAGCAATCGGCGAGATTGAGTAAAGTCTGCCGGCATAAGCTAAAATCAAAATCAAGAGAGTCACAGCCGAGGAGATGAGCCCGTGAACGGCCGGCAGATTTTTTCTGCACAGATCAAGCTTTTCAGACAGATTGAAAACATCTATGAAATGTCTGAAACTGCCGTCATAATATACGTCTATTCCGACTTTCCTGCTTTCTTTCAGACACGAGATAAAATACTCGTTTTCCTCACGCTGAGCGTCACGAAAATTTTCATGTTTTTCCCTGCAGGCGTCTGAAAAATATTTGGCGTCAAGACCGGGGTCAGACGACGAGATGATTATCTTTTTTCCGGTTTTTACCAGTTTTTTTAAAAATTTTACCGCGCTCCTTGAAATCTGGTAGCTTACGATAAGAGCGCATTTAACTTCGGAGTTTACTGCAAGATATAAAACTCTTCTTGTTCTTGTCTCGAAAAGCTGACTGTTTTCGGGAACAGTGACAGCGTTCGACTTTATATACTCTTCTCTGCCGAGCAGAACGTTTTCTCCTCTGATTTTACACGAAACTCCTTTTCCGCCTTCCGCGGAGATATTTTCCGCCTTAAATTTATCGTCATTTTCTCCGCCTGTTGCGAGATCAAGAATAGATACAAGCGGCGAAGAGACGTTTTTTAATATTTCAGTGGCGCAGAGAACGTATTTTCTCGGATCTTCAGACGTGAAATTTACTACCGAGTGGACTGCGCAGCCCTTTGATTCAGACGCGTCAACAGCGTTCACAACGATATTTTCGCTGTTCATAAGCTCCATTGAGTTTAAATATGAAACAGCGGACATTCCGCCGACTCTGTTAAGATACAAAAATATTATTACGAGCGAAGCCAAAGCCGAAACGGTCGACGATACGGCGGCAGAAGCAGAAGCGCTCATTACAGACTGAGAGAAATCGCCTGTCACGAAAAAAGACATTATAAACGAAACCGCGGACAATATTACCGGCAGAAACGATAAAAACTTCAAATCTGCGCCGCCCGGTATTCCGGCTGTTACAGACGATACGGCGCCGGATACAAAATCGGTTTTTACGCTATACCTTAAATTCCCCGACTCGGATTTCGTAATGACAAACTTGTTTCCCTTTGCATTTGAAAGTATTTCCTTGATGTCAAATTCCGCTTTTATATAATCCGAAAGCGATAATAAAAGAACAGGAGCTAAATCTGCGTATGCGAAAATTTTAGCGGTCAGCATATAATTACGGTCGAAAACAGGCGCGATAATCTGAATAAACGAAAGTGCAAAAGCTGTTATCAAAGACGGTTTGAGATAAACATTTTCGTCTTTTTTGTCAACCGATTTAGTAATAAGCCTGCCCCGTGAGAAAAATATCATTACAATTATTAAGACAGAGCCCAACAATGCGAAAAATACCGGATTTGTAGATACCGACAATCCGCCCGAACCGCGGGCCGCATACGACAGAATACAGAAAATCAAATAACATACGGCGGTAACGATAAAATCGGTTCGTTTTAAAGAAACGGATTTTCTCAATTTCTTTTCGCTTGCAGGAAGATCTTTTTCCGAATTTATTTCATAGCGGTAGGATCGCCTTCTTCTTTTTCCGCCGATATTATTGACATTGTTTTTTATTCTTGCATTCTTATTTTTTTCGGGAACAGAGTTTTTCCCCGTATTTTTTATTGCGGCTTTTTCGGCACCGGAATCGCCGGAGAATTTTTTATTTTCCTTAACTTCGTTCTTTTTGCCCGCGGTTTCGGCGGCAGGCTTGATATCGTCCTTTTTTTCTGATTTTTTTCTTTTTTCTGATTTTTTCTTCCGGTCGGAAACATCGGACTTATTTTTTTTCTCGGCGAATACCATCTGGGTATCGACCTGATTTTCCTTTATGTCCTCTCCTGCCGTAGATCTTATAAGCTTTCTCAATCTGCCGGCCTTTTCCTCGGGAGTAAATCCTATATGAACCGAGCCGTATATATCCGAAAACGACTCCTTTTTTTCACCGGGAGCAGCTTTGCCGCTCTCTCTTTTCTGCTTTTCCTCGCCTATCAAATCTTCGATAGACATCTGCCCGACGACGACAGAATCCTCTTTTTTCTCCGCTTCTCCGGCTTTTTCCGGATAAAGACGAAATCTTGAAAGATAATTTCCGGCGCTTTTTGTGAGATCGTCGTCAAAAAACGAGCGGACGCTTCTTTCCTCCGAAATAAATCTTGTATTTCCCGGAGCTATAAACGGATCTACCCCTCCGGATCTTGAATAATCAAAATCGGTTTCAGGAGTGACAGACGAATCGGCGCTGTCATTAAGGTAATTTATTCCGGCTTTGACTCCCTCGGAAAGTTTTTTTACCTTAGAATTATTCAGTTCGTCGACAAAACTCTGATAACTGCCGTAATCAACGGTACGGAAAATATCCCCGTCCTCAGGCAGAGTTTTTTCTGTTTTCCGTTTTCCGGCGGGAACATTTCTTCCGGCCGTATTTTTCTTTTTTTCAGGCATTTATCCGATTTTCTCCGTAAAAATATGTAAAATCCGAAAGAAGCGTTATTATCTGCTTCTTGCCGCTTCAAACATCAAAACGGACGCCGCGACAGACGCATTGAGGGAATTTATCTTTCCCTTCATCGGTATTGAAACCGTCTTATCGCAATTTTCCTTTACAAGTCTTGAAATTCCCGAACCTTCCGAACCTACTACTATGGCGCAGGGACCGGAAAAATCGACTTTTCTGTAATCTTCTCCGTCCATATCCGCGGCGTAAATCCATATTCCGGATTTTTTAAGCTCTTTTATCACCGAAGTTATATTGGCGACTCTCGCGACAGGAACATATTCGAGCGCACCGGCGGATGATTTCCCGACCGTATAATTCAAGCCGACGCTTCTTCTTTCCGGAATGATAATTCCGTGAACTCCGGCGGCCTCTGCCGAACGGATTATCGCGCCGAGATTGTGGGGATCTTCTATCTTATCGAGAATTACAATAAAAGGGTCTTCGCCTTTATCCTTCGCCGATGATAAAATATCATCAACGGTTGAATATTCTTTTGCGGACGACACGAGTATTACTCCCTGGTGGGATGACTGACCGCACATGAAATCGAGCTTTTTTCTGTCCGCTTCCTTGACGGGTATTCCGAGCTCTTTGCATTTTTTTATTATTGGAATAACAGAACCTGTATGCTCGCCTTTCTCGACAAGAATATATTCCGCCGGTCTGCCGGACTTCAACGCCTCGGCGACCGCGTTTCTTCCGATTACGATGTCGTCACGCTGATTTTCAAAATTTCTTTTCTCTTCATCATAATCAGAGCGGTTTTTCTTTACACCGTCTGTTCTTTTTTCGCGTTCGAAGTTTCTGCCGGAATAATTTTTTCCGTACGTTTTTTTCGCGCCCTGATTATTTTCTTTATTTCTGTTTCCGCTGTAACTCATTTATACTCCGAAAAACTTTATGATATTACCGTCTGCGGCGAATTTTTCCGCACATGGTTTTTTGTTTAATTCTTTTATAATTTTTAATTATACTTTAAATCGATAATTAATTCAATATCAATCGATTAAATAATCAGGAAAACGGCTCCGAAAAAAAACGGAACCGTCCTCACAAACATCATGATAAGGAATTTTTTACTTTGAATGTCTTTTTACGAATGATTCAAGTCTGCCCATGGCGACCTTGAGCTCATCCATGGAATAAGCGTATGATATTCTGACGTTGCCTTCGCCGCAGTCGCCGAACGCCGTGCCCGGAACGACAGCAAGCTTTTCCTCTTCCAAAAGCCTGTTGCAGAACTCGTCCGACGTCATTCCGAGACCCGAGATGTCAGGGAAAATATAGAAAGCGCCCATTGGCTCAAAACATTTAAGTCCCATATCGTTCAAAGTCTTGTAGAGATACTTTCTTCTCTCGTCGTAAGACTGTCTCATCATCTCGATGTCGGCGTCGCCGTTTTTTACGGCTTCGATAGCCGCGTACTGGCTCATCGTCGGAGCGCACATGATGCAGAACTGGTGAATTTTAGTCATCTGCTTAATAAACGCCGCATTTCCTATTGCGTAGCCGAGCCTCCAGCCTGTCATAGCGTACGCCTTTGAAAAACCGCTGATTGTGATTGTTCTGTCTCTCATTCCGGGCAGAGCCGCAAGGCAAGTATGCTTTTCGTCGCCGTATGTGAGAGCGCTGTAAATTTCGTCCGATATTACGACAAGGTCGTGTTTTTCAATCACAGGGACAAGCTTTTCAAGATCCGCTTTTCTCATAACGGCTCCCGTCGGGTTGTTGGGATATGATAAAATAAGGACTTTTGATTTTTCCGTGCAGGCTTTTTCAAGCATTTCGGGAGTCAGGACGAAGTTGTTTTCCTGTTTAAGAGGAACAGTGACCGGGACGCCTCCTGCAAGAGAAATGCACGCCGTATAAGAAACGTAGCAGGGCTCGGGACAGATTACCTCATCGCCTGGGTTTACCAAAGCCCTGAACGCGTCGTCTATAGCTTCCGAACCGCCGACAGTAATCTCTATCTCTGTTTTCGGATCATATGACAGAGACGTATCTTTTTCAAATTTTTCGGCAATCGCTTGTCTTAGTTCGAGAAGTCCGGAATTTGAAGTATAAAACGTCTTTCCTTCAATAAGAGAGTTGATGCCCACTTCCCTTATGTGAAGCGGCGTATCAAAATCGGGCTCGCCGACGCCGAGGGAGATGGCTCCGGGCATCGTGTTCACAACGTCGAAGAATTTTCTGATTCCCGACGGTTTCATGGCTTTTACTTTTTCAGACAGTTTTTCTTCAGGATTCATAACAGACCTCCGCAAAAAATTAAAATTTATTTCTTATTGATTTTTATAATATATTGTCAAGGTATTGCACCGCGCCGAAAACTGTTCCTTCGGAAGACGGGCAAACGGTTTTTTTTGCGCTTTTTTTCGCTTCGTCGGATCCGTCCGCCGGACAAAATGAATACGGCGCTGATTCGAGCATAGTCACATCGTTGTATCCGTCGCCGCACGCGCACCATCTGTCGGACAGGCATCCGAGTTTTTCCGCGAGAGCTTTCGCTCCCACATGTTTTCCCATGTCTTTTCTGATTATCTCGACAAAATCTCCTTTAGTCGGGATTACGACCGGATCGTCAAAATTTTCCGAGCAGAATTTCTGAAGCTCCATGGAAAAACCGGTGGCGTCAATCATTATTTTCTGCCACGGCGTTTCGACTTTGTAAGGGTCGTCCGTCTCTTCCCAGGGAATACTCTGACCATCGAGGTGCGCGGCTGTTTTTTCCGAAGGATGAATGACGAATGATTTATTTAAAGGATAAAGCTCTATAGAAGCCTTCGGAAATTCATCCGCTATCTTTTTCACCGCGGAAGCTCCGTTTTCCTCCCTTATTCCGAGAAAGAAAACGCGCTCTTTTTTCATGTAATCATAACACAGTGCGCCGTTCGCGAGAAGGACGGGAGCGTTAATATATTCCGGAGAATATTTATGAAATCCCAGGAATGTTCTTCCTGTGCAGATTGAGAAAAGTCCGCCCTCCGATTCAAAATATTTCAGGGCGTCTATATTCTTACGAGGTATATTTCCCGTCTTAGCCGATGTAAAAGTCGCATCAAAATCCGACAGGATTAAAAATCCATCAAACTTTCCCATAATATACCTCGTTTTTCATTATTATACAACATCGGTTTATAAAAATAAAGTACCAAAGAAAAATATAATCGCCGTTCTTTTCGTAAAATGTGCCATAACACAATAATTGTTCACATTTAATTAATATATTCGGCAAGGCAACTCAATAATTTTATCATATAATAAAAGTGAAAATAAATGGAAACAAATGAAAGGTGAAAATTATGAGTCTTCTTGTATTATTCAAAGCTCTTCTTGAGTACGCGGAAGTAGTTTTTAAATGGATAAAGAAAATTCTCGGAGAACCGGAAGTAAGCTCTGTAGTTGAAAAGGTCTCTGAAAAAATTGACGACAGTACAAAAAACTGAATTAATCTTGAGTTAGAGTATATAGGATTATGCATCAAAAAAGAGAGGATTAAAAAAATCCTCTCTTTTTTCTTGCGAAAAAAACAAAAATAATATGCGGCTCGAGGAAATCCCCGAACCGCAGAATTATTATTAATATTTATGATTTTCAAGCCTGACTTTCATATTCGGACAATCCTTCAACTTCCGAATAAAATTCCTCTTCATTGTCGGTTTCGCTTTCTGCCTTGGCAACAGTCAGGTATACTCTCTGTCCCTTGCGAAGAAGTATCGCCTCCGGATAATCATCGGCGGAAATCTTATACCATGCGCCGGAATTTTCAAGTTTTACATAGTAGCATGTCGAACCGGACTCATTTTGAGAAAGTATATCTGAAATCACGCCGCTTATTTTGCTCTCCTTTGGAGCGGACGCGTTTCCGTCCCCTTCGGTCTTTACCGAGTCTGACCCTTTAACGGGGGAATCGGTAGGCATATCGACAGAAGTATCGACATGAATGACTTTGTTCTTGTTCGCTTTGAGCGCGGAGACGTAATTGTCAATACATGTGTTCAGATACGGATTGCCGTTGGCAGCGTCGGTAGCCACAATATTGTAGTTTGATACATTTACCATGGCATATGATTTAACGACGTTTGATGAATCTTTCAAGGCCATGAAATAAGTAGCCTCGCCGTCGAGGTTTATAAGAAGCGGGAACGTAGACTGCCATCCCTTGTCCTGAACGGCGCCGTTTGCGGAGTTCATCGCCGAAACTTCGGTCGCGCCTGTCTGTGAATAGAAAAGCGCGTCCTTAGTCCTCTGGTTTATCAAAATAAATCCCAAAATAGACTCGTCCGAGTTTACCGATGTGACGCCCGTGTAGCAGTAGACGTCGTCGTCTATGGCAAGATAGGAAGCTCCCGTTGTTGTTTTCTTAACGCCGGTCTGACCGAATACGGAGTTCCAGAATCCGTTATTATATGTGCCGTAGTAATTGTACTGCTGAACGAGGAGGTTTACGTCGTACACCTGGTCAATCCATGTGAGGTCGGTTCCGTCGGAGCTTTTTCCTGTTTTGAGCTCGTCGGTGGAATAATAATTCATATCTCCCGTTACGGCGTTTACGAGAACAATTCCCTGAACATCGGTTCCCGACACAAGTCCTATTCTCATTTTGAGAGACTGGCAGATGAAATATGGAGTTCCGTTGTCGTCCGCTTCAAAAGATATATTGCCGATAATCATCTGAGGATATTTGAATCTTACAATTCTCTTCAGATTTTTCTGGAAATGCTCTGTCGGAGAATATTTGATGTAATTTTCGGTATTCTGATTTTTGTCGACAAAGACAAACTGCGTGTCCTGCGTGTTCATATTGACTATGACATATCCCGGGAATCCGTCACGGGTGTTGTTTATCCACTTGAAAATATTGCCGTATCTCAGCGGATAAACTCTGCAGGGAGAACCCTTGTAATTTATCTGCGTGGAATACTGTGTCGCAAGGTCAAACTGAGATTCAAGTCCTATAGACGCTAAGTCACCGAGGACTTTATCCGCAAGCGTTTCGGACGCCGTAGAGTCGACCATAGGCACATTTTTGAAATCTTTAGTTGAATCTATAACAGTAACAGATTTATTAAAATCGGTATTTTCATCTACCGAAAGAAGAGACGAATAAGATTTCGCTCTGAAAAGCTGACATCCCACAAGCCAGCCGATCGCAAAGATTACGACAAGCGCGATTACTATAATAAGCGGTATTTTTGAACGTTTCTTGGCGTACGGAACATATTCCGGTTTTATCAATGCGCTCGACGTAAGAAAAACCGACAATATGAATACTCCGGCGATAACCGCCCAGAAAATGTAAAAATCGGGCGAATGGAAATTCATCGGAGGAAGCCAGAAATAATAAATTACCGCTCCGACTACAGCCGTAATAATAAAATCTATGACTATTTTCAGTCCTGATCTGTCCGGCGGTATCAAAACTTCCTGCGAAGAAGAGCCGGATGTTTTCCTCGATTTGTCGTTTCCGAAATCAACTTGAATAGGTTCGCTCATTTTATCAACTCCGTCTGATATTTCGGAAAAAACCGCTTTGATAACAGTTTTTGCCGATTAAACTGCAAACATTAATAATTGACGTTTACACAAACTGAATATGTTTATTTATTATACTATAAAGTTTAAGATTTAACAAGCATTTAATTTTAAACCGCGCCGCGGGCGAAAAACATCACGAAAAATCGGCGGATTGATGATATTTTCCTCTCGTTTTTATGACCGTTTAAAATTTTATCATAAAACTGTTTAATGATGCGCTAAAAGCTGAACAGAATAAATTTATTTAATTATATCACAGAAAAATTCAAAAGAGATTTAACTGAGTTTTTCAGATAAATCAATATTTTCAATCTAAAAAGAAAACGCCTGAAAAACAAAAAAAAAGCTTCCCACCGGGAAGCTATGGAGCTGATGGTCAGAATTGAACTGACAACCTGCTCATTACGAAACAGTAAAGAAACAGTTAAAGCAGTATAAAACAGCCGTTTTTCGGCGGTTTTATTATACTTTTCAACGATAAAGTGTTAATCTAGACCTCCCAAATATAACGGTTTTCCAATCATAAGTGGTCAATAAGTGGTCAAACCTGCTTTTCATTTTTTGAATATACTTTTCTTTTGAGGTGTGGTATAATGACATCGACAAATCGGGATTTGCGGAGGTGATTAAATGGATAGTTATAATGAAGATTTTTGGAAAGCGTTAGATGAATTGGTGAGTAATTCGGAATTAATAATTGACAGACCAAAGGGAACAGCGCATCCCAAGTATCCGAATTTCATTTATAAAGTTGATTATGGGTATTTGAAAGATACATCATCTATGGATGGTGCCGGAATAGATGTATGGGTAGGAAGCGGCGAAAAAAAGATTGATGCTATAATGTGCATTGTTGATTTAATTAAAAAAGATTCAGAAATTAAAATACTTATTGGATGCACCGAAGAAGAAAAGAAAACTGTATACGAAACACACAATGAAACACCATTTATGAAAGGTGTTTTAATACGCCGATAAATCGGGATTTG
>OMUY01000047.1 GCA_900314355.1 uncultured Eubacteriales bacterium | reverse complement strand
TTATACTTTAACCTATCACAGCAAGAAGTCTCCCACCTCTAAGGTGGAGGGATGAATTGTGTCTCACCCACACTTTACAAAACTGCAAATATGTGGAATGATAAAATCAGTCGAATAAAGTGTAAAGGGCTGATTAGAAATGGAATTAGACAGTAATGCACATTCAGTATTTTTGTTGTACTATCATCTTGTACTTGTTGTAAAATATCGGCGTAAGGTGTTTGATGATAAAATTTCTGACAGAGCAAAGGAAATATTTGAGTACATAGCGCCTAATTACAACATCAGCCTGCAGGAGTGGAATTATGGTAAAGACCATGTGCATATTTTGTTCAAGGCACACCCTAACACAGAAATTAGTAAATTCATAAACGCATATAAAAGCGCAAGCAGCAGACTTTTGAAAAAGGAATTTCCTCAAATTCGTGAAAAACTTTGGAAAGAGCGCTTTTGGAGCCAAAGCTTTTGTCTGCTGACAACAGGCGGCGCACCTATTGACGTAATCAAGAAATATATTGAAAATCAAGGGCGGAAAAACGTAGCGAGGGAGTGAGATAATGGCAAACAAAGCATATAAATTCAGAATATATCCAAATTTAGAGCAAAAAGTTTTGTTTGCTAAGACGTTTGGTTGTGTACGTTTTATCTACAATCGTATGCTTGCTGATAAAATTAAGTATTATGAGAGAACCAAACAAAAACTGAATAACACTCCTGCCCAATATAAGAAAGAATTTGAGTGGTTAAAGGAGATTGACAGTCTTGCTTTGGCTAATGCGCAAATGAACCTGCAAACAGCATACAACAATTTTTTCAGAAGTCCTAAAGTAGGTTTTCCAAAATTCAAGTCTAAGAAATCCAATAAAAACAGCTATACGACAAACTGTGTAAACGGCAGCATTACCATTGAAAGCGGATATATTAGATTACCGAAAATTGGATTTGTTAAACTGAAACAGCATAGACAGATTCCATCTGATTACAAACTGAAATCCGTGACAATCAGCAAAACTCCGACCGGAAAATATTATGCAAGTGTTCTTTTCGAGTACGAAAATCAGGTACAAGAAAAAGCACCGCACAATTTTCTCGGATTAGACTTCTCAATGCATGAACTGTATAAGGACAGCAACGGTAATGAACCGGCATATCCAAGATACTACAGACAAGCAGAGAAAAGATTGAAGAGTGAACAACGGAAACTTTCGCTTATGCAAAAAGGTTCAAAAAACAGAGATAAACAGCGTGTCAAAGTTGCCAGAATACATGAAAAGGTTGCTAATCAACGCAAGGATTTTCTGCACAAGCAGTCAAGGCAGATAGCCAATGCTTATGATTGTGTGTGTATTGAAGATTTGGATATGAAAGCAATGTCGCAAGCCTTGAATTTCGGAAAATCTGTTTCAGATAACGGTTGGGGCATGTTCACTGCGTTTTTGAAATACAAGCTTGAAGAAAATGGGAAAAGACTTGTGAAAGTGGATAGATTCTTTGCCAGTTCTCAGATATGTTCATGCTGTGGATACAAAAACGCTGACGCGAAGAATATCAGCGTTAGAGCATGGGTTTGTCCGAAATGCGGAACGCGTCATGACAGAGATAGGAATGCCGCAATCAATATCAGAAACGAAGGTATGCGAATAGTTTTTTCCTAATCATATCTTCTCTATAAAACCGTGGGACACACGGGGTTAGCTCGCTTATGCTGTAGTCAATGGACTGCTCGAACGAGAAGCCCTCGCCTCTATGCGCAGCATAGGCGGTGGGAGTATGTCACCAAACTCGATTAATATACTTATCTTTAGTTTTAATTTTTTAGGAGCTATTTATAAATGGATTATCAGAAATTGGCCGAACTGCTTTTTCCTGGTCAGTCGGACGATGTTGATTCGATAGAAAAAAAATATCCGCCGAGAAATCTTCCCGATTCGGCTAAAGTCACAAGATTCGCTCCGTCGCCGACAGGCTATCTTCATTTCGGAGGGCTTTTTTCTGCTTTTGCGGATATACTTACGGCAAAAGCGTCAGGCGGCGTTTCTTTTTTGAGAATTGAGGACACGGATAAAAAAAGAGAAATCGAAAACGGCGTAAAAGCTATTATCGACGGATTTAATCAATTCGGACTTGAATTTACCGAGGGAATAACGGGTGAAAATTCGGAGCGCGGCGACTACGGACCGTACAAACAGTCGCAACGCGTTGATATCTACCATACCGTAGCGAAAAAACTCGTCGAGGAAGGAAAAGCTTATCCGTGTTTCTGCACAGAAGAGGAATTAGCCGACATAAGGCAAAGACAGGAAGCGGAAGGCTCCGATACAAGAGGATATTTCGGAAAATGGGCAAAATGGAGAGACGCTGATTTAAGCGAAATAGAAAAAAAGCTTGAAGATGGCCGCAAATGGGTTTTGAGATTCAGATCCGAGGGAAATCCCGATAAGAAAATAGTTTTCCGGGACGTCATCAGAGGAAATATCGAAATGCCCGAAAATATTATAGACGAAGTTCTTTTGAAATCGGACGGCGTGCCTACTTACCATTTCGCTCACGTATGCGACGACCATTTTATGAGAACAACTCACGTAATAAGAGGCGAGGAATGGATTTCATCCGTTCCGAAGCATATTCAGATGTTCAAGGCATGCGGCTTCAAAGTCCCGAAATACGCTCACACTCCTCAGGTTATGAAAATTGACGAACAGGACGGAACAAAGAGAAAGCTTTCAAAGAGAAAAGATCCCGAGGCGGCAGTTTCGTGGTTTGCCGACGTGGGATATCCGGCGGAGGCTGTTCTTGAATATCTTCTGACTTTGTTAAATTCAAATTTTGAGGATTGGCGCAGAGCCAATAAGGACGCCGATATCTATACTTTCCCGTTCGACCTTAAAAAGCTTTCAGTTTCCGGATGCCTTTTCGACACAGATAAATTAAACGATATTTCAAAGACGGTAATTTCCAAAATGAAGGCAGGCGAGGTATACGATCTCGCGCTTAAATGGGCAGAGAAAAACGACGCCGAATTATATAAGCTTTTCTCTGAAAATCCGGAAAAGGCGAAGGATATTCTCAATATAGACAGAGAAAACAAAAAGCCGAGAAAAGATATAGCGAAATGGTCGGACATAAAAAATTACGTGTCATATTTTTACACGGAGCTTTATAAGCCCGATTATGCTTTTCCGGAAAACATAGACAGTAAAGACGAGTCGGAGATAATTAATGAATATATAAAAATATATTCTCGGGACGATGACAAGGACGCGTGGTTTGAAAAAATAAAGAGTCTGTGCGAGCCGTTGGGCTTTTGCCCGAACGTCAAGGAGTATAAAAAATCTCCCGAAAATTACAAAGGCCACATAGGCGACGTGTCTTCGGTAATAAGAGTCGCCGTAACGTCCAGGACAAATACTCCCGACCTTTATTACATAATGAAGATTCTCGGATACGATGAAGTGATTTCGAGACTTAAAGATTCTGCGGCGAAACTGAATTGAAAAAATACAAAAATATATCAGGGGAAATAGAATTAATATGGAAGAAGAAAGGAAACAATCCAACTTTATACACGACATAATTGACAAGGAGCTTGCCGAGGGAATAAATACGAGAGTGCAGACTCGTTTCCCTCCGGAGCCAAACGGCTACCTGCACATAGGTCACGCCAAATCTATTTGTCTGAATTTCTCCACGGCGGAGAAATATCACGGCACATGCAACGTTCGTTTTGACGACTCGAACCCCGAAAAGGAGGACAACGAGTACGTAAACGCAATATTGGAGGATATAAAGTGGCTCGGGTATAAATGGGATCATGTCTATTACGCTTCCGATTACTTTGACTTTGTCTATGAATGTGCTGTTAAGCTTATAAAAAAAGGCAAAGCGTACGTCGACGATTCAACGGCCGACGAAATTAGACAGATGAGAGGGACTCTGACAGAACCTGGCGTAAACAGTCCGTACAGAGACAGAACGGTTGAAGAAAATCTAAGCCTGTTCGAGAGAATGAAAAACGGAGAATTTGCCGAGGGTTCCCATGTCCTCAGAGCTAAAATCGACATGTCGTCGCCCAATATAGTTATGAGGGATCCCGTAATCTACAGAATAAAATACGTAACTCATCAGAGGACAGGCGACAAATGGTGCATTTACCCGATGTACGATTTCGTTCATCCGCTGTCAGACGCGAAGGAAAAAGTTACTTATTCTCTATGCACGCTCGAATTTGAGAATAACAGAGAGGTGTACAACTGGTTTATAAATGAAATAGGCTTTGACGAGCCTCCGAGGCAGATTGAGTTCGCGAGACTTAATTTAAATTACTGCGTCACATCAAAAAGACGTTCGCTTAAACTCGTGAACGAAGGATATGTAGACGGGTGGGACGACCCGAGAATGTCGACTATCTGCGGAATGAGAAGAAGAGGATATCCCGCCAAGGCTATAAGAGATTTCGTCGAGAAAGTCGGAATTTCAAAGGCAAACTCCGTAGTGGATTACGGTCTTCTTGAATCGTGCGTAAGAGACTGCCTTAATGACTCGGCTCCGAGAGCGATGGCTGTTCTTGACCCGCTCAAACTCGTTGTTGATAATTTTCCTGAAGGAAAATATGATGAATTTACCGTCGAAAATCACCCCGATCATCCGGAACTCGGCAGCAGAACAGTCCGTTTCGGCAGAAATCTGTTCATCGAGAGAAGTGATTTCGAGGTAAATCCGCCTAAAAAATATTTCCGTCTTTTCCCCGGAAACGAGGTCAGAATGAAAGGCGCTTATTTTGTAAAATGCGTCTCATACGATACGGACGAAAACGGAAAAGTGACTGCCGTTCACTGCACATACGATCCCGAAACCAGAGGAGGGGAATCCCCCGACGGCAGGAAAGTGAAGGGAACAATTCATTTTGTAAACGCCGACGACTGTTTTGCCGCCGAGGTAAGACTTTACGACAGACTTTTCAATGTTGAAAATCCGACTGACGAGTCAAAAGGCGATTTTACTCAAAACGTAAACCCCGATTCTCTTAAAGTGGTCACCGCCCTTATCGAAAACGGAATAAAGGATGCGAAACCGGGCGACGTGTTCCAGTTTATGAGACAGGGATATTTCTGCTTTGATAAAAATTCCACTTGCGAAAAACCGATTATCAACAGAACTGTTGAGCTTAAATCAAAGTGGAAGGCAAAATAAATCTCAACCTCTCTGAGGAGTAAAAAATATGAGTTCGGCGAAAAAAGAACGTGAAATTCAAAAAAAGAAAACGCTGAAAGGAATTTCTTATCTTTACAAGGGATTGAATTCCGTTATTTTGATTTTGCTTGTTCCGGTTATAATGTACCTGCCTATGTTCAGATTTATCTGCACTGTTGAATCCGCGTCGGCCGGTATCAACGCTCTGACGTCTATTCTCGGTCAGACTATAGATTTAAAAAGCATTATCAAACAGTTTACCGGCATTGACGTGGATAAAATACCAGAGTTCTGGTCATTCTCTGATGTAAAGCAAAATTTTTCGGGCGATAACGCGAAAATAAAAATTGACGATATCAATTTTTCGTCGTTCCCGTCTGAGCTTACAAGCCCCGTGAAAACCGCGTTTGTTTTTCTTATAATATCGCTGTCGTTCGCTGTTCTTGCTTTAATTACCGGCATAGCAGTCAAAAAGAAATGGATTCCGGCTGTTTCGTCCTGTATCGGTCTCGTATGTTTTTTGTGCTACGGCAGATACGCGACAAGCGCCATGGAACTTCTCAGGACGGGAAAGGTTTCCGCAGCGAACCTCCTTACAAAAATAAACTCGCTTTCGTCATATTCAAACTATCTTAAATATATCAAAATCAATATAAGGATTTTTGAACTTAGTTCAGCCTATACCGTCGGCATAATTATATTTGTCGCTTCTGCTGCCGTTTCTCTTGTATTTTGGCTGATTGAAAAAGCGTACGAAAGCTGAAAACCTATTAAACAGAAAAATTATCTTGTCAGATTGGAATATATCGCCATGGTCAGGCGGAAATTTGACGTCTTTTTCGCCGGTTATTTGAATTAATTTGTAAAATTTGACTTGCATTTGATATATTCTTATATTATAATAATTAAAGTAGTATGAGGAGGATTGTCTCGATGAAAAAATCTCTCACAAAAATATTGGCGTTAATCCTTACCGTCGTGATGGTTTTATCGTGTGCGGTACCGGTTTTCGCGGAATCAAAAGCCAAGACAGCCGTCATAGTTGTCAACGGCATAAATAACAACCCGATTATCAATAATCCTAATTCGTCCTCCGCGGAGGTAGTTTGGCCGCCTGATGACAACTCTATTTCGGATTTTGAAAAGGGTATTTACGGTCTTATGCCTAAATTCAAGGAATATACGGCTGCCACAGTCGCTATGGCGTCAGGCAAGTACAACGAGGTACTTAACTACATCGTCGGTTCCGATATATTCACGAAAATGCAGTTTATAATGATGAATCCGGACGGAACGTCAAAGAGCTATTCTCTCGGCGCAAATACTTATGATCATCCTGTTTCATATTATATGACCGATGAACTCTTCTCCGGAACGATTCTTGGCGGAATAGGAGAGACTGTCGCCGCGAAATACGGCGAGGATTCAACATACGTATTCACATACGACTGGAGACTTGACCCGACTGCGGTTGCTGACGATTTCGCCGTTTATATCGACGATGTAAAGAAATCAGCCGGCGTTGACAAGGTGAAAATCATATCCGAGGGATACGGCTCGACAATAGCCTGCACATATCTCGCGACTCATCTCGATGAGGCGAAGGACAATGTGTCTAATTTCGTCACCGTAAACTCCGCATTCGAGGGAACATCTCTCATAGGCGATATATTCACCGGCAGGCTTATGTCTCAGTCAACAAACGTAATAAATCAGGCTTTCCCGTCCGCTTACATCCGCTACACAAACGATATATCGGACAATCCGATCACATGGTTTGCGACATGGCTTGTAAATTATATTCTCAACAGAGAGTATGAAATTCAGTCTTTGTGCATGGATATATGCGTTATGATGGCGAATATCAAAAAGCCGCTTTACGATAAATATCTCAGACAGATGCTTAAATCAAATCTCGGACTTTGGGCGCTTGTTCCTTACGATTATTATGACGATGCTCTCGAGTTTATGGAGATGAACGAGACTGACGCCGATTCCGAAGACAATCCCACATATAACGAGAAGATTCTGAATAAGATAGATAATTTCAAACAGCTCCAGGCAACCGCCAATAAATGGCTTCCCGAAGCTCAGAAAGCGGGAATAGCTGTTGAAATCGTTTCATCATGGAATATTCAGCTCTATCCTCTCGGCGACAACAGTTCATCGGAGGACGAGGTATTCGGACTTTCCGCTCAGTCTGACGGAGTTATCGACACATATTTCTCTTCGTTCGGAGGATTTACAATTCCGCTTAACGACGTAGGCGCGGGAGTCGAGAATACTCAGAGAAATAAAGAGGGCAACTGCGCGAACCACAACCATTTGAGTGCCGAGTACGATTATCTTGATCCGGACCACAGGTTCGGCGGCATAGCGCACTATGTTGACGCTTCTACATGTATCCTGCCGGAGAACACATGGTTCCTCAGAAATATGAAACATTCGACGTTTGACGCTAAGTCAAACACCGCCGATTTCATTCAATACCTTCTCGACGCCAGTACCGATACTACGGTTTGGACTCAGGCTAAATATCAGCAGTTCTTAAACTACAACAGGTATGTAAAGCCCGGTTCTCTTACATTCTATTCATACTACGATGAAAACGCTTACCTTCTTTTGGGCGATGTAAATCTTGACGGCAAAGTAAACGCTATTGACGCGAGACTTGCGCTCAGAATGTCGGCAAAGCTTGAGGAGATGCCGAAGTCCGGCTCCATACAGTTCAAAAACGCCGATGTAAACGGCAACGGAGTTATCACCGCTGCGGATGCGAGAATTATTCTTAGAGTATCGGCAGGACTTGCCTCGTTCTCGGAATATCGCAACACGTCGGACGTAACTCAGGCGACGGAGACAACTACGGCGGCAGCTGCAACAAAAAAGTCAACTGAAAGTAAGACTAAAAAAGCCGAGGAGAGTACGACGAAGAAATCTCTTCAGGGCGCAATCACGGACATCTGGTCTAAAATATTCAAATAAACATACGGCCGCTCGGACATTTCCGGGCGGTTTATTTTGTTCAAGGTGAAATAAAATGTAAAAATTTAGACAGAATTTTTTTAAATTATGTATTGATTGACAAAAATTTCTCTTTATTTTTTCTTTAACATGTCATATAATATAATCAAATAATATATATTGCATAATAATAGAGGAGGTTTCAAAGATGAAAACAGCAAAGAAGGTTTTATCGGTAATTTTAGCTCTTTTAATCGCGTCTGTTTCCTGCATTCTCGTTTTCGCAGCGTCAAGTGAAGATATAGCGTCTCAGGCAACTTATACGCCTACCGTAATGGAAAATGGTCAGACTACGCTTTATATCTCTATTCCCGTGCAGGGCAATTCGGATCTTTCCAAACTCGATACTCTTGTAGAGGTGTCAAAAATTCTTTTTGAACAGGAAAAAGAGAAATCGGAAAACGGATGGGTTAATATGAGCCTTCAACATATCGTCGGCGAGCTTTTCCTGCATGTTGCCGTGTACAATATGCTTAAAAACGTTGCCAAGTCGGAGTCAAACCCGCTTCATTCATATCTTGTGGACGCTTCGATTGCCGATTTGAATTACGATGAAAAGAGAGTTTCCGATTCCACATTGTCCGCAGTCGGCGGTCTCATTCTCGGAATATATCAGATTTCAAAAGCTCTGTAATAATTTCCGCGATGAAAAATCAAAAAATTTTTCCCGAATGGCTTCCGGTCTTTCGGGAAATTTTTTTTCGGCGTTTTATATTTATTTTTAATTAGTGAATAATGATTGAATGATATCAAAATACTAATATGAATAACAGGCGAAATATTTTAAGTCGTTATCTGCAATATAAATTTTAGCTAATGAAATTTATTATATATTTTCAAAGATATTTGTATCTGTTTTCTTTATCAATAAAAATAATTTTCATAATTTAAGACTTGTTAAAATAATAACAATATAATACATAAAAAATATTATTATATTTGTAGGTGATAAAAATGCTCCAGATTAAAGACATAAAGAAAAGTTATGTGACTGGTGACATTGTTCAGACTGCGCTTGACGGTATATCACTTAATCTTCGGGAAAACGAATTTGTCGCTGTTCTCGGGCCGAGCGGATCCGGAAAGACTACGCTTCTGAATATCATCGGCGGTCTTGACAACTACGACAGCGGCGATTTGATAATAGACGGCGCATCTACAAAAAAATATACAGACAGGGACTGGGATTCATACCGCAACCATATGATAGGTTTTGTGTTTCAGAGCTACAATCTCATTCCTCACCAGACTGTTCTGTCAAACGTCGAGCTTGCGCTGACTATTTCGGGAATATCGAAAAGCCACAGAAAAAAGCTCGCGGCGGAAGTGCTTGAAAAAGTCGGACTCAAAGATCACATATACAAAAAACCCAATCAGTTGTCGGGCGGACAGATGCAGAGAGTCGCGATTGCGAGAGCTTTAGTAAACGACCCCGATATCGTCCTTGCCGACGAGCCGACAGGTGCGCTCGATTCTGATACGAGCGTGCAGATTATGGATCTTTTGAAGGAAGTAGCAAAAGACAGACTTGTCGTAATGGTGACACATAACGACGAGCTCGCGGAAAAATATGCTACAAGGATAATAAAATTAAAGGACGGAAAAATAACCGGCGATTCAAACCCGTATCATCCGAAACATCTCGGAGCGTCGCCTATTTACAGAAATAAAGGAAAATCCTCCATGTCGCTTGCGACGTCGCTTTCACTAAGTTTCAATAATTTGAAAACGAAAAAAGCGAGGACTTTTCTGACATCCTTCGCCGGTTCAATAGGAATAATCGGCATTGCGCTTATTTTGTCGCTTTCAAACGGAGTGAATACATATATTTCCGACATTCAAAAGGACACTATGACGTCTTATCCGATATCAATTAAAGCGCAGTCAACGGATTTTACGAGCCTTCTCGAACAGGGCAGGCAGGAGGCCGAAAGCGGAAAAGATGAAGACGCCGGTCATGAACTTGACGGCGTCTACGCGAATAATTCCGACATTGAAATGCAATCCGCCTTTGAAACAACCGTAAATAAAAACAATCTGACAGAGTTTAAAAAATACCTCGACGATCCCGACAGCGAAATTCATAAGTACATAGGCGAAAACGGAATAATGTACACTTATGATACGAATTTTTCTGTCTATTCCCACGACCCGGACGGCGTTTTGGTAAATACCGACGGCAGCGGATTCAAAACAAAGTCTGACTTAAATTCCATTCAGGCGTCTATGCAGGCTGTGCAGAGTTTGGTAACGCAGTCGTCCGACAATAATTTTGAAGAGATGATACCGGGAACAGGCGGAGCGCTCATCAGCAAGGCTATTACCGGAAATTATGAACTTGTTTACGGCAAATGGCCGGAAAAATACAACGAGCTTGTTCTCGTTCTCGATTCAAATAATGAGGTTTCGTCCACAGCGCTTTATGATCTCGGACTTCTCCCGGTGTCTGAATATGAAGATTACATGAAAAAAATCGACAGCGGCGAGAAAATAACGATGTCGGAGCATAAATGGAGCTATGAGGATTTTTGCGGTCATGAATTTTATCTTATTCCGTCGTGCGATTTCTACAAAAAAGACGACAGCGGTCTTTACCATAAAATCCAATCAAACGAAGATATCGGAAAACTGCTGAATAACGCCGTCAAACTCAAAATATCCGGAGTCATACGCCAAAATAAAGACGCGGAAAGAGGCATTCTGACTCAGCCGATAGGATATACGAGTGCGCTTACAGATTATTTGATAAAGTATTCGGACGAAAGCGAGCCGGTAAAGGCGCAGCAGGCCTCGAAAGACGTAAATATTTTAAACGGCGCAAGGTTTTCGCCTTCCGACGACGCGGAAAAAATAGAGGACGTAAAAAAATATATAAACGGTCTTTCCGCTGCGGAGAAAGCTGATATGGCAAGAACTGTTCTTCAGTCCGTTCCGGGAATTTCTTCCATGACAGGAATGGACACGACCGATATGACAGACGAACAGTTGAGCGAAACGCTTGTTAAATTGACGAATTCATCAGGCGGAGTTCTTGACTCTGTTCTGATGATTATATACGACAGTTATGTGTCTCCGGGCTCATATGACGACAACATGAAACAGTTGGGCTATATCGACCCTGAAACGCCGTCGGGAATAAATATTTACACCGACAGTTTCGACGATAAGCAAGGAGTCAGCGACAGTATAGCCGCATACAACAGCGGAAAAAGCGACGCGGACAAGATTCACTACGATGACTACGCCGGATTGATGATGTCGTCTGTCACAAAGATAGTTAATACCATTTCTTATGTGCTTATCGCGTTTGTCGCGCTGTCTCTCGTTGTTTCTTCTATAATGATAGGAATAATCACATATATCTCTGTCCTTGAAAGGACAAAGGAAATAGGTATACTCAGATCTATCGGAGCTTCAAAACGCAATATTTCCGAAGTGTTCAATGCGGAGACGTTTATCATAGGACTTCTGTCGGGAATAATCGGCGTCGGTATTTCGGTACTGCTTTTGATTCCGGGAAATGCCATTCTTCACGCCGTTATTAAGACTAATGAGGTTAATGCCGCTCTTCCGTGGCAGGCAGCCGTAATTCTTGTAATTCTAAGTATAATCCTCACCCTTATCGGAGGAATTATACCGGCAAAGAAAGCCGCGAACAAAGACCCTGTAATAGCTTTAAGGTCGGAATAAAAAAACCAAGCCCCCGAAACTGATTTTTTCGGGGACTAAAATTTTTATGATTTTTAATTCATGTCAATAATTCAGGCGCCGTTTTCGCCGTCCTGATTTAAAATGGCTGTTTCGGACTCTTCTTTTCCGCCGTCAATGCTTCCGGCGTTTTTCAGTTTGTTCTTTATAATCTCGTTTCTCTTTTCGGCCGATTCGAGGTTGGAGCTCGCGCTGTCAAGATTTTTTCTCACCTTTCTGAGCGACTCGGAGAATATGTCATATTGACGTCTTACCTCTTCGAGAAGTTTCTGAACCTCCGACGCTTTTTCGTTTATAGACGCTATGGAATACCCCATAGCTATCGTATTCAAAAGCGCGGAAATTGTCGACGGTCCCGCTATGAGAATTTTATAATCGGATTTGATTTTTTCCTGAACGCCGCTTTTGTCGTTCATAACCTCAGCGTAAAGACCTTCCGTGGCGAGGTACATGACGGCGAAATTCACGGTCTCAGGCGGATTAATGTATTTTGTAATTAGTTTCGCCTCGTCTTTTACTCTCTGCATCAAAGCTTTCCTGGCGCTTTCCGTCTTTTCTGCGTCGCCTTCTTCCGCGCTTGACACAAGCCTTTGGTAGTCCTCAAGAGGAAATTTTGAATCAATAGGAAGAAGCCTGTAACCGTTATTTGCGCTGAGCGGAATTTTTACGGCAAATTCTACAACTTCGTTTCCTTTCAGAGACGATGGATGATAATTCGAAACGTACATTCCCGGCACGATGTCGTCAAGGATGGCTTTAAGCTGATATTCAGCCCATGTTCCCCTTGATTTTACATTTGTGAGTATTCTTGAAAGAGAGCTTATATTGCTGTTTACTCCGCTTGAAATGTTTTTCATCTCTCCCATAGTGTCATAAAGCGATTTCAGATTTTCCGACACTGCGGCAAACGACGAGTTGAGTTTGCTCGTCAGGTTTTCGTCCAGTTTTTCGCTTACCGTCTGTCTTATTTTTTCTATTTTTTTATCATTTTCCTGTGTGAGATTTTTTACAGACTCCGATAAAGTCGCGGTGATTTTTTCGGTCTGTTCGGACGTTTTGCCCATTATCTCAATAAGCCTTTCGGAAATTTCATTGGAAATATTCTGCATCTGCCTGTAATTCGACTCGGTCAAAGCCGAAATTCTTTCCGACTGCGAATCAATATTCCGACTCATTTCCTGCCTGTTTGAGGAAAATTCCCTTGACACGGTCTTTGACAGAGAGTCATACAAAGTATTTAGCTCGTTTATTTTTGCATTGTTTTCCTTTTCCTGCTCGATCAGCCGCGAAATATCGCCGCCCGAATGCGAAGCGCCTCCGTTTTTTATGAATAAAATCATTATTACGGCGGAAAATATTAAAGTTAACGCGGAAAAAGCAAAAATTACATATTCCATTTGTTTTCTCCAAAAAAATAATAATAAAATTCATAGCGTATTATATCAACTTGCTATGGAAAAATCAAATCGGATGAGTTATAATAAACCAAAGAAAAAATAATGGAGGGTCGGTCAATTTGAAATCTGCGTTTCTTAAAATCTTCATTTTGGCTTTTGCCCTCGTTTTTTTGCTCGCAATGTTAACGTCATGTATGTCCGGCGGCGATACGAAGAATATTTATTACGCCGTATCGTCGGATTTTTCGGGAATGGATCCGCAGATAGTTTCATCCCCTTCGTCTCAGACTGTTGTTTTCAACTGCTTCGAGGGACTTATGAGGCTTGACAAAAACGGAGAGGCGAAGCCTGCCGGTGCGGAAAGCTATTCGGTTTCCGACGACGGTCTTACTTATACTTTTAATTTGAGACAAGACGCGGTATGGTATCTTACAAACACGTCAAAAGAAGAGATGACCGGCGTTCTGCCCGCCAGTTTTGACGACAAAATAACTGCCGACGATTATATTTTCGGAATACAAAGAGCGTTATCGCCTGAAACGCAGAGCCCGGGAGCTCAGTATCTGTCCGCCATAAAAAACGCGGGCGATGTTTTAAAAGGCAAAAAAGACAAAAGCGCGCTCGGCATAAAAAAAATCGGTGATTATTCGCTGCAAATCGAGCTGAGCTACCCTGATTCCGATTTTCTCTACGAGCTGACACGTCCCGCGGCTATGCCGTGCGACGAAACTTTTTTCAGCTCGACAAGGGGCAGATACGGTCTTTCAATGGAATACTTATTGTGCAACGGACCATATATTATGTGGTCGTGGAACGGCGGCACGCTCGTCCAGCTCAGAAAAAATTCAAAGTACAAAGGCTCTTTTGCGGCAGGATACGACGCCGCATACATATCCGTATCCAAGGACGATGATATAGTCGACAATTTGAAAGGCGGCAGCATAGACTGCGGATTTGCGGATACTTTAAATGTATCTGAGTTTGAGAATAAATCGGATTATAAAGTTGTTTCTCTTCCTAATGAGCTTTTCGCCTACAGATTCAACTGCGCCGACAAGATTTTTGAAAATAAAGATATGAGGCTCGCGTTCGCGTCTTCTGTCGACGCTTCTCTTATCTCCGTTCCCTCTGGAGCGGACGGTGACCAAAACAGACTTATTATAAAATCAATGCCCGGGTACTACGATTCAACCCCCGAGTTAATAAAAAAAGACGATTCGAATGCCGTCGATTATTTTAAAAAAGGCGCGGAAAAATTAAATCTCGGCTCGGGCGAAACAGTCACTGTTCTGACAACCGACTACATGAGCGATTCCGTACAAAAACAGATACAGCTTTGGCAGAAAGATTTCGGCATAGACGTAAAAATCAACGCTTTGCCTGAGGAAGACGCTGTAAATTCATACGAGTCGGGCGATTATCAGGTATGTTTTCTTCCGAGAGCGATAGGTTCTTACACTACGGAAGATTATTTTACGACATTTTCATCGGAATCGGCGGAGAATTACGAGAATTACAAAAACGACGGCTATGACAAAATTTTATCCTCGGTGGATAATTCCATGACACAGGACGAAAAACAGTCTGTTTTCGCCGAACTTGAGCAGACTGTTATCTCGGATGCCGTTGTATATCCGGTATTTTCGGAGTCCGTATATTTCGTTTCGGACGCGTCAGCTTCAAACGCTGTATGCAGAAGCGAGGGAGAAATATATTTCTGATGACATTTCTTAATGAACTCAGAAATTGATTTTTATTCGGTTTAACCTATCACAGCAAGAAGTCTCCCACCTCTAAGGTGGAGGGATGAATTGTGTCTCACCCACACTTTACAAAACTGCAAATATGTGGAATGATAAAATCAGTCGAATAAAGTGTAAAGGGCTGATTAGAAATGGAATTAGACAGTAATGCACATTCAGTATTTTTGTTGTACTATCATCTTGTACTTGTTGTAAAATATCGGCGTAAGGTGTTTGATGATAAAATTTCTGACAGAGCAAAGGAAATATTTGAGTACATAGCGCCTAATTACAACATCAGCCTGCAGGAGTGGAATTATGGTAAAGACCATGTGCATATTTTGTTCAAGGCACACCCTAACACAGAAATTAGTAAATTCATAAACGCATATAAAAGCGCAAGCAGCAGACTTTTGAAAAAGGAATTTCCTCAAATTCGTGAAAAACTTTGGAAAGAGCGCTTTTGGAGCCAAAGCTTTTGTCTGCTGACAACAGGCGGCGCACCTATTGACGTAATCAAGAAATATATTGAAAATCAAGGGCGGAAAAACGTAGCGAGGGAGTGAGATAATGGCAAACAAAGCATATAAATTCAGAATATATCCAAATTTAGAGCAAAAAGTTTTGTTTGCTAAGACGTTTGGTTGTGTACGTTTTATCTACAATCGTATGCTTGCTGATAAAATTAAGTATTATGAGAGAACCAAACAAAAACTGAATAACACTCCTGCCCAATATAAGAAAGAATTTGAGTGGTTAAAGGAGATTGACAGTCTTGCTTTGGCTAATGCGCAAATGAACCTGCAAACAGCATACAACAATTTTTTCAGAAGTCCTAAAGTAGGTTTTCCAAAATTCAAGTCTAAGAAATCCAATAAAAACAGCTATACGACAAACTGTGTAAACGGCAGCATTACCATTGAAAGCGGATATATTAGATTACCGAAAATTGGATTTGTTAAACTGAAACAGCATAGACAGATTCCATCTGATTACAAACTGAAATCCGTGACAATCAGCAAAACTCCGACCGGAAAATATTATGCAAGTGTTCTTTTCGAGTACGAAAATCAGGTACAAGAAAAAGCACCGCACAATTTTCTCGGATTAGACTTCTCAATGCATGAACTGTATAAGGACAGCAACGGTAATGAACCGGCATATCCAAGATACTACAGACAAGCAGAGAAAAGATTGAAGAGTGAACAACGGAAACTTTCGCTTATGCAAAAAGGTTCAAAAAACAGAGATAAACAGCGTGTCAAAGTTGCCAGAATACATGAAAAGGTTGCTAATCAACGCAAGGATTTTCTGCACAAGCAGTCAAGGCAGATAGCCAATGCTTATGATTGTGTGTGTATTGAAGATTTGGATATGAAAGCAATGTCGCAAGCCTTGAATTTCGGAAAATCTGTTTCAGATAACGGTTGGGGCATGTTCACTGCGTTTTTGAAATACAAGCTTGAAGAAAATGGGAAAAGACTTGTGAAAGTGGATAGATTCTTTGCCAGTTCTCAGATATGTTCATGCTGTGGATACAAAAACGCTGACGCGAAGAATATCAGCGTTAGAGCATGGGTTTGTCCGAAATGCGGAACGCGTCATGACAGAGATAGGAATGCCGCAATCAATATCAGAAACGAAGGTATGCGAATAGTTTTTTCCTAATCATATCTTCTCTATAAAACCGTGGGACACACGGGGTTAGCTCGCTTATGCTGTAGTCAATGGACTGCTCGAACGAGAAGCCCTCGCCTCTATGCGCAGCATAGGCGGTGGGAGTATGTCACT
>OMUY01000014.1 GCA_900314355.1 uncultured Eubacteriales bacterium | reverse complement strand
ACAATGAAACACCATTTATGAAAGGTGTTTTAATACGCCGATAAATCGGGATTTGTAGAGGTGGATAGAAATGAATTTTGGATTTTCATATATCGGCTTATTATTTTTGCTTATGCTGATGATTCCTAATATCATTTGGAGTAAGAAGAAACCAAAAGATTATGATAAATATGCTGAAAACGAAAATAAACTATTGCTTGTGTTTGAAAGAATCGGTGAGATTGCAGTTACCTGTATATCATTGATATTCTCGGATTTCAATATCAATAAGCCTTCTGCTTGGTCAATAGTACTGCTGGTTGCATTTCTTTTGATGATATTGTACGAGATTTATTGGATAAGATATTTCAAGAGCGAAAAGACAATGAAGGATATGTATAGCAGTATTCTTGGCATTCCCGTTGCAGGTGCTACGCTACCCGTTTTAGCCTTCATATTATTAGGTGCATACGGTAAAAATCTACCGCTGATAATATCAACATTGATATTAGGCATTGGGCATATTGGAATACACATTAAACATAAAAAAGAATCGGACAAATTCTGATTTGTCGAGCAAATGATTATACAAAAAAATAATAAATGGTCATTAGATGGTCTTGAGCAGATTATTGAAAAATCTCATCCTGAGAAATTCGGGATGAGATTTATATTTTTTGTCGGTATTTTCGGTTGTGAATTTCTGATTTTTCGGTTTCGATTTTTCTGAATTTCAAAATTGAAAAATGCCCGAAAACCGCATAAAATAAGGCTTCCCGAAGGGAAGCCATGGAGCTACTGGTCGGACTCGAACCGACGACCTGCGGTTGCATGTAGGGGAAAACGATATGCAGAAAAACGTTGCAGACAAGATGAAAGCGATAATTGAGAATGCAGACAAGAGTGATAATGTAATAGAATTCCCGGCGTGAGAATAACAAACAGGAAAAAGAGACTGCAAAAACAGCAGTCTCTTTGTTCAATTATCAAGTTAATCAAAAAATGATTAAAAAAGTATTGACAAAAGTGGTTAATAAGGTGTATGATGTTAAAAACGAGAGGTGATGAATAATGAGTTATACTTTTTTTGGAGAGTTTATGCGTGTCCTAAGAGTAAAGTCGCATGAGGTTATGGGAGATACTGCAAAACTGCTTGGCGTAAAGATACCTTTTGTTTCTGCGGTAGAAAACGGAAAAAGAAATGTCCCTGATGAATGGATACCTATTATAATTGAACACTATAAGCTTAATGAAGAGCAGCAAAAAGAGCTTAGAACAGCGGTTGAAGAATCAAAAACACAAATGAAAATTAATCTGACGGCCGTGAGCAATCCAAAAAGGAAACTTGCTTTTCAGTTCCAGCGCTCTTTTGATGATCTTGATGAAGATACTGCTGAGGAAATCATCAAACTCTTAAACAAGGAGGATGATGATTAAAATTGGACTACGAAACTAAAGCAACAAACAGACATGACTTGCGTCTATATGCGAAACTTTTTCGTTCGATATGCGGATACAAACAAGACGAGCCTATAGACCCAATTGAACTACTCGATAGATTGCCCGAGATTGAAGGGTTTGAGAATGTTCGATATGAAATAGTTTACAACAATGAACTTCCCGGTAATGTTCCTGCAAGATGTATTCCAACGGAAGAGGGATTCTTAATTCAAATTAAAGAAACTGTTTACAAAGGTGCTTATGAAAAGAAAACTGGTGGCTATCGAATGCATATTATGCATGAAATAATGCACCCGTATGCTGACACATTGGGCTTCAAACCTGTTTTTTCGCGCCAGGTAACTGATGATACACCTATTTATTGTCGCTTAGAATGGATAGTAAAGGCTTTGGCGGGAGAAGTTATGATGCCGTATAAAGCGACTAAAGATATGTCAGCGAAGGAAATCATCGAAAAGTATGGCGTATCAAAGACGGCGGCAAATAAAAGGTTGAAATATTAAAATGAAAGATAAAAATAAAAGCACCACAAGAACTGATAATACAGTAAATGTAGTGCTTCCCTTCGAGTATCTCTACTCGTAATCTGGTATCTTTATTATAAGATAAAAGTACTAAAAAGTCAATCTGTTTTTATGTTTTATTATAAAAACGTTGAACACAAATAAGCTTATTCGCCTTTGGGTATCTCTACTCGTAATCTGGTAAATTACATCTGAGACACCCGAATGGCATTAAGCCACAGGGTAAATCTTTTATATATAGGCACAACTATGCCCTGTGGAATTGTGCCGAAAGGAGATATTATTATGTCTCAGATTAACAGCACCCGAAGTGGGTGCAAAGATGTTTTTCACGCTTTTTTACTAAAAAGCGCAAACTACGCAGGTGAAATGGAGATACCTATAATTTATCCTACATCTGCAGTACCAAACAAACTCATAACTTTTTCAAAGATTCTTCGAACCGATGATTTTGATCAATGGGTTTGTTTTTATGAGGATGACGGCAGTTTCGAAAGAATATGGAGGAATCCTCACAAATATCTTCCTATACTTGCAAAATTTAACGGTGTAATTACTCCTGACTTCAGCCTTTACAGAGATATGCCGTTGATAATGCAAATATGGAATATTTTCCGAAGCCGTGCTTTGGGGCATTGGTTTCAGGAAAACGGACTTAACGTTGTCGTAAATATCCGTTGGGGAGACAGAAGAACCCACTTTTTTACATGTTTAGGTGCGCCCAAAAATTCAACAATAGCCGTTGGCTCTGTCGGTTGCATTAAGCTGCTTGAAGACAGAAAACACTTTGTTGAAGGGTTGGACTACGTTGTAAAAAAGCTCAAACCCAGAATAATTGTGGTCTACGGTGCAGCGCCCGATTATATTTTTGAAAAATATAAGAAACAGGGAATCAAAATTCTGCAGTTTGATTCGGAAACCGCAAAAGCTCATAAGGCAGGTGAAGTCTAATGGGCGCAGGATTTCATGGTGGGTTTGGTAATTCCTACGGATCAAAAGAGAGATATCGTATCGGAAAGCCTGTACCGCCAACCGAGAAGACTTTGGATATGGCTCTTAATAAAGATTATTATGTTAAAACAATATGCAAGAAATATAATATTCATCTTAAGAGCGGTAAAACTGAAATAAAAATAATAATAAATCCTGATTTGGAGCCATCTGGTAGAGTGGTTAAAAGCCGACCAGATATTATTGAATTAGGACCTAAGGCTTTCATTAATGAAACCGAATTAGCGAATACAATAGCGCACGAATTAAATCATGCACGAAGTTATCTAAAAGGTGGAAAGGCTCCAGAAAGAAAAGCATATGCTTCCGGCAATTCATTAGAAAAATATATAAGGGGGAAACGTTAAAATGTGGAATGACAACGATAAAATAATGGTTCTTTTCAATAAGGTAACTGAAGGCGGAACACAATTCCCTTGCCAATGTCCTGTTTGTCAAAATTACTCTGCACATATTTATATTCATCGTCACAATGACAAACTTTGTGGGATTTGGACATGGTGTAATGAGTGTGGATCAACATCGCACATGAGTGGAGAAACACCGACCTGGTGGGAGAATCCTACTTTTGTGGACGAGAACAAATTGTGTTCAGATCCATCATACTTAAATGAACTGTCTGATGAAATAGACAAATGGGTGAATTCTCATACGCCAACTGAAAAAGTTGGGTCAACCTCTCAGTTTGTTATGGAGAACAGATTCAATGTTGTAATTAGAGAAGAACTCCAAGGCATACCGGCAGGAACAAAAGGAACTATTGTTATTAGGGATAACTTTAGAACTTTGAAAATTGACTTCATCGATTCTAAAGGTAAAACGGTTAGTATCCACGATACTCCTGAAAGAATACTTCAAACTGTCGAAGTTATTAAACCTACAGACAATAACTAGCATTTTAATAACAAGACATGAATTAGCGGGGTGAAAAATCACCCCGCTTTTTTCATAAATGGTCATTAGATGGTCATTGGCAGTTTTCAGAAAAATCTCATCCTGAAGATTTCGGGATGAGATTTATGCTTTCTGTCGGGATTTTCGGTTGAAAATTTCTGATTTTTCGATTTCAGTTTTTATGAATTTCAAAATTGGAAAATGCCCGAAAACCGCATAAAATAAGGCTTCCCAAAGGGAAGCCATGGAGCTACTGGTCGGACTCGAACCGACGACCTGCGCATTACGAATGCGCTGCTCTACCAACTGAGCCACAGTAGCATATTATTAAATTTTGAGTGTTTTTTGCTGCTATGACCTTCGGCTTACGAATGAGCTGCTCTGCCATTGAGCCACATCAGCATTTGTACCTGACTTAAATAGTATACCATATTATTTTATTTTTTCAAGTATATTTTTTTATAAAAATCCCGGCGGTATTTTTCCGCCGGGTCTGCAATATTATTTACCTTCAAGCTTAGAGTTGATAAATTTGAAAATGTCTGTGACAATATTCATAAAAGATCTGAAAAACGCCAGAAATCTCGTAAAGAAGTTTTTGTTGTCGTTTTTAGCCTGCTTTGTATCAAAATGATATGTGTTGCAGTTTTCCTCGGTCATTTTGAGCATTGTTCTGTTTTCATTGTCAAAAACCATATATTGTCCCAAATCGGTATCGTCAATTGTAAGCTGTCTGTCCGCCGATGAGACGGTTACGAGAAGATTAAACTCGTAGTGCGTCCAGTTTGTATGGCTTGCGTTTTTGATGAACCACGAATAATCGGGATAAAGACAAGTTGACGCATCTACCTGTTTGTCGGGAGAGATATATTTTGCCGTTCCGTTTTCTTCAGCTTTTTTCATATAGTTATCATCGAATTCGGATAATATATCGGTTGTGGTCGCGCCGAAAGAAGCGTCCTTTACCGTGACGAGCTGATCCGCAAGTACCGTGTTGTCGTCTGTTATCGGGAATATCTGTGAACCGTATTTCGCGAGTATGCAGAGGTTGCCGCCCGCGTCTTTCACGCTTTTGAGAAGCTCGGGAAGACGGCAGCGTACATTCATATCGTAGTTGTCAATTTTCGCGATAAGTCCGGCGTACTTCTGCCTTTTCTCGCTTCCCTCCGGTCCGAATACGTAATTTTTAGCCGTTTCGTAATCGGTTTCTTTTATTCCCGCCCAATAGGAAGGCCATGTAAAGCACGTTGAAAGCGCAAGAGCAGATGTGACGCCTGTCACGAGACGATAATATAACGTGGCTTTTAATCCCGCCGTCGCCGCGCCGATAGTGCCCGATTTCTGGAGATAATCTATAATATCCGTCACATAATCATCTACCTCAGAGTCGCTGTACGCCTCCACGTCAAAAATGAAACGGTTGATAGCGTCGCCGTCGATACTGAAATGTCCGGTTATCGCTTTTGTCAAAACATCGCTTCCGTTTTGTATTCCGCCGTCGATACCGACACCGCAGATATCATCCATTCCGTATTTTGAAAGATACGCGAATACGACGTTGGTTCCGAGGCACATTCCGACTAAAGCGACCTTTTTCTCGCCCGTCGCCTTTTTTACGGATTTAATGTAGTCGTTTAATTCGTCGGCAATTTCCATCGGGTCGAGGCGCCAGTCATACCAGAAACGATATGAATTGCCGTTGTTTCTGTAGTAGCCGTCCGCATTTTTGAAATTTGTTCTGCTGCTGTTCTCGACTGCTTTCCTGTGATTCGGAGTAATATCTGTTCCGTTTACGGCGTTGCCGTTTTCATCGAGAAGGGCGTCACCGAAAAGCTCGCCTACCTCCTTCTGCAGAGCGGCGTAATAATTATCCCATTTTCCGGTTAAAAGACCTTCTTTAATAAAAAGCGTGATAACGTTTAATATGGATTCTTTTACGTTTTCTTTATCCGCGGTGTTGCCGTCAAATTTTAATTCGGAAAAATTTAAATTAAGAACCTCTTTGCCGTCCTTATTCACTATTGGCTCGCCGTCGCCTCTTATATTGATAACCGGAACTTTTGACTTATCCTCCGGTACTATTTTGCCCTCGGCGTTTGCGACGGGAACGGCAAAAACAGATACAATCAAAATAATCGACAAAATCAGGGAAACAATTTTCTTCATATGTTTTTCTCCTCTACAAAAGAATATCAGGACTAAGCAAAAAAATACCGAAATCAACCGACAATCGCGATTAATTCCGATATACATTTTACTTTCTTCCTCTTCTTGAATAACCGACTCCGCCCCTTTTGGAATCGGATTTTTTCAAATCTGACTGCTTATCTTCCGATACGGCTTTGAATTTAGCCATCATATCTTCAAATGACTGAGGCTCTTTTTCCTGAACGCCCTGCCAAACTCTCGGCTTTCTGTCGCCTCTGTAATTGTTCTTTCTTTCGGGCGAATATCTGCCGCGGCCGTATTTTTCTGCTGTTTCGTTTTTTTCATCGTGCTCATTAGGTTCGGCCTGCTTTATGGAAAGCGCGATTTTTCCGTCATCGCCTAAAGAAAGAACCTTTACCTTTACATCGTCATCCGGTTTTAAAATTTCATTGATATCTTTTACAAAATAATTAGCAACTTCCGAAATATGAACCATTCCCGTGCTTCCGTCCTCAAGTTTGACGAAAGCGCCGAAATTCGTAATTCCCGTAACTTTACCCGCAACGATGTCTCCGACGTTTATTGACAAAATAAATTATCCTCCAAAATACCGGACAAAATGCCCGCCAAATTTAATAAATACAAATTCCGAAAATTATTCTGTCGCCCTGACTTCGTTCGGATATCCGTAGCCCCTGTTTCTCGCGGCGTTTTCCATATTGTCGCTGTTATTTTCGGATTCGAGCATATCGAGCTGACGCTCGTTTTCGAGCGCAAGGCTTACAGACTCGTCCACTTTGTCGGAATATTCTCTTTTTATCTTTTTCAGATTTACAAGAGCTCTGACGCCTAAGAACAAAACTACCGCTATAAGAACAATAATCACAGCGGCGACGCAAATCTCTGCCAAGCTTTTTTTCTTTTTGGGTGGTTTTTCGGACTGTTCATTTTTTTTATTGTCTTTTGCCAATTTTATTCTCCCCGCAAACCAATCAAAAATAAAATAACCTGTAATTATCCGAGCTAAATTTATTCATATTTTAGTTATAGTATACAACAAGTTAAGATATTTTATCAAGATACAATCTAATATATTAAAAATATATTTATAATTATAACAAACTTTTTCAAAGATTTAATTTTTTTTCAACCGAAACAAATATTTTTGTTCACTAAAACGGCATTTTTATTTTTCGATTCTGAAATATCACAAGACATATGAACCGTCTGTCGCGGTCGGGACTGACGACGGAGAATATTCGCCCAAAGTGATATTTAAAGTAACCGCCGAACCGTTTCTGTTTACAGTAATCTGTACTTTGTCGCCGGAACTGAAAACAGACAGATACGACTTAAGAACTGACACGGACGATACTTTCTCGCCTTCAAAATAAGTGATGATATCTCCCGATTTAAGTCCGGCGCTTTCTGCCGCTGTGCCGTGATAGACCTGAGAGACAGCCGCGCCGTCAATAGACGATGTGACATTGAAGAAAAGACGCTGTGATGAAATAGTGTCGTATACTGCCGCGCCGAGATAAGGTCTGCCGGCAACGTAGCCTTTTTCCTTCAGCTGGCTTATAATATCGGACACGTCGTCAATCGGTATACAGAAAGAAAGTCCTTCTATAGAAACATTTGAATATTTCGCTGTGGCAATACCGATTACTTTTCCGTTTGAGTCGAACACGGGGCCTCCGGAATTTCCGCTGTTTATAGCCGCATCTGTCTGAAACATATTTATTGTATTTCCGGACGCGACCTTTATCAGTCTGTTTGTCGCGCTAACAACACCGGCTGTAAGAGTAAAAGTCAAATCTCCGAGAGGATTTCCTATAACATAAACGCTGTCGCCTATTTTCAGATCTGATGATTTGCCGAACGTAACAGGCTTAGAATTTGAAATATTTGTTTTAAGCACTGCAATGTCGTTAGTCTCGTCGTAGCCTACGATTTCGGCGGAAACAGACGTTTTGTCCGACGTAATAACCTGAAAAGACTGTCCGCCCGATACGACGTGATAATTTGTAACTATATATCCGTCATTTGAAATGAAAAAACCGGAGCCCATCGCCTCACCCGATTCGGTTTTTGTCGTAATGCCGACGCAGGAGCCGATATTAGCCGAGTAGACAGACGAAGCTGACATGTTTCCGTCTGAGGATGCGGTCTGTCGTTCGCTGTCGGAATTTGAGTTTTGCGAGTTGTCGGATGAATTAAAAACGGAATTTATTTTATTGCCCGAGTCTGTATCTGTCAAATCCGCATCGTCTTCGTATTTTTCTTCAGCTGTCTGTTGAGACTGCGGTTCTTTTTCAGCATAATGTTTTTCGGTCAGTCTGTATCCGAAAATACCTGTGACTGCGCCGATGACTGCGCAGATTACAGCGATCAAAACGATAAAGCCGGGTTTTATCTCGGCTTTGCGGTTTTTATCTTCATTTCGCACCGTTTTGACGAAAGTTTCCCCGGGATAAGATTTTTCCGGTTCGGGTTCAATGCGCTTTTCTCTGTTTTCGGGGGAATTTATTTTTATCCCGGGAACAGGAGTATTTTCCCGCTCGCTTTTTTCCGTATTGTCAGAACCGTTTATTGCCTTGTCTCTGTTTTGAGAGATATAAATATTTTTTTCTTCGTTTAATTTATCTTTGTCTTCATCCATTTTTTATTTTTTCAAATATTCCAGAGCCGTAGAATGAATAATATTTTTTAATATTTCGGCTTCTTCTTTCTTGACAAAAGGCAGTCTGTATAAATTTTTGTTTATATCTCTGCCCGTAATCATCTCGTATGCGAGCGCTCCGAATAGATAATTGCCTTCTCGTCCGCCGTGTTCGTCGTCGGACTTTATATTTTTATGCGTTTCCGCTTTTTTCAATCTTGACCACGCTTCGCCTATTGGGAGAATATAATCTATATTATCGGCTTTTATTCTGGACTCGACTGCTTTTTTAACAGAGCGTCTCATGTTTTCGGACGAATAGCCGTACTTAGCGAATTTCACTCCTTTGAATTTTTCGTCAAATGAGTGAGGCTCCGTAAGAACGAACGCGGCGCCGGGCAGATGTTCCCTGACAAATCCGACTATATCTTTCAAAAAAGGCTCGTAGCTTTCCTCTATTCCTGAAAGCCCGACTTTCTGCCCTATTGCGAAAATATCCCAATCATCCCATTTGACTGCTCTTTGAACAGAGAAATTTTCATAAGTTACTTCTCTGTGCCTTCCTTCTTCAAAGTAAAGAAAGTCAAACTTTTCCTCACCGGTCCTGATATTGATCGCAAAATTTTCAAGGGAGTCGTTATCGCAAACCAAAACTCCTATTTTAAACATTTCTCCGTCCGCTTTCGCGATTTTAGCGAACAGCCTGAGACAGCAGCCTACATCTTCTCCGCCGAGAAATAAAATTTTTCTGCGCATAATTATTTCACCTTTTGTAAATTCCCTGTAAGTTAAGTTCAAAAATTTGCAGTTTGAAAAAATCTAAGCAATTCGCGCAAATTCTCGGTTAAAAAAAAGGAATAAGAAATTAACAGCCGTACTAAAGCGCCGTGTACATCTCCGACGCGCTTTCCTTTGTGGAATATTCGTTTACGTTCTCGACGCGGACTTTCATCTCGTTCGAGCCTATTCTGAGACAGATTATATCGCCGGGCTTTACATCGTATGACGCTCTCTGGACTTTGGAGTTAACCTCAACATGACCGGCGTCGCAAAGCTCGTTTGCAACAGTTCTTCTTTTTACAAGTCTTGATACTTTCAGATATTTATCGAGTCTCATTACACACCCCTCCGAATATAATCTGATATTATTACTTTAAAATTAAATCAATATTGAACGGTTTTAACGCTGTTTACCGTGACACAAAACAAAAAAGAACCGCCGAAACGGTTCTCCGAAAAAAAATTTAAAATATAATGCCTATCAGCCGTTGACTGCTTTTTTAAGAGCTACGCCCGCTTTGAAAGCAGGGACCTTAGACGCAGGGATTTCTATTGCTTCTCCGTTCGCAGGGTTTCTTCCCATTCTCGCGGAATGTTCCCTGACCTCAAACGTGCCGAAGCCTACAAGCTGAACGGACTCGCCTTTTGCAAGGGATTCCGAAACAGTAGAGATAACTGCGGAAAGAGCCTTCTCGGCGTCCTTCTTGGAAAGACCCGTCTTAGCGGCAACCGCACCGATGAGTTCAGTCTTATTCATGTTTCTTTTCCTCCTGATTGATATTCCAAATATATAGATTAAAGCGGAGTCTAACTGAATAAACACGCTTCATTTGGTCCGAAATAAATTTAATTCACGATTACAGCATAATCGCTTTTAAAATAATACAACTCGCACAGTCTTTTGTCAAGTATTAATTTTTATGCCGGAAATCGATTTATGCAATATTTATTATTTTTAAATGGAATGGAATTTATTTTTTCAATAAATTAATAAAAAATAAAAAATTGGATTATTTATTTCAAAATAATTTATTTAGACATGATTAGCCGCAAAAAAGACAACTATATATCATTCTTTATTGCTGTTTTTTTTCAAACTCCGAAAATTCCTTGATGTACTCGTCGCTCACATCGCGAAGTGCTTCCTCGGCGTCAATATCCTCCGATTTCGCAAGTCCGCACACGGCAAGAAGAAGTCTTCCGATTTTTTCGGGATTTATATCGTCGGGGTTTGAATACACTTTGTCTAAAGATTCTTTAAGGCATTTTAACCTCTCGTCTCTTTCTTTTGAGCCGTAACCCGCTTTAAAAGCCTTCCCTTCCAATTTTTCGGCTCTCATTAAAGCGGGCAGCTCTTTCGGAACGGCGTTCATCGCATCTGCCGCAGTCTTTTGATTTTTCTCTTTTCTCTTGATGTCGTCCCAGTTCGTCAAAACCTTGTCCACGGTATCGGCCTCAACAGATCCGAAAACATGAGGATGGCGGAGAATAAGCTTTTTGCAAATGCCGTCGCATACGTCGTCAAAATTGAAATTGCCTTTTTCCGTCTCTATCTGAGAATGAAAGACAACCTGCATCAATACGTCGCCAAGCTCCTCTTTCATCATATCGGGGCTTTCCTTGTCGATAGCCTCTATGACCTCGTACGTCTCCTCGATAAAATCTTTTTTTATTGACGCGTGAGTCTGCGCCATATCCCAGGGACATCCGCCGGGAGCTCTGAGAATCTTCATTATTTCAAGAAGATCATCTATGTTGTAATTATCTTTAAAATTAAAATTTTCTGTCATTTTTTTTACTCAGATTTCTTACTGAATTATAATAGTTTCCGAATTTCTATTATATACTTTTCCATTTAAATTTGCAAGAATATTTTTATGGGTTCAGTTTAATTGATACTATTCTCAATTTTTTAAAGATCAGTACCGGTTTCATCATCCGAGAAGATTATGCCTTTCAAGCACAGGCGAAAGTTTTTTCCCGCCCGGAAGCATCTCGAGGTCTTCTTTTGCGATAGCCTTTGTGAAAAGAAGGGCAAGTGCATAAATTACTATGGAGATGAGTATTGCGACGATGCAGGAAACGGACGAAGTTGAAAATCTGCGTCCTTCGCCGAAAGACGGGATATAATCGCTCAGAAGTCCGTTAAATCCCCACGCGCTCGCGCCGCAGATGAGTGAACAGAAAAGAGGTTTGATAAATACTGAGAATAAATTCATCTTTACATTTGTTATTTTAATAAGGTAGTAAAGATTAAGGGAAAGAGAGATGAAATAGAAAAGGAACGTTCCGATTATTGCGCCGTAGATATTTATCGACGGTATTCCGACAAGAATAAAGTTCACCGCGACTTTAACTATTGCCGCCGCAGATACTGTTTTCATCGGAATATCCTGTCTGCCTATTCCCTGAAGCATATTGATAACAGGAGTGCCGAACGCCATGATGAATGTAAAAAGTCCGTAATATGCCATGACTGGCGAAGATATTGCGTTAGACGGCCTGACGCCGTAGACCAAGTCGAGAATAGGCCGTGCGAGAACTGCCATACCGATACCTGCCGGGAGAGAAATAATCATATTTGTTCTCGTAACAGACTCGATAGACGATGTGATAGTTCTCTTGTTTTTCATAGCCCACGCCTCAGACAAAACAGGAATCGCGCTGAGTCCGAGGCTCGTCATAACGGAAGGCACAAGATTTCTGAAATCGAGAGCTATTTCATATGCGCCGTAAATATATGATTTAAGCTCCGTCAGACTCATTGCGGCTTCGTTTGAAATTGCGGAAGAGAACATATTTTCTATAACTCCGAGATTTGAATTGATTGCGCTCTGGAGTCTGAATTGTATAGACCATGAATCTATAAGGTTTGAAATGTTCATTACAATAGAGCTGACCACTACGGGAACTGCTATGGAAATAAGAAGTTTCCTCAGCTGTTTTGAGTTTCTCGGCTCCGGAGAAGACGCGATTTCTTCTTTTGTTATCTTGTCGCCTGCGATTTTATCCCTTATTACAAGGTATATAAGAGAACAAACTGCGCCCATTGTTACGCCGAAAATAGAAGCGGCGGCGGCGTAGGGAGTCATAGCGCTTATAGCTTCTTCCTTTGTCTTGCATACAACTCCGAATACGGGATTTCCGGCGGAAAATTCCTGCATCGCTATTTTTTGAACAAGATAAGAAAGCGAAAGACCGAACGCGACTTTGCCTAAAACCTCTACCATCTGTGAAATGGCGTGAGGGTTCTGATTTCTGAGTCCGGAATAATATCCTCTGTAAGTGGACATAAGGCTGCAGAAAAATACAGCCGGGGCGATCATGAGAATAGACGGCAGAGACTGAATGGAGTCTATTGATTTTGCATAAGGATAAGCTAAAGCGAAAAGAACTGCTGTTCCGACTGCGCCGATAACGAAAAACAGTCTGAACGCTACCTTGAATATCTTTTTTACATCTTTGAAATTTCCGTTTGCCGCCGACTCCGACACAAGCTTTGAAATAGCTACCGGCAGTCCGGACATCGCGATATTGTAAATTGGGATATAGATATTATATGCCGTGCCCGTATATCCTCTGCCGACCGCGCCGATAATATCCGTAAGCGGTATTTTGTATAAAACTCCGACTATTTCGGCGAAAGCAGACGCGATAAACAAAATGAGCGCGCCGTTCAGCAACGACTGTTTTTTCCTCTTTTTCTCTGCCATATGATTATTTTCTCCCGGGACGGTTTAAATCAAAAATTATCCCTGTAAAATTCCGTTATTTTCTTTTTTCTTTCCTCAAGTATATCCTGTCTTGAAATATATTCAAACGGATATTTGAAATTATATATCCTCTCGATTTTTTCGGGTCTGAAAGACTTGAGCCTAGTCACCGCGCCGGCTCCTGCCGATAAAACGGAGTGGGTCTCGTCCATCATGTATATATTGTAGCATCCCTCTTCGCCGGGTTTTGACCAGCCGACATTTTCAAGATTGCCCACCGATTTTGACTGCTTGTACATATAGTACGGGATATATCCGTTTTCTCTCAAGAGTTTTTGAGAATTATTTATCATTTCGTCGGTAAGTTTTGAAACGGTTCTCTCTTTTTTATCGGTGACAAGTTCCGACGCTCTTTTTAACGCGAGAGTATGGACTGTTATGTTGGCGCTGCCGAGTTCGACAGCCTTTTTCACTCCGTCGGAAAAATTTTCAACCGTATCTCCGGGAAGTCCCGCTATTAAATCGATATTGATATCGTCAAACCCGGCCTTTACGGCGTCTTCATAAGCGGAATAAAACTGAGCCGTCGTATGGCGTCTGCCGATATTGCGCCTTATTTCGTCCGAAAAAGTCTGTGGATTTACGCTTATTCTGCCGACACCGTAATTTTTCAGAATTTTCATCTTTTCGTAATTAATAGTGTCAGGTCTGCCGGCCTCAACCGTAAATTCCATTAATGACGGAACGTCAAAATCCGCCGCCGTCTCCGAAAGGACGTCATCAAGCTGACTTGCGGAAAGCGATGTAGGCGTGCCGCCGCCGAAATAAATCGTCTCTGTCTTAAGCCCGAGATTTTTTATTATTCCGGAAACTGCGCCGATTTCTTTTTTTAGTGTGTTGATATACTCGGGTATAAGCTTTTTCGCTCCTGCGATGTCGTGGGACACAAACGAGCAGTAATCGCATCTTGTCGGGCAGAACGGTATGGAAATATATACAGAGCATGATTTTTCTCCGGAACGGGAAATGATTTCTTCCTCATTCAGTCCGACTTCTACCGCAAGCTCCGCTTTGTCGGGACGCACCTGAAGATCATTTTCAAAATGTTCTATGGTTTTCTGCGGTCCTACCGATTTTATATATTTTCTCGCGAGCTTTACAGGTCTTATGCCTGTCTGTATTCCCCAAGGCGGAGTATAACCTGTCAAAGCGGACAGCATATCGTAAAGACTGAGCGCTATATTTGCCTCGACAAGTTTGTCGTCTGTTTTGACAGACGGGATAATAATCTTATCATTCAATGTTTTTCCGAACAAATAAACCTCATTGTATATTACGGCGCTGCCAGAATCGGAAAAAACTTCAGTTGTGACAAACTCGCCTGTCACCGGATATCCTGTTTCCTTTACCTCTATTTTGTCGTTAGGAAAAAATATTCTGACGACGTTCTGCGTCTCATAGACGAAGGGATGACCTTTTATAAAAAGTTCCAATTTTTATTTACCCGATTTGTTTTCGCAAAATTTTATTGCTTGATTATATTTTTACAATTTATTGTCCGAGATATTCGTCCGAGAGAAAAAAATTATTCTTTTTTTCATAACTCAGCGTAGTATCGCTCATATGCCCCGGATATATTTTATAATCCGTTTCATCGTCCAGTTCTCTTATTTTTTCAAGGGACTCTTTCATTTTTTCTGGCACAGAGCCGGGCAAGTCCGTTCTGCCTATGTCGGAAGAGAAAAGCGTGTCGCCTGAAAAAATCATATCTTCAAAAATATACAATACGGATCCCGCCGAATGTCCAGGGACCGAGACAACTTTGATTTTTTTATCTCCGAAATCGATTAAGCCCCCGTCCGCCGCCGTGATATCAGGCTTAAAATCAAACGCCTCGTTCAGATTAAAAGACGACGAGCCGTTTAAAACAAGGTCGCCTGTTATCTTCGCGTCCTCTTTGCTTATAACGATTTTAGCTCCGGGATATTTTTCCTTTAAATACGACACCGCTCCGATATGGTCAAAATGACCGTGTGTCAAAAGGATGTATTTTAAATCGAAATTTGCGGAAGAAAAATATTTTTTCAGATCACTGTTCAAAGCGCCAGGGTCTACGACGAAAGAAATATCTTTCGAATTATCCGTGACAATATAGCAGTTTTCTCCGAGCGGAAAGCTCGCTATGGTTTTTATCGAAAATTTTTCCATAACAAATATTTTACTGTTTTTTACCGCGCGCCCATTCATCGGTGTTGAATAAAATGGTGCAGGGTCCGTCGTTTAAAATAGACACCTTCATATCGGCGCCGAATATTCCGTGCTCAACTTTTTTTATGCCGTTTTCTTTCAGCATTTCCATAAAATATATATACAGATTTTTGGCTGTTTCCGGCGCGGCGGAAGGGGTGAAAGAAGGTCTGTTGCCCTTGTGGACGTCGGCGCAGAGAGTGAACTGGCTCACAACGAGAATTTCACCGTCGACGTCCTTGACAGAAAGGTTCATCTTTTCGTTTTCGTCCTCGAAAATTCTAAGAGACGAGACCTTGTCCGCCATAAGCTTCGCCTCTTTTTCCGTGTCGCCGTCCATAACGCCGAGAAGAACAAGACAGCCTTTTTCAATTTTGCCTACGGTTTCACCGCCGACAGTTACCGATGAATTCAATACTCTCTGAATTACAGCCTTCATTTTTTCACATCTTTCTCAAGGGCAGGAAGAAAACCCGCCCCGAATCGTTTTTGTTTTTAATTACATATTCTGCGCCGGATTATAGTGATCGTTGGGGTCAACATAGTTTTCGCCGTTTTCTCCTCTTTTTGGGATAATTATCCATGCGATGATATAAGTAAAAGCGCCTACTCCGAATCCCAACGACAATATCACGAATATAAGTCTCACAATGGTGGAGTCAATTCCGAAATACTCTGCTATTCCGCCGCATACTCCGCCTATTTTTTTATCGGTATCCGATAAATAAAGTTTTTTCTTCATTTGATTCTGCCTCCGTAAAAAATTCTATCAAGAAGATTTAATTAACCGTTCGCTCTTTCAACTCTTATCACACCTTTTATTTTTTCAAGCCTGCTTATGATAGAGTTCATCTGCTCCGCGCTGGTGACGACAATGCTGAAATAAAGCACCATCATGTTTTTCAGATTTCTAGTCTTTACCTCATTAATATTTACGTGCATATTAGAAAGAAGCGTAGATACGTCGGCAAGAAGAGACATTCTGTCGTTGCAGTAGATCGCGATAGTTACAGAAAAATAATTGTTGCCCGGCTTTTCGTCCGCCCAGTGGACAGGTATCCATCTGTCCGGCTGCTCAGAATGTTCTATATCCGCCGGAACGTTTGGACATGTCCTTTTATGAACAGATACTCCGTGACCTCTCGTTATATAACCGATGATGTCGTCGCCCGGAATTGGACTGCAGCACCTTGAAAGTTTGACGGGACAGTTGTCAATTCCCTCGACTATTACGCCGCCGGCCTCGGTATATGACGGTTTTGTAAGTCTTACCTCCGCCTGACTTTCCTCTTTCTTTGTCTTTTGATACGCCTCTCTGAAAAACGGAATTATCCTCTGGACACTCAGACCGCCATATCCTATGGCTGCGAACAAATCGTCTATTGAGTTCTGATGGTTTTTCTCCGCCGACTGCATAAGCAGATTTTCAAGAGTTTCATCGTCGAATTTAAGACCGTTTTTCTTGATATTGCTCTCAAAAATCGCTTTGCCTTCTACGATATTTTCTTCTCTTCTCTCTCGCTTGAACCACGAACGTATTTTTGATTTGGCCCCACTCGTTTTTGCGATATTCAGCCAGTCTCTTGACGGTTTGCCCTGAGATTTTGACGTGAGTATCTCCACGATATCGCCTGTTTTTATCTGGCTGTCGATAGGTGCTATTCTTCCGTTTATTTTGGCTCCGGTCATATGGTTGCCCACTTCGGAATGAATGGCGTACGCAAAATCTATCGCCGTAGCTCCTTCGGGGAGGGAAATTACGGTTCCTTTCGGAGTGAGAGCGAAAACTTCATCGGGAATAAGATCAGATTTTATATCCTGCGCGAGTTCGGCCGGATTTCCGGACTCCTGCTGAGTTTCAAGCATCTGTCTTATCCAGACTACTCTCTGGTCTACGTCCTTGTCTGTTCTGCCGAGCTTATATTTCCAGTGAGCCGCTACGCCGTATTCCGCGTTTCTGTGCATTTCCCACGTTCTTATCTGCACCTCGAAAGGAATCCCTTCGGAGCCTATCAACGTAGTGTGAAGAGACTGATACATATTTGGTTTCGGCATAGAAATATAATCTTTGAATCTGCCCGGTACAGAGCGGTAGAGGTCGTGAACTATTCCGAGACAGTTGTAACATTCCTCTACGGTGTCAACTATTATTCTTACGGCGTAGACGTCGTAAATTTCGTCGAACGATTTCCCCTTCATATACATTTTTCTGTATATTCCGTGAACCGATTTTATTCTGCCGTCAATCTGAGCCGAAGGCATCGTCTCGTGAACCCTGTCGGCTATCCTTTTCATTATGCCTTCGAGATATTCTTTTCTCAAGGGCTCCTGCTGAGCCAATTTGTCCTGAATATCCTTATAAGCTACGGGGTCGAGGAACTGAATAGACTTGTCCTCAAGCTCTTCCTTAAATTGTCTGATACCGAGGCGGTGCGCTATAGGTGCGTAAATTTCAAGCGTCTCCTTTGCCGTAAGTCTTCTTTTTTCCTCCGGCATATATTGCAAAGTTCTGATATTGTGAACTCTGTCGGCAAGTTTAATAATGATAACCCTTATGTCCTTTGACATGGCCATCATCATTTTTCTGAGGTATTCGTTCTGCTGTTCTTCTTTTGAATGGACTTTAAGTCTGGAAATTTTAGTTACGCCGTCTACGAGGTCGGCTATCTCCTGACCGAAATTTTCCTTTATGTCATCATATGTCGCGGCGGTATCCTCCACAACGTCATGGAGAAGAGCGGCGCATAGACTCGGAGCGTCCATTCCTAAATCGAGGAGAATTTCCGCAACGGCAACGGGATGTATTATGTAAGGTTCTCCCGATTTCCTTTTCTGCTCGGCATGTGCTTTATTCGCATAGTCAAAAGCCTTGTCAACGAGCTTTACATCGTCCTGAGAATACGATTCGACAAGACGCTGTCTGAGGCCGGCATATTTTTCTCTGCCGATTTCCATAGCTTTTTCACTCATACGGATTTCCTCCTTTTCTGCCTTATGACAAAAGGCGTGTTTTGTTTTGATATACTCTGTTTAATTTATTTGTAACCGAGAGCTTTTAGTATTGACGAAGACGCGAGATTTTTTTTTGCCACATTTTCAACAGCCGAAAGCTTTCCGGAATGATTTTCAATAAGTCCCAACTCAGTCAAAGCGTCGACAGCTGATGAAATCATGCCGGTTTCATATGATGAAAGTCCTGTCTCCAGAGCGAGGAATTCAGGTGATTTGCATGTGTTTTTATGGGCTCTTATATATTTATAGACGTCCGCGACAGCTTTTCTTGTCGGTCTCAAAATCGCTTTCTCCTCGACTGCGAGTTCTTTTCCGGAACGGAATTTTCTGTAAAGCGACTCAGATTCAAAATATTTTTCATCGTCAAATGAGGCGAGCTTTACCGCCCTGACTATCATCTGCGCCGACTCGTTTCCCATATATTCGTTTTTTGAAATGTTTACAGCTATATCGACTGTGTCGCCTATGTCGTAAGGAAAATCGGAAAGCGGAACATTAAAGCAAAGACAGCTTACTGTGACGCCTTTTTTTTCGGCAAAGATTTTTATATGCTTTCCAGACGATCCGAGCGGCTTAACATCTGTGATTTTCATATTGTAAAGACCGAACACGGGATCCGGATTGTCCTGACCGAAAGGTTCCAAAGCCTTCACAGCATCGCAGAGATTTAAATTTACCGACGCCGGATTTATTTTCATATCAATATCGATTTCCGGAAAAACATCGGGAACTTTAGACGCATATTCGTTTATTTTATTTCTGAAATTTTCTATCTCCGAGTCTTTTATCGTAAGACCCGCCGCAAGCTTGTGACCGCCGAATTTTTCGAGAACAGGAGCGCAGTAGCTGAGCGCGTCAAAAAGCGAAAAGCCGCCTATTGATCTGCCCGATCCCTTCGATACGCCGTCTTCGGAAGAAAGAACAATACACGGTCTCGAATATTTTTCGACGAGTCTTGCCGCGACAATCCCGATAACTCCCGTATGCCAGTTTGTTCCCGACGCAACAATTACATCCGCGTATTTTAATTTATAATCAGACTCTATTTCACTTACTGCTTCGGTGAAAATTCTATGTTCCTCCGACTTTCTCTCATCGTTGAAACCGCATAATTTCTGCGCGAGAGACATCGCCTCTTCCGGGTCGTCGGTATATAGAAGTTTAAAAGCCGTGTCCGCGTCGCCGAGCCTGCCGGCCGCATTGACTCTCGGCGCAACAGAAAAAGCTATTGATGACGACGCTATAGAATCGGGAGCTACCGACGACAGCTTCAACAAAGCCGAAATTCCCGGTCTCGGAGACAATTTTATCGAATTTATCCCGCGTATTACTATCGACCTCGTCTCACCCGTAAGTGAAACGACATCGGCTATTGACGCTATAGCCGCAAGATCCGAAAAACTTTCTGACACCGCGCTTTCATCTCCGTCGAGAGCGCAGCACAGTTTAAACGCGACTCCTGCGCCGCACAGCTCGGTTTTCGAGCTTTTGTCGTCTTTTCTGTGCGGGTCTACAACGGCCTCCGCTTCGGGCAGATTTTCTCCCGGTTCATGGTGATCGGTCACAACAAGCTTCATACCGAGAGAATATATATATTCCGCTTCTTCCAGCGCGCTGATGCCGTTATCTACGGTGATAATCAATTTAGTGCCGTTTTCGTATATCTTCTTTATCGATTCTTTGTGCATGCCGTACCCTTCGGAGAGCCTTGACGGTATGTAATAGTCAACCAAGGCGCCGGCCGCCTGAAGATAGGAATACAAAATAACTGTTGCCGAAACTCCGTCGCAGTCGTAATCGCCGAAAACGGTGATTTTTTCTCCGGACTCGATGAAATCTTCTATCGTGTCGACCGCCTTGTCCATATCTTTAATTAAGAAAGGATCGGAAAGGTTTTCGTCGGATGAGAAAAATTCATCTATCTGCTTTTTGGTTTTGATGTTCCTTGAATTTAATATTACCGCCTGCGCGCCGCTAAGCCCGTATTCTGACGCCATGAACTTCGCTTCATCTATATTCACATCAGCTACACGCCAATATTTACGACTCAAGAAAACACCCGCTTTCCAAAAAATCAAAGACAGATAATTAAATTAATTATCATTATATTATACACCTTATATCAATAATTATCGTTTAAAAAATTTAATTTTTTTTGATATTCTTCCTCGTTTCGATAAAGTCCTCAAGAATTATCACAGCCGACAGCGCGTCAACTGCGGCTTTTCTTTTTTTGCCTCTCGTATTTGTCACCGATAAATCCCGGTGAGAAATTACCGTCGTAAGTCTTTCATCGCAGAGAAAAGATTTTACGCCGGATTTTTCTTCAAGAAGCTTGGCGAAATTTCTGCACTTTTCCGCTCTCGCTCCTTCCGTGCCGTCCATATTTTTAGGCAGTCCGACCACGACGGCCTCGGCTTTATATTCCAAGATTACAGCTGCTATTTTTTCGGCGAGCGCATCCTGATTCCATTCGTCTATTACCTTTACGGGAGACGCTATGGTCTCGTATTTGTCGCAGACCGCGACGCCTGTCCTCTTGTCGCCGTAATCAACGGAGATAATTACCATTTTTTCCCTCCGGAAATATTATTACAAGATATATAAGAATACACGAAACGGCCGAATGATTTTCGACCGTCTCTTTTTTCAAAAAATCGGATTAGTTTTCATCCTGACCGGCATCGTTCTGACCGTTGTCTGCATTTCGCGCCGTTGTGGTAGCAGCCTGTGTTGTGGCTGCAGCCTGAGTCGTAGTCTCGGATTGCTTTGTTGTATTTTCATCCGACGCCGCTGTAGTTGCGGCGCTTGTTGTTGAAGCGTATTTTCTTGAACTTCCGCCGCCGGAGCAATAACCCGGGACATTATCTGTCTTATACCATCCTACGCCTGTGTTGTAGCAGTTTCTCGACGCAAGCAAACCGGTGTCGTAGCAGAACGTATCCTGTTCTATCTCGTCGTCAAATTCAAATGATTTTGATTCAAGACCTTCATGTATATCGTTCATGACCGTCTGGAAAGTTCTGCCGCAGTAATTCACGCTGTAATCAAGCGCTTCCGGATGTTCGGCATAGCCAAACCAAACGGCAGCGACATAGTAAGGAGTGCCGCCGATAAACCATCTGTCCTTTTCGTCTGTAGTCGTACCGGTTTTAGCGAATGTTTCAAATCCGGTAACGCCGTACTGGCGTCCTGTACCGTTTGACTCCGTAACAACAGTCTGCAGAAGCTTATTCATAACCTCGGCGGTTCCTTTGTCCATAACCTGCTCGCCGTCATCGGAATGAGTAAGGTAGACAATGGAATTATCCGAATTTGTGACAGTATAATAAGAATAAGGAGCGTAATATTTTCCGCCGTTTCCGAATGTCGCGAAACCGGCAGCCATTTCTATTCCGTAGACGCCGTGCGTCATAGCGCCGACTGCAAGAGGAGCGTAATCGTTGTCCGCTTCTTCGAGCGACGTGAAATGGAAAGCAGTTTTAAGCCAGTTATACGATTTATCTGTTCCGATGTCCTTCAAAATCTGAGCGGGAACGGTATTGTACGACGGCGCAAGCGCCTTTTGAATAGTTATATAGCTGTAAGGTGAACCGGGGTCGCCGCCGTAATTTTGAGGCCATCTTTCACCGTTTACCAAAATTCCGTAATTCTGAACGAGAGGATACGACCATGTGTATTTATCGGAATTTATAGCGAGGGAATATACCGAAAGCGGCTTTATTGACGAACCGGGCTGTCTTCTCGACTGCGTCGCTATATTCAGATTTCTGTTCATCGTCTTTTCGCCTGCCTGTCCGACAATTCCGAGAACTCTGCCGGAATAATCCATGACAACCATTGACGACTGAACAAGCTCGCCGTATGAATTTTTAGATGAAGGGAATCCCTCTCTGTTGTAATATACTTTCTCAAGCTCCGACTGAATAGACGTATCCTGAGCGACATGAATTTTAAGTCCGCCGTAATAGACTAATCTCCACGCGTCCGAGTAAGTGTAATTTCTCGTATTCATAAGATCGTCTATTACCTGATCGATGACGTAATCTATGTAGTAGCTCTGAATTGTCTCCGTCTCATTTTTCTCGGACGACGATTTTTTCTTGGCGGATTCGGATTCAACGTAATCGGCGCTGTTTGTAAATACCATTTTGTAATTTACGGCATCGTCATATTCCTTTTGAGTGATATAGCCCTGGTCGAGCATATCTTTAAGACACTGAAGCTGTCTGGTGCGGTTGTTGTCCGGATTTATGAGCGGGTCGTATGTATAAGGCGCCTGAGTAATAGCCGCTATCGACGCGCACTCCGCCAAATTCAGCTCGGAGACGTTTTTTCCGAAATAATATTCGGCGGCGGTCTGAACGCCGTAGCATCCTCCGTCGAGGTAGAGAGTATTAAGATAAGCCTCGAGGATAGTGTCTTTTGAATAATGCTTTTCGACGTTCAAAGCGTTCAGAATCTCATTATATTTTCTGACAAACGTTCTGCCGTTTTGTCCCGTAAGGTTTTTGATAAGCTGCTGCGTTATGGTAGAACCGCCCTGCTGGAAATTGTAAACGGCTATGACGGAAATTGTTCGAAGCCAGTCAACTCCGTTATGATCATAAAATCTCTTGTCCTCAAGAGCCACATAAGCATGCTGCAGATTTTCGGGTATATCGTCCAAATCGACCCAAATTCTGTTTTCCTCGCCGTGAAGCCTTGCAAGCTCAATCTCGTTCCCGTCGCCGTCGAGAGTGTACATTATGGTCGTCTGAGATTGATTTTGCTTGTACTCGTCAAGGTTTATCGAAGCGTCGCCGTTTACGAATTTAAGCATATAATGAAGACAATAGCCGCCTGCGACAAAAGCCGTAAAAATAAAAAACAGTGCTATGACAGCGACAACAAATCCGAATTTATGCCAAAACGGATGCCTTATTCCTTTTTCGAGATATTTTTGATCCTTAGGCGAAACATAATTTGAATTTTTGTTCGGTCTGCCGCCTGAACCCGAGTCTTTATTTGCCATCAACTTAAAAATTTCTCACCTTTTTACAATTCAACTTAAAATGAAAAATAAAATATCTGTCTGCAACAGAAATTATATTCCGGCAATACAGATGACGCCGGAATATAAATAATGTTTTTTATCCGATAGAAGAGACAGAAACGGATTCCGTTGTATCCTCTAAATTACCGCCTGCCGTCACATATTCCGTTCCGTCGGCGTCTTTTAGAACTATCCATCCCTTGTATTCTTGAGTTCCGTCGTTATAATGTATGAAGCCTTTTGTTCTGCCTTCGGAATCGGTCTCGGAGTACAATACCTCGACAACGGCGTCCTTAGGAACAGAGACAACTGTATCTGTATTTCCGTCAACGTCGTATCTGAGATTCAGACCGGAATCGGACGTGATTGTGAACACGCCAGCGGAACCGACTTCCGCGGAAGGCGTAACCGGAGAAATCAGAGACTGTACTTCCGAATAGCTGTCGGTTGACTGTTCTGCGACAACTTTTGTATCTGATTTGTGGGCTTTTGTGGCTGCGATGACAATAATAATCACTATAAAAGCGATGACAAGAAGAAGAGAGATAAGTTTTTTGGTGTTGCCTTCTTTTATCTGCCTGAAAAAGTCTGAAACGGCATCTTTCACCCTGTCCCAAACATTGCCAAAACTGCTCAACTGTGATTTTCCGCTGTCCGAATCGGAACGGCTGTCCGGTCCGGCGGGATTGTTGTAATCATGCTCCGCACCGGATTCGTCCTGATAGTCCGAATATCTGTTTTCATTATCATAATCCATAATTAATTACCTGCCAGTCTTTGTAAGTTAAAGAAAAATGCGTCTTTCTGACCCAATCCTCGATTTTTTAAATTATAACAGACCCGCTTTTATTTTTCAACACTAAAATGGACAAAAGCGCAAAATATCTTATTAATAAATATAAACACGAAATTTAATATAAAATTTAATCATCAAAGCTTGACTAATAAATTCAATTATTGTAATATTAAAAATCATGCCGAGATATACGGTTCTACGGGAGAAAATACTTGAAATTATGAGAATGAGAAGAAAAAAAAATCTCGAGGAAAAAATTGAGAAATTTGAAGGAAAAACTCTTTTTACCGTGAGATCGGACGATTTGAATTTCAAAACAAGCCTTGAAAAAAAGGAATATCTCGATTTATATTCGATTTTCGGAAGGCAGGCTCCGCTTGAGCTTGAAATAGGCTCGGGAAAAGGCGGATTCATCTGCGAAACAGCAAAAAGAAACCCCGGGACAAATTTCATAGGAGTGGAAGCAGAGAGAAACGTAGCTTATATGTCCGCAAAAAAAATATTCGAGTCGGACGAAAAAAACGTTATTATTTTGAATACTCTCGCCGAATATCTGCCGAAATATATTCATGAAAACAGCTGCGAAAAAATATATCTCAACTTTTCCTGCCCGTATCCCAAAGCGGACTACGAAAGCCACAGGCTGACCAGCGAAATGTTTTTAAAGATATATGACGGACTTTTGAAAAAAGACGGCGTGATAATACAAAAAACAGATGACAGAAAATTTTTTGAGTATTCAATCGAATCTTTTTCTTCTTTCGGATTTAGAATAAGAAACGTGTCTTTAAATCTACATGAAGACAATTATCCTGAAAATATAGTCACGGAATACGAGAAAAAGTTTGTCGAAATGGGCAAGCCGATTTACAGGCTTGAAGCGCACAGATAAAGAAAATTTCAGAAATAAATTTTATAAATTCTAAGGAGAAAATACATAATGGCAAATCCAGTTGTTGTTATACCGGGTATAGGACAGTCAAAGGTAAAATCATCGGACGGAAAAACGGTATGGCCGTTTTCAGTCGACAAAAACGCCCTCCTCTCGGAGGTCAAGTCGGAAGCCGCAAAAATGATGCTTTTCAGAAAGGACAAAGGATTTTCCGATAAAATCGCAAAAATCGCGGAAGGATATCTCGACCCTGTGAGCGTCAAAGACGACGGCTCTTCAAAATACGATTTAAAAGCCGTTTCGTACGAGTCTTATGACAAGCTTTCGGACGACGAAAAAAGATTCATAAACAAAATGGTTCCGGCGGAAAAAATAGCCAAAGTCGTAGGCGAAAATAATTTTTACTATTTCGCGTATAATCCGTTCGGAGAGGTAAACAGCGTTGCGGACTTGCTCGACAAGTTCATCTCAAAAGTAAAATCGGAGACGGGAAGCGAAAAAGTCGACTTGTTCTCCGTAAGCTTGGGCGGATGCGTTCTCAGAGCTTATATGATGAAATATGCCGAGAAAAAAGAAATCGGCAAGGTAATAGCTGTTGAATCGGCTCTTGACGGAACAGTCACGGCGGCCGACGCTCTTGAAAGAAAGCTCAAAATCGACGACCCGGTCTCTCTTCTCAACGGAATCGGAGGCAAGGCGGCGCAGCTCGCGAGCCTTGTGAAAATGGTGCCGAAGGACGCATACGACAACACGGTAAACAAAGTTTACAAGACAGCTATGGAAAAACTCGGCAGAAACTCTACGATGATATGGGCCTGCGTGCCGTCGGAGAGGCTTGACTCCGCTTTAAGCTACGTTAAATTAAATTATGGTAATATCGGCGTCGAGGATAAAGTAAGAGCTTTAGGCGATTATACTTCTGTTTTCTCGGATAAAGCGAAGGAATCGGGCTTCGATTTCTATGTTATCGCAGGCTACAACAGACAGATAGTTCCTGTTGTTGAATCGCAGTACACTTCATCTGACACTATAATAGACGTAAAATCCGCTTCTCTCGGTGCGACTGCTGCAAGACCCGACGAAAAACTTGAATCCGGTTCAAGACTGTCTCCGGACGGAAACGTTGACGCTTCGACCTGCGCTTTCCCTGACAAGACATGGTTTTTCTACGATATGAGGCATGACGACGCCGCTAAAAACGAAAATCTTCTTTCGCTAACAGAAAAGATATTGTCCGGCGAGGTCAAAGACGTAAACTCAAGCGCGGACTATCCTCAGTTTATAAAATAATATCCTGATTTTCAGGAAATTTATACTCGGTATTTTAGGGAGCTAAAATAAAAAAATGCCAGCGCAGCAATATGCCGTAAAGGTGCGGCATTTAAACAAATCATATGTTAAAAACAAGCCTATTTTAACTGATGTTTCATTTGATATTCCCGCCGGAAAAATAGTCGGTCTTCTCGGTCCAAACGGCTGCGGAAAGACTACGCTTATAAAAATTTTGGCGGGGGTCATACACGACTACGACGGAAAGATACTTGTAAACGGACATGAGCCGGGACCCGAGACGAAAGCCACAACCGCTTTCCTGCCGGATACCACTTATCTTTCCGAAAGATTCAGAACAATCGACGCTATTGATTATTTCAATGATTTCTTCTCTGATTTTGACAGGAACAAAGCGTTAGAGTTCACTGACAGGTTCAACCTTGACAGAAAACAGAAAATAAAGACAATGTCAAAGGGTATGCAGGAAAAAGTTCAGCTTCTGCTTATCATGTCGAGACAGGCAGAGCTTTATCTTCTTGACGAGCCGTTAGGAGGCGTGGACCCTGCCGCGAGGGAAAATATTCTTGACGTTATCATGAATAATTATGCGGAAAAATCAACTCTTCTTCTGTCGACGCACATGGTAAACGACCTTCAATCAAGCTTTAACTATGTATTGATGCTGGGTCACGGCAAAGTGCTTGTAAACACCTCAATAGACAATTTGACAAGAAACGGAAAATCACTCGAAGATGTATTTAAGGAGGTCATAGGCAATGACTGGGAAACTAATCAAGAATGACCTCAAGGCCGACGCCGCGGCCATCGGCGATATTTATCTTGCGGCGGCTATCGGAGTGGGCGCGCTTTTAATTTCCACATTCCTCGACATAAGCACATGGGTAAAGTTCGCTCTGTCGGTAGCTGTAATAGTGATAGCGTTCATAGCTGTTATCATGACGTTTGTCCAGGTCATCTTCGGCGCTAACAAAAACCTGTTCGGCAGAGAAGGGTATCTGACTCAGACACTGCCTGTCAGAACGTCATCGCTGATTTTTTCAAAATGGCTCACAGCCACGATTTGGGTTATTATATCATATGCGCTCGTAATAGTCGCCGTTGTATGCGTCTACTACTATTGGACGGTGGCGAACGACGAGGGAGCGAAAATGTATGATATGATTTATAATTTCGCTCAGACCATGGGAGTCGGCGCCGTCGAGATGTACAAAAAATACCTGATAGTATCGGCAATAGTCGGACTTTTCAATGCGTGCATTTTCGTAATGGACGTGCTTTTCGCAATAACAATAGCTAACATAAGACCGTTTTCAAGACTCGGAAATATCGGAATAGTCCTGTATATAGCAATTCTTCTTATAGGCATTCAGGCTGCTTCGTACGGTCTTGCGGACATAGCCGACGTCACAATGCTTATTGACGCGAAGGGCGCTATTTCAATGACTGTTCAGCAATCGGCAGTTGACGCCAACACAGCCGCCGGAGGTATGAACATAGGATTCACGGATGTCTATTTCAAGGCGATAGTCACTGTTTTCATCTATATTTTCACAGTTCAGCTGAACGAGACTAAAATCAATCTGAAATAATTCAAAAATAAAGACCGGATTTTCTTTTCCGGTCTTATATTTTGTGCTATACTAAATAAAAAAACGGAGAAAAAAGAAAAATGGAACTTCAAAAAATAGCGAGCTTTTCCGTAGACCATACAAAACTTGAAAAAGGAATATATGTGTCGAGAATTGACGGAGATATCACCACATACGACATCAGAATGAAAAAGCCCAACAAAGAAGAGGTTATGACTACAGGCGCATGCCACACTATAGAGCATTTATTCGCAACATACGCGAGAAATTCAGAATTTAAAGACAAGATTATATATGTCGGTCCCATGGGCTGCAGAACGGGATTTTATCTTCTCGTAAGAAATATGTCCGACGCCGACGCTTTGAAGCTCACGAAAGACTCTTTTGAATTTATCAAAAATTTTGAAGGCGAAATTCCGGGAGCAAAGGAAGCTGAATGCGGCAATTACAGAGACCACGACCTAAACGGCGCAAAAAAAGAGGCCGAGACATACCTGCGGACTCTGCAAAATCTGACCGTCGCCGATATGAGGTACAAGCAATAAAAAAATGAGCCGCCCGAATACTTCGGGCGGCCTTATTATTTAGCAAAATTAAGCTTCCTGAGCCTCTTCGTAGACAGAAACTCTCTTGCGGTCTTTTCCGAGTCTCTCGAATTTGACCTTGCCGGTCTTGAGAGCGAAAAGAGTGTCGTCTCCGCCCTTGCCTACATTTACTCCGGGATGAATTTTTGTTCCTCTCTGTCTTACGAGGATTGTTCCCGCGTTGACAGTCTGACCGTCGGCTCTCTTTGTTCCGAGTCTCTTTGATTCGGAATCACGACCGTTACGTGTTGAACCCATTCCCTTTTTATGAGCGAAAAGCTGAATGTTTACCTTAAGCATTATTTACACCTCCGTAAGTGTTATTGTGATGAAATCGGGATATTGCTCGGCAAGGTTTTTTATATGTATATACAAACCTTTGATGAATTTTTCCGCCGTTTCATCGTTTTCAAGAAGAACGAATTTCATATATCCGTCTTCCGCCGAGACATCGGCGTTTATTTTCAGAACGTCGGTCACGGAATTTGCCGTCATGTATGCGGCGCTTGAAACTGCCGCGCACACTATGTCTTTTCCGTAATCGTCGTACCCGGAATGGCCGCTTATCTCAAAACCGGAAAATACGCCTTCATTTAAGATGAAATCCGCTTTAATCATTAAAAATGTTTTTGAAAAATCAGCCTTTAATCGCCGAGATTTCGACTTTGGTATAAAGCTGTCTGTGACCGAGCTTTCTTTTCTCGTTCTTTTTAGGCTTGTAAGTGAATACGGTTATTTTCTTTGACTTGCCGTTTTTGACGACCTTGCCGGTTACTTCGGCGCCGTCGACATAAGGCGCGCCGACCGTAATCTTATCGCCGTCGCCTACAGCGAGAACTTTGTCAAACTTGACCTCTGTGTCAGCCTCTTGACCTAATTTCTCGACATAAACGGTATCGCCTTCGGAAACCTTGTACTGTTTTCCGCCCGTTTCGATTACTGCGTACATTTCTCTTCTACCTTCCTTTATCTACAGGATCGCTGTCAAGGCCGAAAATTCGTTTTCAGGCATAATACGCCCGCCTTTTTCATGCGTCTTGTAAATTCTATCACAGCTGACCAAAGTTGTCAACAGATAAATTTTTTAACTTTAATATTTTTTTTACTGAAAAAAAATGCGTTGAAAAATTTTTTTAATCATGCTAAAATTAAAAAAACTATTTATGTTTTTTTGTTTATTTTTTTGAAAGGCGGCGTAATAATTGGAGGAAGAAACAGGAAAATCAAACGAAAATCTGCTTTCAAAAGGGAAATCGCTTGTAAAACAGATAAAAAAATATTGGAAAACCCCGCCGGAGGGGCGATACGTTCCGTACAAAGAGTACGCGGATGTTTTCATATCGGTAGGGGCTAACTATTCGGCGTCAAAACTGCTTGAGTACATAACATTCGCTGCCGGATGCTATTTGATGATGTACCATTACAAGCTGCCGTATCTGTCGTATTCAGTCATCAACATAATAAATATGCCTCTTGGGTATATATGGACGCTTATTTGGTGGTTTGTATGCGACAACTTGGGCTTTCTGCCAAAAAAAACGGAACGAAAGCTTTACGGGTTGTATTTTGCCATGATAGCAGCGGGATTAGCTCTAATAATCCTGCCGGTATCGTCTGTTTTCAATCAGTCGGGACGGTTTGTAACATTCATGAACGGACTTGAAGGCGTAAACGCCTCGTCTGTTTTTAAAATACTCGGAACAAATATATTATATAACGGCTGGGTAGGCGCGCGTAATATTTTTTGGAGAAAAAAGCTTATTCCGAAGTTCGGAAGATACAAATATTCCCTCTACTGCGATTATGTGCCTAAATGTCTGATGGTCGTGCTTATCGGCTGGCTTCCGTTTTACAACATCTCGGACGTCGTCACGAGGGTTTGGGTCGCCAATCTTTTGTTCGCAGTTTACAACGTTTTCGGCTTCGCGAACAATCTCGAGACATGTACAAGAAATATCTCCCCGAATCTGAGGGAGAGAATTGTAATAAGGTCTTATCCCATAAAGTTTTCTCATATTTTCTATTCAATACTCGCCATAATCCTTCCCGCCATTATCGGCGCGTTGAGGTACAAATGGGAGGATATCAACCTTTTCAGATATGTAATCCCGATAACGTTCATTCTTTTCGCCACTCTTACGATGATTTTCGCAGGCAGAATAAAAGAGAGAATACCTCAGCCTCCGCTTGACGAAAAAGTTCAGATTAATTTCTGGGACGGAATGTTCGGAGTTCTTCACAATAAATACAGGTGGATTAATACGATTGTCGGTCTTCTCGACTCGCTCGGCAACGGCATGCTCGCTTTTACAACAATATTATACCTTTATACATTCAGACTGACAGGTCTTTCCTACTCTCTTCTCGTGGCGCTCGTATCATTCGCCGGAACACCGCCCGATCTGTTCACGCCTTTCTTTATCAGAAAATTTACTTACAGACAGATGATGATATTCTATCAGCTGACGAGAGCCATCGGAAACACGCTTATAGTCCTTGCGTATGTTTTCTGCGGCGAAAGAGTACATCTATGCGGAATAATCTGCGTTGTCGTCCTTATTTTGATGGAAGCCACAAAAACCGTTCCCACAAGTTTCTCGGAAGATATGGACGTAAGAATAAACGACTATCAGATGTATCTTTCGGGCGAGAGACTGGAAAATTTCTCCGGCGTTTTCGGCTGGTTCACGGGTCCCATAACTTCATTTGTAGGCCTTATTATTCCAGTCCTTCTTTTAAAATACGGATTCAACTCGAACTGGGACGTTCTTTTCGTAGACGCATCAAGGATTCATATTATTGTAATTCCGATAATATTCGACATTGTGGGATACCTGTTAATGACTATTCCGTATATTTTCTGGGATTACGATAATGACAAGCAGAATCAGGTTATGGCGGTTCTTCAGCGCAGAGCCGAGGTAACCGAGAAAAAAGCCGCGGAAGAAGGCAAAGACACGTCCGGCGGATTCGTAGCACACGAATCACATGACGAAAATTACGAAAAAGAGCCGAATGAAAACGGCCCCGAACCGGCACCGGCAGACTGAAAGGGAGTGTGAAAATATATTATGAAGAAAAAAGACGCAAAGACAAAGCCTTCAGCGGAAAACAAGACGATTAAAGAAAACGACGAGGGTCTTTCCAAAAATAAAAGAAAAGACGGCAGCGCGGACATAGAAGCTATGGCGAAGGAAATTCCCGAGGACGAGATATGGACCTACCGTGTTCCCGGACTGAGCGCGCCGAGAATCCACGAGGATTATTCTAAAGCAAAGAGCAAAAAAATAATATTCGTCGCGGTTATAATCGTCGCAATTTCGCTTTCTATATATTTTTCCGTAAGAGCCGTTCAGTCCGACCCGTTCAAGTTTAAGCAGAACGACTCAGGATATACATTGACGAAATTCACAAACACGGGATATATCACGAAATTAAACATAGGATATGTAACCGACGTCGAATATTTCAAAGATGTGAACGACCCTAAGAAAAACTATAAAATCATAGAAGACAAGTCAAAAAAAGTCACTGCAATAGATGAGTACGCGTTCAACTGCGATGAAAAAATAACGACAATTAATATAGGGGCAAGCGTTACCGATATTAAACCGATGGCGTTTTATTCCTGCTACGCTCTAAAGAACTTCACCGTAGACAAAAACAATCCAAAATACACGGACATAGACGGCGTTCTTTATACTAAAGACGGAAAAGAATTAGTCTGCATGCCTATTGATTACGACAGTTATTTAAGAGAAAAAAACGGCTACAAAGAAGCTTTGACGCCCGATGATTCGGGATACGACGTTTATAAAAAGAAATGCGCGACGTATGTCGTCCCCGAAACGGTCGAAGAAATAGGACCGCTTTCATGCAACTACAATGAAATGGTGTCAATTTATCTGCCTTCGGGTCTCAAAAACATAGATACGCTCGCTTTTTTTAAGGCTGTAAGTCTTGAAAAAATCAGCACATACGAAGGAAGCGCGGACAAAATGACAAAAGTTTATCTTTCTCTTCCCGAAGGACTTGAGGAAATAGGTTCCGACGCTTTTTCTTATGACCAGGCTCTCGACTACATGTTTATTCCAAAAAATGTGAAGAAAATAGGTCACCACGCGTTTTGGGAGACTGCTTACAAACAGGACGGAAATATTTTAGGAATTAACGAGATGAACGTGGAAAGAAGCGAAAGCGAGTTCGGCTCTGTAGAAACAGGCGATCAGTGGATACCGAAATTCGATTCCGGTCTTTTCAGAAAAAACATACCGATCAATTATTCGTCTGAGAGAAAAAACGGGAGCTGACATATTGACAAAACATAATATTTTTGCTAAAATTCAAGTGTAATAAAAGGTCATTAAGGTTTCCTAAATAACATTTTTAACTTTTCAATGAGTTGTTTTTCGACAGCTGTATCTGAATTATTTGAATTTTGACAGAAGCTATCGTAAAATGTGAATTTTTTGTAAACTTTAATATTATAGCTTTAATTTTATATAATATGAGTCTATAATAACAATGATTGTATTTATCGGATACATGAATGGGAGGAATTTCCAAATGAAAAAATCTATCAAAAAATCATTGACACTTATCCTCGCGGTGGTTGTAATTATTGCATCTTTTGCAGGCATCGCCGCTTTCGCTGCCGACGCAGATTCGACAGAGGCATCGGAAAGCAATGTACAGAGAGACATCTATTTTGTCATTGACATAGGCACTGTCAACGACAAACACCTTTCAAGAGAGAAAACAGATTCAAAGGCTATCGGCAAAAAACTTCTCACGGATGATCCGACAGGTCACAACAGAATAGCTCTTGTTTCATTCAACGGCAGCGCGACAACTTACGAGTTCACCAATGACTACGACACTCTTGCGGCGGAAATCGACGCTCTTAAAAACGGCGGTTCGTCAAATATCTCCGCAGCGTTCAGCGCAGTTAAGGCAAACGACCAGACATACGGAAATCCCGCAGCGTCAAAGCACATCGTAATTTTCTCCGACGGCAAAATTACGGCAGGCCCTCAGTCATCAAGCGGCAAATATTCCGCAAAGGACGACATCATCAATTATAAGTATTACAATCAGGCTTATAAGGATGCGATAGCTCTTTGGCCGGACTTCAACATTTACACGGTTGCCGAGACAGTATGCGATTGGCTCAATCCCTGCAAGCTCAGAGTCCAGTTCTTAAAGGACATCCAGAACAGACTTTTCCAGCCCGAGTTCGATCTTGATTCTCTCTACAAAGCAATCATCGGTCCGGAGAACAAATCGGATGTTCCCACATCAGGTAAAGATACTCCAACGGTAAAGCCCACAGTTAAACCCACAGAGCCTTCTTCGGCAAAGCCCACAGAGCCTTCTTCAGCAAAGCCCACAGAGCCTTCTTCAAACGTTAAGCCTTCCGAAGAAGATTCTTCCAACACAAAGCCCACGGCTGCGCCTGTTACGAACAACAATAACAACAACAATAACGGCAAGTCGAACGGCGGCGGATCTATTCCGCAGACAGGTTCAATAGCTGCAGTTTCAGCCGCGATAATTTCCATTGTCGGATGTGCCATATACGTCGGAACAAGAAAGCACGAGAAATAATTTCGTCTGAAGTTTTAAGCTGTTCAATGTAATCCGAAAATAAAACAGAGCAGATTCCTGTTGCGGGAATCTGCTTTTTTTTGCCAGATAATGCATTTACACGGTATTATAAATAAATTTTTTCACCGGATATATGCAAAATTTATATATAATATATTGATTAATAAATCAAATTGTGTTAATATTGAGTTAATAAACAGAAGGAGTTGTAATTGTATGTATTTCTTAATCATTTCACTTGTTCTTGGTCTTATTTTTCTTCTCATCTTTCTTATCAAGAGAAAAAACGGCGCAAATCCGCAGGCGCTCATATTGAAAACATTGACATCGGGATTTTTCATTTTAACTGCGCTTGCCGGAATTTGTCTGAACGTAATGCGTTCGGGGCTTGTACCAGAATACGGCGTATTTGTGACAATCGGTCTGATGGCATCTCTTTTCGGCGATGTATTTCTCGACCTCAAGATGATTTACTCAAATTCCGAAAAACTTTATACAGTTTCAGGATTTATGTGTTTCGCAATAGCGCATGTATTTTACATAGCGGCGACAATGTGCGAAAGGCTGTTTGTTTCGTATTGGCTATTGGCAGTATCATTCGCTGTAGCTCTTATTGTCGCTGTGCTTTCCGCAACAGGAGCGGTCAAAAAACTTATGAAGCTTGACTACGGTCAATATTCCTTTATTGTTTCTGTCTACGTGTTCATTTTACTTCTCGACTGTCTTGTAGGTGTTTCGGCGGTGATAGATCCTCTAATTAACAGAAGCGAACTTTCATACAGAGCCATTCTCAGATGCGCCGGGCTTATACTCTTCACAATATCTGACGCAATATTATGCCAGACATATTTTTCAAAAGGCAAGGACGGACCCGGTTATATAATTTCAAACCACCTTACATATTACCTTGGACAATTTTTAATCGCCGCGGCTGTTTCATTCACTCAGATTGCCGTTTGAGATTGAAAATATAAAAAAAATATGGTATCATCTTCATCGTAATCAACAAAAGGGATGAAGGATATCATGGCAAAAAAAGACAAAACCAACGCTATGCGTCTGCTTGACGCTAAGAAAATAAGATATAAAGAGCATTTTTACGACGCCGACGGCAGCACATCGGGCGCAGAAGTAGCGGCTATGCTCGGCGAAAATCCGGACAAAGTTTTTAAAACGCTTGTTACAGTCGGCAAGTCTGGCGCTCACTATGTTTTCGACGTGCCTGTTGAGAAGGAACTCGATTTAAAAAAAGCCGCAAGCTATGTCGGAGAAAAGTCTGTTGAAATGGTAAAATCAAAAGAACTTCTCGGACTTACAGGCTACATTCACGGCGGATGTTCGCCGCTCGGAATGAAGAAATTTTTTACAACAACATTTCATAAAACCGCAAAAGATTTTGACACGATATTGGTAAGCGGAGGAAAAATAGGTTTCCAAATTGAGCTGACTCCCGGAGATCTCGAAAAAGCCATATCGTTTACATATGCGGATATAATAAAATAGTAAAAGGAGAAAATAAGATGAAGGTTTTGCTTGTAGGCGCCGGAGCAGTCGGAGGTACAGCCGCGGTACTTTTTAAAGAAGGCGGTTTTGACCTTGATATACTCGAAATAAATGAGGAAAGAGCGAAGGACATAAGAGATAACGGCATTTTTCTTACAGGAGCCAAAGGCAGCCACAGCGCTAAATTTACGGCATATTCTTCGCCGGACAGTCTGACGGAAAAATACGACATTATTATTATAGCCGTAAAGTCCACCGCATTGGTTCCGGCGGCAAATTCCGTAAAAAACAAACTTAAAGACAACGGGCTTGCCGTAGCTATGGAAAACGGACTGTGCGCGGAAACTCTTGCCGAAATTTTCGGCAGCGACAGAACGGTTGGAGTTATGATAGGCTTCGGTGCAACTCTGCTTTCGCCGGAACATGTAGAGATGACATCTAAAGGCGAATTTTACATAGGTCTTATCAACGGTTCACTTCCTCCTAAAATCTACTATTTGAGGGATATGTACAATGCGGTGCTTCCGACTGAAATTACATGCGACATCAAGGCGAGACTATGGTCAAAACTGATTATTAACACATGCATTAATTCGGTAGCCGCAATCACGGGCGAGACGCTCGGAATTATTCTCGACAGCGAAAAAGGCAGAAAGCTTTTTTTGGCAATCGCAAAAGAAGGTTTCGCAACTTCAAAGGCGCTCGGGCTCAAAGTTCCGCCGTACGGAAAAATTCTCGATTACCGTTTGCTTGCGCTTGATTCAAATACTGTTTTTGACAAAATAATTCAAGCGGTTATCAAGGCGTTCGGCAAAACGTCCTACGCAAAAGTAAAACCGTCCACTCTTCAGTCGCTTGAACGGGGAGAAAAAACCGAGGTCGATATTTTTAACGGATACATCGACAAAAAAGGCAGAGAATCCGGTATTCCCACTCCTGTAAACGGACTGATGACTAAGATGATAAAAGAAATAGAGGACGGAAAAAGAAAAATCTCACCGTCCAATATTGACGAATTCAGCGGTATGATCTAAAAAATGATTACTCCGCTCTTTTCAAAAAAAAATATTTTATTTGACGAGTAAATCGGCTATTATTATAAAGAGAGGGGGCGGAAATTCAGCATGGGTGATTTCAAAAACGCTTACGACAAGATAGTTAATTCATTTATAAAAAATATACTTGTATCAAGGGGTTCAAAAAAAGTTTCAAAAAAAGACAGCGCGGACGCATATGTTGACGAAATGAAAGACGCCGTATATGTGCCTTCGTTTTCAATGGACACGGTTTGTTCTGTTACACAGCACAGGATTGGCGACGCTTTATTTCTTGAATTTGAGCCAAAAAATTCATCAAAAAATATCTGTTTTTATTTTCACGGAAGTGCGTTTTCAAGAAAAATAGAACCTAAGCAGATAAAGCTTGCGGATGAAACGGCAAACGATACCGGCGTCAGATTTATTATTCCTCTCTATTTAAAAGCTCCCGACTATTCTTGGCAGTGGTCTTATTCGGATTTAATAAGCATTTATCAAAATGTTGTTTCAATGTTAAATCCCAATGAAATAACATTGATGGGAGATTCGACCGGCGGATCAATCGCCCTTACGATGATTACGTCGCTGAAAGAAAAAAATTTGCGTATTCCAAACAAAATAATCGCCATTTCCCCTATATGCGACCTCGATTTTCAGAGCAGGGAAAAAGAAGAAAAAAAATTCCGAGATCCCGTTCTTTCATACACAGGGCTTTATTCATATATTGCGTCTTTCGCCGGCAATACTGAACTTTCATCCCCTTTCATAAATCCGCTTTCAGTTGATTTCTCGGACTACCCCGAGACTCATATTTTCACAGGTTCAAGGGACGCGATGAAAGATGATACCGAAAAATTTTTCAGAAAAGCTCTCGACAGCGGAGTTGACGTTTCATTTTCGGTATACAAAAACATGTACCACGATTTTGTCCTGTTTCCGCTTTTCGCGTCGGGGGAAGTAAAAAACAAAATTAAAGACATTCTTCTGAATGTATCGATAAAGCAGACATAAGAAATTTAAGCATCTATATATTGACGTTTTCCGGCAAATATTTAAAAAAATCAATAAAATATATGATTAATACAATGTAATCATTTGTCTTTTGCCGATTGATTTTTTTACACTCTATGGTATAATAATAGTCAACGATATTTTTAGTTTACTCAAAATGGATTGTTTATATTATACGGGTTAGATTTCCTGAACCCGGCGCAGTTTTTGGGAACAGACTGCGAAAAAACAAGGAGAAAAGAAAAAGTATGGAAAAATATATAGTCCGCGGCGGAAAAAAGCTGTTCGGAACTGTTCAGGCCAGCGGAGCTAAAAATGCAGCAGTCGCCATTATTCCTGCGACTCTCCTCAGCAAGGATATATGCACCATCGAGAACGTGCCGAGAATAAAGGACGTTGAGGTGATGGTCAGGATCCTTCAGGATATGGGGTGTGTAACGAGGTGGATTCAGCCAAACACATTGAGAATTGACACAAGAAAAATTCATTCTCATACGGTATCATATGAGTCCACAAAAAACTCCCGTTCAAGCTATTACCTTCTCGGCGCTCTTCTCGGCAGATCGTCAAAAGCCAAAGTGGCGCCTCCCGGAGGATGCAATTTCGGCGGCGTCAGACCTATCAACTACCATTTAAAAGGTTTTGAGAAATTAGGAGCCGAGATTATTCAAGAAGACGGAATGGTTGCCGCTAAGGCAGATCAGTTAGTCGGCAATTTTATCAATTTTGATAAGGTTTCGGTCGGCGCTACCATAAATATAATGCTTGCCGCCGTAAAAGCCAAAGGTCTTACGACTATCGAAAACGCCGCAAAAGAGCCGCACATAGTTGACCTCGCTAATTTTCTCAACCTCATGGGCGCTAACGTTATGGGAGCGGGAACAGATACAATTAAAATAAGAGGCGTAGAAAATCTTCACGGCTGCGAATATTCAATAATCCCCGACCAGATAGAGGCAGGCACATTCATGGTAATGGCAGCAGCCGTAAAAGGCGATGTGACTATTACGAACGTAATTCCCAAACATCTTGAGATGATAACTTCAAAGCTCAGACAGACAGGAGTCACGGTATTGGAGGCGGACGATTCGGTCAGAGTTATTTCCGATTCGAGATGCGGGCCATGCAAAATAGCGACGGCGCCTCACCCGGGTTTTCCTACTGACATGCAGCCTCAGATGACTACTTTCCTTTCTCTTTCAAAAGGCGTAAGCGTTGTCACGGAAAACGTTTGGGATTCAAGATTCAGATTTGTGGATCAGCTTTTTAAAATGGGAGCCGATATCGAAGTAGAGGGCAGAATTGCCGTAGTTAACGGAGTTGAGAAATTAAATCCGGCTCAGCTGTACGCGGACGACCTCAGAGCCGGTGCGGCGATGATAATTGCTGCTCTTTGCGCGGACGGCGTATCAAGCATAGAAAATATCTATCAGATTGAAAGAGGATACGAAAACATCATTGAAAAGCTCAATTCTCTCGGAGCGGATATTAAAAAGATAACTGTTCCCGAAGACGGGGATGAAATTAAGCTTATTAGCTGATTATTTCATATTTTATTTTAGGGAACTTCTCTGTTCCCTTTTTATTTTTGTTTTTTTATCATGGCTAAATTTATTACATTATGCTCATCATCGGGCGGAAATTCGGAATATATTGAGTCCGACGGGTCCGCTGTCTTAATTGACGCCGGTTTAAACTGCAAGCAGCTATGCTTAGCGCTTGATTATTTCGGAATAGACGAAAAGAAAATAGAAGCAATATTTGTAACTCACGAACATTCGGACCACGCGTGCGGAGTAAAAGTTTTTGCGTCAAAATACTCAATTCCCGTTTACGCCACAAGAGGAACAATAGAAGGAATGAAAGAGAAAAACTATCTTTCCGACAAAGTGGATTACAGAACTATAAGTAAAAACGGAGCGGAACTGTCGTCAATGATTGTCAAGTCTTTCCCGACGTCTCATGACACATACGAAAGCTGCGGATTTACGATAGAGACAGGCGGCGAAACAAAAATTTCAATACTTACAGACACAGGTATTGTTACACGGCAGATGTTTGACTCGGTAAAAGGTTCCGACCTTGTGCTTCTCGAGTCAAACCACGATGTCAAAATGCTGAGATACGGACCGTATCCGCAGTCGTTAAAAGACAGAATATGCTCAAGATTAGGTCATCTTTCAAACGATGACAGCGCAAAAGTCGCAGCAGGACTTGTCGAGACAGGCACGTCAAGAATAGTTTTGGCTCATCTGTCAGAACATAACAACACCCCCGAAAAAGCATTCAATACGACTAATAACGCATTACTTAGAAGAGGATTTTCAAACTCTGATTATATATTGACCGTCGCACCTCACGGCAGGGCGGAAGAAATAATCTATTTATAAAATGCAGACAGTAAAAATAATATGCGTCGGAAAATTAAAAGACAAATTTTTTTATGACGCGTCAGACGAATACTTAAAAAGGCTTAAAGCTTATTGCAAAACAGAGATAATAGAAATTCCGGCGGCGAAAACTTTTGAGAATAATTCCGCCGCGTTAACGGAAAAGGCTCTCGACGAGGAGGGCAAAAAAATTATATCAAAAATAAACCCTTCTGAAAACGCAGCCGCACTTTGCATAGAAGGAAAAAATTATTCATCCGAGGAATTTGCCGGTTTGATAAAAGATTTTTCCGCCAAAAAAAACGGAGATATCGCGTTTATAATCGGCGGCTCCTACGGTCTTTCGGACGAGGTTAAAAACAGGGCGGATGTCAAAATTTCTATGTCCAAAATGACATTTCCGCACAGGCTCGCGAGGATAATGCTGCTTGAACAGATATACAGGGCGTACAACATAAACGCCAATGGAAAATACCACAAATAATAAAAACCGGGACAATACAGTTCCGGCTTTTTTCGGTCTTACAAAATTATAATAATATTTGAATCAAGTATAGATTTTATCCAATAATCTGCCTACTTTCTCAGACTTAAGAAACTTTTTGTAAAGAGCATCCACAACTGTAGGCGGCATAATTTCGATAACGCTTAAAATAGGAGAATTTTTTACTCTGTATTTTTTACGGGGATGCGGAGCGTTGGCAGCTTTTAATACAGCCCTGATAAGCGCGTCGGGTTTATTTGCCATTTTAAGCTCGATAAGCATCATGCCCTTCATCTTTTCAAGAACTTCGCGGTACATATGCGTGCTGTTGATGAGTCTGTCAAACGAATCGGCAGTCTTTTTGTGCATTGCCGTTTTAAACGAACCGGGCTGAATTTTTATTACCGGAACGCCTACAAACATCAGTTCCCTTCTGAGGGAGTCATTATACGCCTCGACAGCGTACTTTGAAAGCGTGTATGTGCCGTTGAACGGCTGAGGCGTCATCCATCCGCATTCCGACGAACAATTGATAATTCTGCCGTTCCATTTCTCTACAAGCGGGAAAAAAGTCTTATTCACTCTTGCCATTCCAAGAAGGTTTACTTCAAGAGTTTGTTTGATAATATCGATATCGCCTTCAATAAGAGAGCTCATCTTTTGAATACCGGAAAAGTTGATTATCGCGTCGAGATAATCTGTCACTTTTACAACCTCTTTATAAGCCTCGTCTATGCTTTTCTGATCGACAACATCCATTTTAATCGATTGACAGTCTGTATTTTTTTTGATATCCTCAAGCGCGTCCTCATTTCTTCCGCACGCGAATACATACCAGCCTTTTTTGCTCAGAGCGACCGCCACTTCCCTGCCGAGTCCGCTTGTCGCTCCGGTAACCAAAGCATATTTCATAATAAACCTCCGAAACAATTTTTAATGCTTGATGATAATTATAAATTGAAATCACAAAAATGTCAATATTTATTATTTTAATATAATTTTTTTATAAAAATCTGTTATTTTAATTTATACCGATATGAAAAACTTTCAACTGCCATATAAAAAAAATCCGACCCAAAAACGAGCCGGACTTTATTTTTGTCTTAATTACGCATTTACGGCAGCTTTAAGTTCATCAACCTTATCTGTGCGTTCCCATGTGAAATCAGCGTCTTCCCTGCCCATGTGTCCGTAAGCGGCTGTCTTTTTATAGATAGGACGTCTTAAATCAAGCGCGTCGATTATCGCTGCAGGTCTTAAATCAAATACCTTTGCGACAGCGTCAGCCAACTTTTCATCTGAAACAGCGCCTGTGCCGTAAGTATTTACTCTGATAGATACAGGGTGAGCTACGCCTATAGCGTACGCGAGCTGAACTTCGGCTCTGTCAGCGAGCCCTGCCGCAACAATGTTCTTAGCTACATATCTTGCAGCGTACGCTGCCGATCTGTCAACCTTCGTCGGGTCTTTTCCCGAGAAACATCCGCCGCCGTGAGCCGCAGCGCCGCCGTATGTATCTACAATAATTTTTCTGCCTGTAAGTCCGGAATCACCTGCAGGTCCGCCTATTACAAAACGTCCTGTAGGGTTGATGTAAAATTTTGTCTTATCGTCCATCAAATCAGCCGGAATAACCTTTTTGACAACTTCATTTATCATATCTTCCCTTATCTGTTCCTGCGTTGCATCGGGATTATGCTGAGTTGATATGACAACTGTGTCAACTCTTACAGGCTTTCCGTCGTCATACTCAACAGTCACCTGAGTTTTTCCGTCGGGTCTGAGATATTTAACGGTTCCATCTTTGCGAACCTGAGCAAGTCTCATTGCAAGCTTGTGAGCGAGTTCAATAGGCATGGGCATGAGTTCTTTCGTTTCGCTGCACGCGTAGCCGAACATCATTCCCTGATCGCCGGCGCCGTTGAGGTTGTATTTGTCATCATCGCCCTCCTTCATCTCAAGAGACTCTGAAACGCCCATAGAAATATCGGGAGACTGTTTGTCAATAGTTGTGAAAACCGCGCATGTGTTGCCGTCAAAGCCCTTTTCAGGGGAATCGAAACCTGTTTCGCATATAGTTTTTCTGATAACAGACGGAACGTCTACTACAGCCGTAGATGAAATTTCACCCATTACGAGAGCCATTCCCGTCGTGACGATAGTTTCGCATGCCACTCTCGCATTTTTATCCTGTTTCAGATATTCATCGAGAATCGCATCGGAAATCTGATCACAAATTTTATCAGGATGACCTTCTGTTACCGATTCCGATGTAAAAAATGTCTTTGCCATTATTATTCCTCCAAATAATCTATTCATCCGGCAAATAAAATTTAAAAGTTTTTATGCCGCAATGAGAGTAAAAAAACATATCAAAATTTACACAAATATTATCATACATTATTTTAAACTGTTTTTAAATAAACTTCAAAATACCGCTGATTATTACATAAGAATAAAATCTCTTTATTTAATAAAATAAAACAGGCGTCCGGTTTAACCCGAACGCCCGTTTCTTATTTTTGCTTTGAATTATTCTCAAGCATATTCGGCTTATCACTTTCCAATCATAGCCTTGAAAAATTTTCTGAGGTTATTGAAAAATCTCTGGAATAATTCAAGTATCCTTGCGAAAAATCCTACCTTTTTAATTGTATCGGACGCGTTGTTCGACGTCGTGTCTTTAGTGCCTGAGTTCAATATGGTATTGAGGATATTCGAAGCTTTCGTCCACGAACTTGAGTTGAGAGGATTCTTTACAGCTTCGCCTACAGCGTCGAGAAGATCGTTGAGCGTGTACGGATTGTTAGGATCTTTGAATTTGTCTGCAAGTCCGTCAAGTACCGGCACAAGGAACTTATAAGCCTTGAATAAGTAGCCGAGAAGTTTATCCACAACATCTGTGTTCTTCGCGAGATCTACTATCCACTCGATTACTGTTCTGAGTGTGCTTTCCTCATCAGTGGTGAGAAGAGCTGCTCCGTTGAGGAAGTGGACGAGTGAATCTTCATTCTCGGGCATCTCGAGTATTTCCATCGCTAGTCTCAACACGAGTGTCAGGAAATCGCCGCCGCCTGCCGAATCGAGTTCAACGTATTTTTCTATTCCGTCAGTAGTGAGAGGTGTGAATGTCAATGTTCCGGAGCAGATATAGTTGAAATCTATATAAGGAAGGTTGAGTTTCAGAGCGCCCCACGCGTAATAAGGAACTTCCTTGGTCAACTGCTGATATTCTCCCTCAATCGGTTTTGTTGTGTCATAAGAAGGAACATATTCCCAGAATGTCCTTGTATCGGGATTGTATGTTCTGTCCTGAAGGAGGTAAGAACCGTCGGACGCTTTCTGATAAGACGTCGTTGTTGTCTGATAAGCCTGAGCCCATACCGGGTTTCCCTCAAGATCGTAGTGGTCAAGTTTATAAACAGGCGATTCTTTATCATTCTTGATATAGCAGTTTTGATACATAATCTCCGTAGCATTCGTCGAATCTATTGATCCGTTCTCGTCATAGTAGCAGTAGACCTGCTCTCCGTCGTCGTTCAAAACAGGCGAATACATTATTTGACCGTAAGTTTCGCTGTCCGGGTTGTTATCTATTTCAACATTTCCGGTAGACGATCCTCCTTCTCTTACAACAGTGTACATGGGCTTGTAATGAGCCTTTTCCTTAGTTGTAAGCGTGCTGTAGATTGACTCGTCGATTACGGGCTCGCTCGTGTCTTCGTTGAAGAGAACGGGCATTGCCGTAAACGGCTGGGTAATGTACTCGAGTCCGGTGCCTATCTTAAGATTCTTAGGCTTGATATTGAACGTCGTGTAATTTTCGCTGAGCATAGTAATGAGGCTGTTAGCGAGGTCATTGAAATCGAAGTCGAGAGGAAGACTCAGGTTGAGAGCGACACCGCCGATAGAGACGTTTGCAAGATATTTGTTTACTATCGGAAGAGCGTCAACTATAGGAGCCACAATATCGATAATTACATAAGCGGGCTGTACGAGGTTGTTGATTGTATCCGAAAGAGCTCCGATTGAAAGGTAGAAGAACAGATTAGGAAGCATATTCAAAACCGTCGAGATGGGATCCGAAATAACTTTGTCGATAAGTCCTGCGACGGGATCCAGAACACCCTTTATCGTGTTTACGTTTGAGACGACAATCGCCGGAATCGAAAGAGTTGTGGCTGAGCCGCTTACCGTTGTATTCTTGGGATCAAGATAAACACTCTTGAAATACTGCTCGTAGGTCTGAAGATTGTCTGTAGCGGAAAGAGCGTGCATAAGGGGAATCCACGCGTACTGGTATCCTTCATATCCGGGAAGATCGAGAATACCGGACTGATAATCAGTTACCATGCCTGTGCTTGTGTCAACAGTATTGCACGCCGTAATATCCTGACCTAATCCCAGCCATTTAACTGCTATAGCGAAAGGAGCAAGGAATGCGACAACGTAGTTTTCAAGCATTTCCACCTGAGATAAGCCGAGATTATTTCTCAAAGCAACATCATCATCTGTAGAGCCGACGCCCCATACGAGAGGAGTTCCGTCTTCAGCGTAGAATGTTGTCGAGTCATAAACCGTGCTGCCCTTTGAAAGGTCTGATGCGAGCTTATTGTATACAGGGTTCTTGTCGCCGTCAACTGTACCGAATACATACGCCAAAGTCTGCGAAACAAACTCTTTGGAGTAATCAAGTCCGACCGCGTTTTTAAGAATGTCCGCAAGTCCGCCGCCTGATATAGCTCCGTCAAGAGCAGTGAACAGAGACGACATCAAAGAAGAAAGCGTTTCGTCGTCAATAGCGTTTGAAATAGCGTCACCAATAAGTCCGCTTAGTTCGCCTTCGCTTGAAACGTTGAGAATTGAATCCTGCGAGAATATGGACGTTATATTGTTGATTACATCGTCGATATTATCAACAACATATTCCGCGTTGTCTCTTGTCCAATACTCTGAATACTGAACCTGAGGACCGAAAGACGAATCGTTGTACTTTTTAACCTGTTCACTTAAAGTGTCATATCCGTAATATACCGCCTCGTCCTGGAAGAGGTTGTATTTATAATTCGGGTCGGACGACGTGGATTTTCCTGTAACCACCTTGCCCTCGGCGACGGATTTTACAATGTTGATTATGTGGTTTTCAGGTCTTTCTCCCGAATATGTGGGAGTAAGAAGTTCATAAAGCGCCGCAATGCACTCATCCGGGTGAAGAGCAAGACTGTTGAATATATCGTCAAGAGTCAAGCCGTACACAAGTTCATTGTTAAGAGTATCATTCGTAAGGAATGCATTGACAAGAGAAGTCTCTGTTGTGTAGTCGCCTTCATCTTTATCCCATTCTCTGTAATGGAATACTGAGAATATATATCTGAATATTGCGAGAATTACAAGACCTTCGCCTTCGTTTGTAAGACTTATGTACTTTCTCGTTCCCGAAGCCCATTTTGTGGAACCGTCGGAACCCGCGCTGAGATCGCATGACCTTATAGACGATGTCTTTTCCTCGGTGCCGGTCGACTGAAGCTTATAATCCATTATAGCGACAAGGCTGACCTTTTCCCTATAAAGAGAAGTGTCGGTTACAAGTTTAAGAGATTTGACCTCCGCCGGATCCGTAATTGAACTTACATTGTCGTACAGAACATAATCTGTCTCCGGCGTGGACTCGTCAACGTAATGAGTATAGCTGTACATTCTGTAAACAGCCGTATAATTTTCCGGGTCGTCCTGAGTCTGAACGCCGTTGTCATCCGTAACCATCGGTATGGATTTATAAGCCGTATTTGTCTTATCGTTGAAATATCCGCATACTTGTCCGACAGCGTTTTTGTAAAGTACATCGCCGATTGTCGCTGACGAAAGCTTATCGGACGGAATGGTATCGCCGACATTCAAACCGAGAGAAGCGTAGTCATAGCTGTTGCCGTAAAGCGCGAACGTATTGTCTCCGTTCGCCGCGAGATAAACGGCGAGATCCTCGCTCCATTCAACCTTGCCGTATGTATCAACAGATAGATGATCGTCAAGAAGCTCGCCTGTTTCGGAATCGACATAAGAAGGATTTGTATATCCGACATAAGCCGCCTGCGTCATTGTAGTCGCGTCGTAGCCTTCCTGAGTAGGCTGATAAATTCTGACCTGCGCAAGTTTATCTTCGTCTATTACGTACTGTCCCTGCGAATCCTTTACGTAAGCGCCCGAGGAATCTGTTTTATACGTGAGCGTCGGATCATAGTAGCCTATTACGGCTCTGCCCGTATTTGTGGAAATTCCGATAAGGTCGATTATGCCCTGTAAAGAATCGAGGAAATCAAGCTTGTCGCCGAGAAGGTTAGAAACTTTCAATGTATATACATTGATATTCGGACTTATTCCTCCGCCATTAATATTTACTTTAAGCGGAATTTCTATTCCCTTTATAGTGTTGAGGAGAGCATAAGATGTAAGATAATATGAAAGGTTAACAACTATCTTTGTGATTTCGGAAATAGGAGAAGCGAGAAGAGTATCCGTCACCCAGCTGATAAGAGGATTGATTAATGTGCCCTGAAGGAAGTTGTTAACGCTTGTAGCGCCGTTTGTCGGAGCGAAATCGTTGCCGTTGATTACTTCGTCCGCGAGAGCATTTACCTGAGCCTGAGTTTTAAGGCCGTTGGCAGTTGTAATGCCGAGCATCTCAAGAAGAGGAAGAAGAACCTCATCGTAAATCTGCTGACCCTCAATCTTGAGGTTGAGATTATATGTAATTAATAATACTTTCATTTCTGCAGCTTTGATATTAAGAGTCTGATTGCCGAGTATGCAGGCGAGAATACCTGTAAACGGAGCAAGCGCACAAGTGAGAGCGTCCTTGAATTTACCGGAATCGCCGTTAATACCCCAAATCATGTTGCCCCAGTCGACGTCTTTCCATCTGTTTCCGCAGTAGGAGTCGAACTGTGAACCGATGAGAGTATTAGCGTAAGCTTTTGTGCTGACATCGACTCCGTTGTAATCGAAATCGCTTTCTTTGAAGTCGCCGGCAGAATTACGTGAGCCGCCGCCTGATTTAGAAAGAACGTTGTAAATTGATTTGAACTCATCGGAATAACCAAAGCAGTCCATTACATACGCGAAAGCAGAGGGATAAGCGCCTATCTTGGCATGAACAAGAACTGCGTAAATAAGAGCCTGCCATCCGCCGTTGCTTGAACCTACGATGCTGTTCGCAATGTTTGTTACAAGACCTCCAAGTGTTGAGCCGACAGCATTTTTAATAGCGCTCTGAATGAAATCATCTGTCAAAAGCTTATCAACGTTATTTGTGATGATAGGATAAAGTTTTTCAAGAATAAGGTTGACAATATTATCGGAGAAAAGATACTGTCTGATAGCGTTCTGAAGCATCTCGTACGGGGTATTGCCGGTAATATTGGAAAGTCCCTCGACAAGCTCGTCGCCGTTTGCCTTTCTCATATCGAGAATAGGCTTTAATGTTCTGCCGAGCGCCTCGTTTTTAAGAAGAGAGTCAATAGTGGATACGACCGATCCGACCGAAGAGGCTGTGACCTGATATGTCACGTCGTTGCCGTCATCGTCGTCAAAGAGAGCGGATGTTCTCTTCGGGAAAAGAGGCTCGTTTATATCGACAGAACTCAGCTGTGTTACAAGGTTCATGTACTGATAAGCGTCCTGTCCGAAGAAATTGAGCTGCGCTTTGTTTGACAGAGCAGAGAATGTGTCATAATACGCAGTAACAGTATTATATGCGGATTTTATTTGAGAAACAGACATTGTCTCGAGTTTCTGTTTTCCGTTCTTGGTTACATAATACTCGTTAAAGTAGTTATGCATATTATCCTTAAGCTGCATAAGGGCATATCTGCTGTTGTCCGTCTTGGTCGGCTCGTCTTCTGTCTCCCATGAACTTGTGTAGTATGACGCCTGCGTGCCTGAATCGTCGAAAAGCCTGCCCATTTTAAATGTGGCTTTATGCTCGTCTACCTGAATGGGATCAGACGTAGGCTCTTCGTTTTCGAGAATGTAGTTTACGTCTGTCTTTACATCGAAGATATATGTGTGGAACCATGTGCCGGAGTTTGCGGCGGTGCAGTTGCCGACGAAATAGTTGATAATTGTATCGACATTCATCAGCTCATATAAGTTCTTCGCGTAAATCTGGCCCGACTGAGCCGAACCGGCGAGTCTTGAATGCTCTGTGATTCCGCCCAAAACCTGAGAAGCGGGTATGTTCTGTTCGGATTCTACCGTAGTAGTACCTATTACAGCGCCGTTATCGTCGTACTTATTGTATGTGATATCGACGTCGCCGGTGCCGGCGTTTTGTTTGGCCGTATAAGTTCTTTCCTTGGAACGGGAAACTATGTTTCCGAGAGCGTCAACGTAATATGTGTAGCCGTCGAAGAAAAGAAGATCGCCGGTACTGTCGTCTATTACGTTTTTCAACTTGAGCTTGATTTCGTCAGTTATCTGGTTAGGCGTCTTGTTTGCCGTGCTGCCGTCCGTATAATATGTTTTGAAAATCTGCTCAAAATAAGAATACGTGTTGTAAATCGTGCGGTTTGAATCGTCGCTCGCCGTAACCGTATGAGTATAAGCTACGGAACGGACAGGTTTGCCGCTGTCATCCTGGTAAACATAATCGCCGGATTTATTCTCAACATCGTAATTGTCGACTCTTGAAGCAAGACCCGGCTGATAAATTGTGAACGAATCCGTGGAATTTGTCACGTTGACATTCTCCGTAGCTATATCGTTACCGTTAAGCTCGAAGAAATGATAAGCGAGATCTTTTACCAGATCGTCTGTGTCGGCGGCCATCGCGTAGAAGCCCGCCGTAAGACATGAGACCATCATAAGCACAGCCAAAAATACGCTGAGCGTTTTTCTCATAGTCTTCATGTAAATTTCCCCCTATCAGAATAATTTTCAATTTTTTTAAAAAAGTTGAATCACATAAATCATATCTCGGCAAGACATAATCTCACCTATAAATTTAATCATTTTAATTATAATTATTTTTGCGGTTAAATTCAAGGATAAATGGAATCGAAAAAAAAATTTTACCTTTTGTATAAATATCCGCAACATTATTTGTACATAAATACCAGTTGTCAAATTGAATAAATTATGATAATATATCTTTATATAAAAATAATATTTCATATTTCTTAAAAATTTTTTGAAAAACAAAGCATCCGACGTTAAATTGCGAAGATTTTATATGAAATCGAGGTATTTTTTTGTGAAAAAATTTTCATCAATTTTATTATCTCTTCTGCTTTCCGTCGTCTTGACGTTGTCGCCTTCGGCGGCTCTTCTCGGCGACGTGGATTTCAACGGAAAAGTTACCGCTTCTGACGCGAGAATGATTTTAAGAGTTTCGGCGCAGCTCGAAAAATTTGACACAAGGCGGATAAAAGCGGCGGATATGAACGGGGACGGAAAAATTTCGGCTCTCGACGCGAGAATGGCTCTCAGAATTTCCGCTTCGCTTTCGCCGACTGTCACATATCGGGACGAGACGACGAAAACCACCGAAAAACAGACCGAAACAAAGAAAAATACTACCGAAAAAAACACAACCGGAAAAAATGTTTCAAAGAAAATTCCCGCCGCAAAGCCCAAATTCACATCGGGCGAAATACCTGCGTACAAAGGAAATCCGTCCGTGGAAATTAACGACAACAAGCCGTTTTTCACTTATTCGGAAATTATAAGCGAGTCATACGAGTATTATTCCGATCTCGACAGCTTGGGAAGATGCGGCTACACAGCCGCGTCAATAGGAAAAGATCTTATGCCTACCGAGGAGCGGGGCTCAATAGGAATGGTGAAGCCTTCCGGCTGGCACACGGTCAAATACGATATTGTAGACGGCAAATACCTGTATAACAGATGTCATCTTATCGGATATCAGCTCACGGGCGAAAACGCCAATGTGAATAATCTCATAACGGGCACAAGGTATATGAACGTGGAAGGAATGCTGCCTTACGAGGAGACCGTATCGGATTATATCAAGGATACAGGAAACCACGTTATGTACCGCTCAACGCCTATTTTCAAAGGCTCCGACCTTCTCGCAAGAGGAGTTCTTCTCGAAGGTTATTCGGTAGAGGACAAGGGAAAAGGAATAGATTTCTGCGTTTTCTGCTACAATGTGCAGCCCGGAGTTTCGATAAATTACAGCACCGGAGACTCATCTCTTATCGGCAAAGCTATTGTCACAACTGCCACTTCTTCCGCCACGAAACAAACGACTGAGTCAACTACATCGCAGCAGCAGAAAAACGCCGATTACATCTTAAATAAATCGACTAAAAAATTCCACAGAACAAACTGCGAAGAGGCGGAAAAAATAAAGGCGTCCAACAAGGAATATTATAAGGGCGGCAGACAGACTCTTATCGACGAAGGATATTCGCCGTGCAAAAGATGCAATCCGTAAAATAAGTAAGAACTAAAATTAAATTAAAAAACGGAACCTCTGCGGGTTCCGTTAATTTTTCAGTTTTTAAAAATTCTTCTGAATTTTTTCTGCCATACTTTCAGATATATCATGATGAATTTTGAAAGAGCTATCTCATAGCAGACGAACATTACGTTCATCATTATGTCGAGAGTTACAAGACCCTTTACGCCGTTTTCCGTCAAATCCTCAATCCTGAACGCAAAAAGTTTAATCAAAATATAATACGCTGCGAAAACAGAGGCATTAAAAACTATTATTTTTAATATCCAGATCACCCATTTTCGATTGATTTTCTCTTCAAAAAAAAGTTTTAAAATAGGATAATATCCGAAAAACGAGACATACATCATCGCCGTTTCTTTATTTGTAAGCATCATCAGAGACAAAAGACTGACAGAGACGTATGTGGCAAACGCCCATTTTTTGTCAAGCTCAAGGCATATCATGGTGATGAGCCAGCTCGCGGCGGCGGGCAGAGCGTACTCAAGAAAAGGAACGACTGCCGAAAGAAGCATAACCACAACGCTCAGAGCGGCTGAAATACCTCCGACAGCTGTTTTGGCGCTCGTTCTCATTTTCTTGGAGCCGGAATTTTTCTTTTCCTTATTCCCGTCTTCACCGGAACTCATTTTTCTATCAATACCTCGTGACCTGTCGCTGCAGATTTATAACACGCGTCTAAAATTTTCATAAGCGTGACGCCGTCCTCCGCGGGAGCGATTGTTTTTTCGCCTGTCTTTACTGAATTTAAGAAAGCGGCAAGCTCGTTTTCAAATATTTTATCAAAATGGGGCTCGGTATCGAGATCAAAATCCACATTGACAAGATAATTGTGTTTGTCTGTAAAAATATGAAGCTTCGGATCCATCTTGCACCCGGCTTTTGTTCCGAAAAGCTCTATAGCGCTTTCGTCGTGTTTTATGTTTAAAGAAAACGACGATTCAAAATGGAGAACGGCCCCGTTGTCAAATCTTATCATAGCAGAAGCGAGATCCTCTACGGTGCAGCTGTCGTCATAGCCGGCGTCCGAAGATCTGTAGCCTCTTTCGCATATAATTCCGGGTCTGTCAAAAAGCTTTTGGAATGTGCACGCATATACCGAAACGGGCTGCGGACATCCCATTAAATAGCGGACAAGGTCTATTACATGAACGCCCAAATCTATGAGCGGGCCGCCTCCGGAGCGTGACTTATCCTGAAACCATCCGCCGGGATTGCCGTTTCTTCTGAGATAAGTCGCTTTTGCGTAGTAGAGATCGCCGAAATCGCCGGCGTCGATGAAATCCTTTACAACTTTAGTATCGTTGCCGAATCTTCTGACAAAACCTATCTGGAGAAGCCTGCCGTTTTTATCCGCCGCGTCCTTCATCGCCTGAGCCTCTTTGGCGTTCATGGCCATCGGTTTTTCGCATATAACGTCTTTTCCGGCGTTAAGCGCGGCTATTGTGCATTCGGCGTGAGCACAGTTCCATGTCGTGACAGACACTACATCTATTTCCGGACATTTTTTAAACATTTCGTCCTTATCGGTGAAACATCTTTCTCTCGGAACTCCGTACTCGTCGGCTTTTTCAAATAATCTTCTTTCGTTTATATCGCAAAAAGCGTAAAGCTCGGTGTCCGGGTCGTGAATATATCCCATGATGTGATGATAGCTGATGCTTCCTACGCCTATTACCGCTGCTTTAAGTTTTTTCATTTAGTCTTTCCTTCTTCTGTTTTATTTGAGACAATAATAACAAAACTTTTTATAATTTTCAACCTTGATATTGAAAATCTGTCCGCAAATGATATAATAATTTTTGCAGAAGACAACAAATCGCCTTCTCGGGAGGAAAATAAAATGAGTTATCTTTATGAGACGCATGTACACACGTCGGACGTATCTCCATGCGGCGAGGCGACGGCGGAGGAGATGGTAAAAAGATACAAAAACGCCGGATATTCCGGAATGATGATTACGGATCACTTCGGTCCGTGGTATCTTGAAAAAAAATATCCCGGAAACTCATGGAAAGAAAAGGTAGATTACTTCATAAGAGGATACGAAAACGCGAAAAAATCAGAGACCGACGATTTTTCCGTAATGTTCGGAATGGAAATGCGTCTGTCAGATACCGACAATGATTATCTGATATTCGGTCTGACGGAAAAATTTCTTTACGACCACAGCGAAATGCCTTATTTAGAGCTTCACGAATTTCACAAATTCTGTCAGAAAAACAATCTTACAGTAATTCAGGCTCACCCTTTCAGAGAAAGTCAGACTATAGTTGAAATAACCGATATAGACGGAATTGAGGCGTACAACGCCTGTCTTCATCACGACTCAAGAAACGACATAGCGAAAATGTGGGCGGAAAAATACAATCTCAGACCGACTTCCGGTTCCGACGCGCACAGAACGGAAGACGCCGCAAGAGGAGGAATTTTCACCGGCAAAAAAGTAAAAACAAGCGAAGAGCTGATGCAGGTGATTCTATCCGGAGATTACAAGCTGAAAACTCTGCCCGGCACTCAATATTAAATAAATTCAGATTTTAAAAAATTTATCAGCTGTTTTAACGACGTTTTTCTCTTCCGATTTCGGAAGAGATTTATTTTTATCCGTACCCGTCATGAAAAGACCGCCCGAATATTTTACGCCGAGAACTGAAAAAGCGTACTCTGTCTGCTTTTTCATAATCTCGAGGGAATACTTTCCGGATTTTCCGCAAGCGACTAAAAGAAAACCTTTTTTGTCAATTTTCGGCGAACTTCCGTAATAAGGCTGGAGTCTGTCGAGAAAAGCTTTCGCCGGAGACGGAAAAGAATAATTGTAAACGGGCGACGCGATAATCACATGAGAGCTTTTTTCAATCGACAGCAAAATATCATTCGTATCGTCATATATACATCTGCCCGTTTTCCCGCATGACCCGCATCCTACGCATGGTTTAATATTTTCCTCGTACATATAAAACGTCTTTACGTCTTCCCTTCCCGATATGAACAAGTTGAAAAGATAAGACGTCTCTCCGTCCTTTTTCGGCGAGCAGAAAATCGCTGTTGTCAAAAAACGCACCACCTTTAAATTGTTGTGACTTTTCAGAGGCCGTTTATCCGTCTAAAGATAACGCACCGTTAAATTTTTGTTTATCAGCCAAAAAATAACCGCGGTTATACTCCGCGGCCATAATATTTATGGTGCCGGCGGCGGGGGTCGAACCCGCACGGTGTCGCCACCACGGGATTTTGAGTCCCGCACGTCTGCCAATTCCATCACGC